>NZ_CP108352.1:3906770-4207291 GCF_036237275.1 Streptomyces sp. NBC_01353 | reverse complement strand
TCGGCCGGAACTACGACAAGCACGGCGAGGGCACCGTCCTCCTCGTCCGTGACGCGATGAAGGTCTACGCGGAGCGGAACCTGTAGGTAGCCCGCCCGAAGTAAACGGTGTCCGAAACCGGGCACGCCTCTTTGCGGCCGCACGTTGCCGCACCGTAATGTCGCGCGGACCATGCGTGACGAGACCGTGATCGACGTACGACGGCGGGCGCCCGCCGTCCTCGTCCTGCTCGCGCTCCTCGCCCTGCTGGTGAGCGTCTGCCACGGGACGCACGGGCATCATCCGCTCGTCTCTCCCGCCGCCACGACCACCGTCACCGCCCCCGACCTGCCGCACGGCTGCGAGCGGCCCGGGGAGACGTGGTCCTTCGACGTCCATCTGCCCGCCCAGACGGCCCCGCAGCCCGCGGCGCCCGACGCGGGCGGAGCCGTACTCCTCGCCGACGACGAGGTCTTCCCCGCCGATCCGCGGGCGCGCTGCGTCCGCGAACGGGCGGGACCCGGCCCCGAGCCGGGCCGGCTGCTGATCGCCCTCGGAGTGGACCGGAACTGAGCCGGGTCGCACCACACGACCAGGCTCCCTTTCGGCGTACCCACTTCAAGGACGTACTCCTGATGAACAACCTGCTGCCCGGAAGTTCTCTCTCGGTCGCTGCGCAGACCGTCGGCAACACCCCCGTGCTGTGGATGGACGACGGCTACTGGGCCAAGCTCGAAGGCTTCAACTTCGGCGGTATCAAGGACCGCGCCGCCCTCCACATGGTGGAGCAGGCGCGCCGGCGCGGAGAGCTGCGGCCCGGCGCGCCCGTCGTCGAGTCGACCTCCGGCACCCTCGGCCTCGGCCTCGCGCTGGCCGGCGTGCTGCACGGCCACCCCGTCCATGTCGTCACCGACCCCGGTCTCGAGCCGATCGTCGAGCGGATGCTCGTCGCCCACGGCGCCACCGTCCATGTCGTTCCGGAGCCGAGCCCGCGGGGCGGCTGGCAGCAGGCGCGGATGGACCGGGTGGCGGAGCTCCTTTCGGCCCTCGACGGGGCGTGGTGGCCGAACCAGTACGGCAATCCCGACAACCCCGAGGCGTACGGCGGGCTGGCCGGCGAGCTCTCCGCGCAGCTCGACCGGATCGACGTCCTGGTCTGCGCGGTGGGGACGGGCGGGCACTCCGCGGGCATCTCGCGCGCGCTGCGGGCCACGTCCAGTCCCGCCCTGGAGCTGGTCGGCGTGGACAGCGTCCACTCCACCGTCTTCGGCCTCCCGGCCGGTGAGCGGCTGATGCGCGGGCTCGGCTCCTCCATCCACCCGGGCAACGTCGACCACGCGGCCTTCGACGAGATCCACTGGGTCGGGCCGGCGGACGCGGTCCGGGCAGCCCGGCGTCTGGCGTCGCGTCAGTTCGCCACGGGCGGCTGGAGTGTGGGCGCGGTGGCGCTCGTCGCCGGGTGGCTGGCCCGCACCCGCCCGCGCGGGACGCGGATCGCGGCCGTCTTCCCCGACGGGCCGCAGCGCTACTTCGACACGGTCTTCAGCGACGAGTTCTGCGCGGCGCACGGGCTGCTCGACGCCCCGACGCGCGAGGAGCCGGCGGCGTACGAGGGCGACGCCCGGGTCGACGGCTGGACCCGCCGGGTCCTGGAGCGGGTCCGATGAGCACCGAGGTCTCGGCCCCCGCCAAGGGCGGGATCTGGCGCCAGAGCCGTACGTTCGAGCCCGCGGTACGGCTGCTCTTCCTCAACCAGCTGACCATCAATCTCGGCTTCTACATGCTGATGCCGTACCTCGCCGCTCATCTCGCCGACGGTCTCGGGATGGCGGCCTGGGCCGTCGGACTCGTCCTCGGCGTACGGAACCTCTCCCAGCAGGGCATGTTCCTGGTCGGCGGGGCGCTCGCCGACCGGCTCGGCTTCAAGCCGCTGATCGTCGCGGGCTGCGCGCTGCGGACGGCGGGCTTCGGGGCGCTCGCGTTCGCCCAGTCGCTGCCGGTGCTGGTCGCCGCCTCGGTGGCGACGGGCCTGGCGGGGGCGCTGTTCAACCCGGCCGTGCGGGCGTATCTCGCGGCGGAGGCGGGGGAGCGGCGGGTGGAGGCGTTCGCGCTGTTCAACACGTACTACCAGGCCGGGATCCTGCTCGGGCCGCTGGTGGGGGTGGCGCTGACGGGGGTGTCGTTCCGGCTGACGTGCGTGGTGGCGGCGGTGCTGTTCGCCGTGCTGACGCTGGTGCAGCTGCGGCACCTTCCGGTACGGGGGAAGCCGGCGGAGGCGGTCGAGGAACGGGGCCAGTTCCGTACGGTGCTGACCAACCGCACCTTCTGGCTCTTCTCGCTGGCGATGACCGGATCGTACGTCCTGTCCTTCCAGGTCTATCTGGCGCTGCCGCTCGCGGCGGACGGCACGGCGGCGACGACCGCGCTCTTCGTGGTCTCCGCGCTCGTCGCGCTGGCCGGCCAGCTGCGGATCACGGCCTGGTGCGCGCGCCGGCTCAGCCGTGAGCGGTGTCTGGTCCTCGGCCTTGTGCTGATGGGCGCGGCCTTCCTGCCGCCGGTGGCCGTGCCCGGGCTCGGGGGGCTGCTGCTGTGCGCGGCGGCCCTGGCGGTCGCGAACGCGGTGCTGTACCCGTACGAGATGGACACGGTCGTCGCGCTCTCGGGCGGGCGGTGGGTGGCCACGCACTACGGGCTCTACAACACCGTCTGCGGGATCGGTATCACGCTCGGGAACCTGGGGACGGGCGCGCTGCTCGATATGACCGGGTGGTCGGCGACGCCGTGGCTGGTGCTGTGCGGGGTCGGGCTGGTGTGCGCGGGCGCGGTGGGGCTCCTGGGGCGCGGCGGACGGCTGAGCGCGGACGCGGCCCCGGCGGCGGTCCCGGACTCTCGGGCGTAAGGGGCGGGGGCGCGCGGAGGTGAAGGGCGGGGGCGTAGGGGTGAGCGGCTGAGAAGGTGTCACCCACTCGGCCGAGCGGGGGTCGCCGCGCGGCGCGGCTCCCGCCACCCTGGGGAGGGCGCGGTACCGTCCGTCGCCGTGTACGGACCGGGCAGGAGAGCACAGGTGGGGCAGGGGCAGCGAGGCGCGGGCGTCGACGTGAACGGGCGTCCGCGGTCGCGAGCCGAGCGGGCCCGACGGTTCATCCGAGCCCTGCCCCCACTCGTCATCCTCGGCGGTGTCGTCTTCGACCTCTCCACCCCGCCCTCGTACACGGCGGCCCCGATGCTCTCGGCCGCGCCGCTCATCGCGGCCCCGTTCTTCTCGATGCTGACGACCCTGCTCACCGGCATCGCCGCGATCCTCGCCGGCGTCGGTCTGCACCTCTACAACCACACGATCTCCGAAGTCCCGTCCCTCACCGAGACGTTCACCGTCGCCACCGTCGCCGCCCTCGCCCTGCTCATCAACCGGGTCGTCCTGCGCAGCGGCGAGCGGCTCGCCTCGGCCCGGGTGATCGCGGCGACCGCCCAGAAGGCGGTCCTGCCGACGCCGGCCGAGCGGATCGGCGGCCTTCAGGTGGCGGCGCGTTACGAGGCCGCGCAGGCGGATGCGTTCATCGGCGGCGATCTGTTCGCCGTCCAGGACACTCCGTACGGGGTGCGGCTCGTGGTCGGTGACGTACGGGGCAAGGGGCTGGACGCGGTCGAGGCGGTCGCCATCGTGATCGGCGCCTTCCGGGAGGCGGCCGAACAGGAGGCGACCCTCGAGGGCGTCGCGCAGCGGCTGGAGCGGGCGCTGGCCCGGGAGGGCACGCGGCGCTCCAGCCTCGACGCCTTCGAGGGGTTCACCACCGCCGTCCTGGCCGAGATCCCGCGCGTGGACGGGCGTGTACGGGTGGTGAACCGCGGTCACCCCGAGCCGCTGCTGCTGCACGCGGACGGGGGCCTGGAGCTTCTTGCGCCGAGCGAGCCGGCGCTGCCACTCGGCATGGGCGAGTTGGCCGCCTGGCCGGACCGGGCGGACGAGAGCCCGTACCCGCCCGGCGCGACGCTGCTCTTCTACACCGACGGGCTGTCCGAGGCGCGGGACGCCAAGGGCGCCTTCTACGATCCGGCCGAGCGGCTCGCCGGCCGGATCTTCCCGGGGCCCGAGGAGCTGCTGGACGCGCTCGTCGACGACGTCCGCCGCTACACGGGCGGCGGCTCCACGGACGACATGGCGCTGCTCGCCGTGAGCCGTCCGGCGACGGGGCAGCCGGAGCGGCGGCGGACGATGCCGGTGGTGCCGTGACCATCCGTAGTGGAGAGGTACCGCTGCGATAACAATTGACACACCGTCAGTTCCAACTCTTTCAGGCGGAGGTTTACTGAAGCGGGATCAAATCGGGCTGTACTGGCTCAATCTCTTGAATGATCAGTCGGAACAGCTTGGAATCCGGCCCTCCTGTCTATTAACGTTCGATAACGCAGCGCGGTCGTCCCAGCCGTCGCAAGAGACGGCACCGTGCGCACGCGCCGAATCCTGAAAAGGAACCGGGGAACCACCACTTGGGGTGAATCGGGCACCGTCGCACCCGTGCGACACCGCCCGTAGGAGACCTTCCTGCTCCGAACCCGTCAGCTAACCCGGTAGGCGAGAAGGAAGGAAAGGAGTACGCCTTCGTGGCGTCCAACACCCCTGCCCCCGAAGACACCTTCGACGGGTTCCAAGCGTTCGGCGCGCCGGGCGCCGCCGGTACGGACGACAACGCCACGGCGTGGGGGGAGTGGAACCCCACCGAGGACTCCCTTCGCCAGCAGGCCCGCTCCGGTGGCCGCCACCGGGTCGTGAAGCAGCGCTCCGCCTTCGCCCGCTCCTCCACCGTCCTCGGCGTCGGTGTCATCGCGGCCGTCGGCGCGGGTGGCATGGCCACCGCCAAGGACAAGCCCCCGGTCTCCATCTCGCTCCCGGACCTGAACCTCCCGGACGCCTCCGAACTGCCGGGCGTCGGCGAGTTCATCTCCGACGAGGACGGCGCCGACGGTACGGGTTCCGGGACGAACAACCCGCAGCCGCTCACCGCCTCCCTCACCCTCCCGGCCGACAGCGCCGAGAAGACCGACGGCGGCTCTGCGTCCGAGTCCACCGCCGACGCCGGCGAGGCGCTGCGCGCCCGCATCCTCCAGCAGGCCGAGCAGCAGCAGGCCTCCGCCGACGCCGCCGAGAAGGCCGAGGCGGAGAAGCAGGCGGCCGAGAAGGCCGCGGCCGAGGCGGCGGCGAAGGCCTCCGCGGCCGAGAAGGCCGCCGCCGAGGCGAAGAAGAAGGCGGAGGCGGAGGCAGCGGCCAAGGCCGAGGCGGAGCGCCTGGCCAAGCTCGCCGCGAGCTACTCCCTGCCCACGTCCTCGTACACCCTCACCTCCACATACGGTCAGTCCGGCTCCATGTGGTCCTCCGGCTACCACACCGGCCTCGACTTCGCGGCGCCCACCGGCACCCCGGTCAAGGCGGTCCACGGCGGCACCATCAAGTCGGCGGGCTGGTCCGGCTCGTACGGCTACCGGATCGTCCTGGAGCTGGAGGACGGCTCGGAGGTCTGGTACGCGCACCTGTCCTCGATGACGGCGAGCGTGGGCCAGTCGGTGGGCACGGGCGACACGATCGGCCGCGTCGGCGCGACCGGAAACGTGACCGGCCCGCACCTGCACCTTGAGGTCCACACCGCGGGCGGCGATGGCATCGACCCGGCGGCCTGGCTGCGGGACAAGGGCCTGTCGGTCTGAACGGCCCCGCGATCCAGCTCCGGTACGGGTTGTAGCCCTAGCTCCGGTACGGGTTGTAGCCGCCGTAGTCGAGGTACTGCGGCGGCGCCCAGACCTGGCCCGTCGCGCGCGCCGCGTAGGTCAGGGCGGGGGAGGCGACCGCCTTGCGCTGCCAGAGGTGGTGGAGCAGCTCCTGCTCCCGGGCGGTGAAGTCCGGGCCGCCCGCGCCGCGCTGGGCGCGGTGGCGCAGGAAGGCGAGGGTGGTCGCGAACGCCTCGTACTCCCCGACCGCGACGGCGGCCGGCGGGCCGTACGTGCGGCGGGCGAAGTCGCGGGCGAGGGAACGGGCCCGCATCGAGGAGAGCGCGAGCGGCTCGGCGGGGGAGAGCCAGCCGGCCGCCGCGTACGCCGGGAGCTGCCCGGATATCGTGCGCAGCTCCCGCTGCCTGCTCCATATCGCCAGCCACGTCAGCAGACCGAACGCGGGCACCATGAAGATGCCGTACACGACGATGAAGCCCCACGGTCCGAGGACGGTCGCCGAGCCGTTCCACAAGGCGTGCACGCCCATCGCGAGGACGAGACCGGCCACCGGCAGCAGGACGCGCCGCACGCGCTGACGCCGGGTGGCGAGGGCGGCGAAGCCGAAGCCGAGGCCGGTGAGCACGGTGAAGAGCGGATGCGCGAACGGTGACATCACGATCCGTACGAAGAAGGTGCCGGCGGTCATCGAGCCGATGCCGGTCGTGCCGATCTCCTGGTCCTCGCCGAAGGCCCGGCCGAGATAGAGGATGTTCTCGGTGAAGGCGAAGCCGCTGGCGGTGAGGCCGGCGATCACGACGCCGTCGACGAGACCGGTGAACTCGCGGCGGCGCAGCAGGAAGATCAGCAGTACGGCGGCGGCCTTGGCGCTCTCCTCGACCACCGGTGCCACGACCGTGGCGCCGAGGGTGTCGGCGGACGCCGGGTCGGCCGTGGCGGTGGCTATCCAGCGGACCGCGAAGGAGTTGGCGATGATCGAGACGAGCGCGGCGGCGAACGCGCCCCAGCAGAACGCGAAGATCAGGTTCCGCCACGGGCCCGGTTCGACGCGGTCGAGCCAGCGGAATGCGGCGACCAGCAGAGGGACGGGCAGGACGGCCAGGCCGAGGCCGACGAGGAAGCCCTCGGTGCCGGTCTGGTCCCGCACGATCGCGAGGATCACCAGCGCGCAGAGCGTGAGCAGCGTGACCACGGCGACCGCCCGGACCACCTTGCTGCGCCAGAACGCTCGGCGGGGCCGGTAGCGCCACTGGGCGCGGTCCGGGACGGCCGGGAAGGCAGGCTCCTCGGTGTCCCGGGCAGGGACGGGCACGTGGTTCGACACGTGAGCGACCCTAACGACAGGGACTGACACCCCGCGAGGGAGTTCCGCCCTCGAAGTCCTACTTCCTGGCGAAGAGCAGGTCGTGCACGACGTGGCCCTTGTCGAGGCCCTGCCCCTCGAAGCGGGTCAGGGGACGGAAGGCGGGGCGGGGTGCGTAGCCGCCGTCGGCCTGCGTGTTCTCGAAGTCGGGGTGGGCGGAGAGGACCTCGAGCATCTGCTCGGCGTACTCCTCCCAGTCGGTGGCGCAGTGCAGGACGGCGCCGGGCTTCATCCGCGTCGCGAGCAGCGTGAGGAACTCGGGCTGGATCAGGCGCCGCTTGTGGTGGCGCTTCTTGGGCCAGGGGTCCGGGAAGTAGACGCGGCAGCCGTCGAGGGCGTCGGCGGCGAACATCTCGCGCAGCAGGATGATCGCGTCGCCGTTGGCGACGCGGACGTTCTCGAGCCCGTTGCGGTCGGCGAGACCGAGGAGGTTGCCCTGACCGGGGGTGTGGACGTCCACGGCCAGGATGCCGGTGCCGGGGTCGGCGGCGGCCATCTCGGCGGTGGCCTCGCCCATGCCGAAGCCGATCTCCAGGACGACGGGGAGGCCGCCGAACATCTCCTTCAGGTCGAGGACCCGCTTGCCGTCGATGTCGAGACCCCAGTCGGGCCACCGCTTGAGCATCGCCTCGGCCTGCCCCGCGGTGACGCGGCTGCGGCGGGGCTGGAAGCTGCGGATACGCCGCTCGTGGTGCGAACCGGCGGGATCGGGCAGGGGCCCTTCCCCGGCGGCGAACATCCGACTGCCCCGACGGGCGACGACGGGCTCGGCGACGGGGCGGGTGGCGGTTTCTCGAGACTCAGACACAATGCCCCCAATTCTACGGGCGCGCTCACCCCACTCCGCTGTGGCGAGGACTACAGGGAGGACAGCGCCCTCGTGGCGATCTCCCGGCCGATCGGGAGGGACGCCGTCGCCGCCGGGCTCGGGGCGTTCAGCACGTGGATCGTCCGCGGGGCCTCGCGGATCAGGAAGTCGTCCAGCAGCGTGCCGTCCCGCAGCACCGCCTGCGCCCGCACCCCCGCCGGCGCCCGCCGCAGATCCGTTTCCTCCACCACCGGCAGCAGCCTGCGCACCGCCTCCGTGAAGGCCCGCTTCGACAGCGACCGGCGCAGCTCACCCGCTCCGTACCGCCAGTGCTCCCGCGCGATCTGCCACGATCCGGGCCACGCCAGCGTCCCTGCCAGGTCGCCGGGCCGGACGGCCGACCAGCCGTACCCCTCGCGGGCCAGCGCCGGCACCGCGTTCGGCCCCACGTGCACACCGCCGTCGACGCCCCGCGTCAGATGGACCCCCAGGAAAGGGAAGGCCGGGTCCGGCACCGGGTAGACCAGGCCGCGCACCAGCGAGGGGTCCGCCAGCTCGTAGTACTCCCCGCGGAAGGGGACGATCCGCATCCCCGGCTCGTCGCCCGCGAGCCGCGCCACCCGGTCGCAGTGCAGCCCCGCGCAGTTCACCAGGACCCGCCCCCGCACCACCGTCCCGGCGGCCGTGCGGACGGCGACGCCCCAGGGGCGGCGGTCGATCGCGGTGACCTCGGAGCCGTACAGGATCCGCGCCCCGGAGGACTCGGCGAGCTGCGCCGCCACCGCTCCGTAGTCGCAGATCCCGGTCGTGCCGACGTGGATCGCGGCGAGCCCCCGCACCCGCGGCTCGTACTCGCTGATCTGCGCGGGGCCCAGCTCGCGCACCGGGATGCCGTTCTCCCGGCCGCGCTGCACGAGCGCGTGCAGCCGGGGCAGCTCGTCCCGCCCGGTCGCGACGATCAGCTTGCCCGTGACCTCGTACGGCAGGCCGTACTCCGCGCAGAACTTGACCATTTCGGCCGCTCCCGCGACCGCGAACCGTGCCTTCAGGGACCCCGGACGGTAGTAGATCCCGCTGTGGATCACGCCGCTGTTCCGCCCCGTCTGGTGGCGGGCCGGGCCGTGCTCCTTCTCCAGGACCGTCACGCGGGTACCGGGCGCGGCGCGGGTCAGGGCGTACGCCGTCGACAGACCGACGATCCCGCCGCCGACGACGAGCACGTCGCAGTCCACGTCGCGTACGGACCGTGCGGACACCGACACCTGCACCACCTCCCACCCCGATAGTGCACTGACCCACTGACAATCTCGTTAAACCCGGTGGGACACGCGTCACGCCGGAGTCATCAGCAGCGGACGGGCCCGCTCCCGCAGCTCGATGACCCTCGGCTCGTCCCCGTACGGCTCCAGGCGGTGCAGAAGATCCCGTACGTACTCGGTGGTGCGGGCGGACGAGATCCGGCCCGCCACCTCCACCGCGCGCGTGCCCGCCGCGCAGGCCGCGTCCAGATTGCCCGATTCCAGCTCGGCCACCGCCGACACCACGAGCCGCAGCCCGTGCGAACGGACGAACTCCTCCGTCGGCCGGGACAGCGCCTGCTCGGTGAAGCGCCGTACCTGGCGCGGCGCCTTCAGGTCCCGGTAGCACTCGGCGGCGTCTGCGCAGAACCGGTCGTACGAGTAGAAGCCCAGCCACGACGGGTCGGCGTCGCCCTCCCGCGAGCGCTCCAGCCAGCCCTCGGCCGCCTTGAGCGCGGCCGCGGCCGCCGGCCCGTCGCCGGCCTTGGCGTGCGCCCGGGCCTCGACGAGCCGGAAGAAGGACATGGTGCGGGCGGTGGCGAGCCCGCGGTTGCGCTCCAGGGCGGCCTGGGCGAGGTCCACGCCCTCGTCGGCGAAGCCCCGGTAGGTGGCCTGGAGGGACATGGAGGCGAGGACGTATCCGCCGAGCGGCACGTCGGCCGCGGCGCGCGCCAGCCGCAGCGCCTGGATGTAGTAGCGCTGGGCGGCCTCCTGCTGGCCGGTGTCGAAGGCCATCCAGCCGGCCAGCCGGGTCAGCTCGGCCGTCGCGCCGAATAGGGCCCGGCCGACCTCGTCCGAGTACGAGCCGAGCAGCAGCGGGGCGGCATCGACCCGTAAGCACTCCGGGACCATCGAGGAACGCCAGTCGCCGCCCCCGTACTTGGAGTCCCAACGGCGCGCGTCCTCGGCCGCCTCACGGAGCTTGGCGACGTCGGTGTGCCCCACGCGCGCGTGGGGGCCGGTCTCGGGCCCTTCGGGCACCGGGCCTTCGGCGGGTTCGAGCAGCCGCTCGACGGATGCGTCGGCGGGCGTTATCAGCCACCGGGAGGCGGGGGTCGCATAGGCGCTGACCGCGAAGGATCCCGCGAGCGACTGCCAGATCCCGCCGCCGCCGGCCCGTCGGCCCGCGAGGTCGAGACGGTACAGCTCGGTGGCCGAGCGGACCGCCTCACCCACGTCGCGCGGGAAGGCGAGACCCACCTCGGGCGCCGGGTCGGCGTCGGCGAGGCCGATCTCGTGCAGCGGCACCGGCCGACCGAGCTTCTGGCCGATCGCGGCGGCGATCAGGTGCGGCGCGGCGCCCTGCGGCACCATGCCCTTCGACACCCACCGGGCCACCGAGGTCTTGTCATAGCGAAGCGTCAGGCCCCGTTGTGCCCCAAGGTCGTTGACGCGCCGGGCGAGGCCGGCGTTGCTGATTCCCGCGAGGGCGAGAACCGTGCCGAGCTTTTCGTTCGGCCCGCGTTGCTCCCTGGACATGACGCCACCCCTCGACACCCAAGACGGCCGCCACGACGCCGGGCATAGGCGTGCGGCATTCGTAAACACAGCGTAGTTCGCCGCATCCCTACCGTTAAGGGGCGGAGTTCCGTATGGCGGGATTGTTGTGTGAACAGACGGATGGGGGCCGGATGGCGTAGTGGCGTCGGCGCGTGGAACGTGGGGCGGCGCCCGTGGGGCGGCTCCGGGCGCGTGCTCCGGTTGTGTGGCCGTGCGCCCGGCCGTGCGCTCTCGCCCGGTCGGAGCGGGAGCGCTTCCATGAGTGCTGCGTGGGTCGGCCCACCCGGCTGTGGACCGGTGGGCTGGGGGATACCGTCGCCCCGCTCCCCGCGGGCGACGGACGGCTCCGGGAGGCGGACAGCGCCTCCCGGACTGCCGGACACTTCCCGGACAGACGGCTACTCCTGGCGCTGCTGAGAATGGCCGAATGACGACGGTGGCCGAACCGGCCGCAACTGTCCCATGCCAGGGGCGCATTCGCCTTTGCGCGCGCGACCCCGGAGCCCCTCCTGTGCGCCGTTGTCGTGGCAGCATGTTCCTCCACTGAACTGACGTGGAGGCGCCGATGCGATGGCTGGTGGGCTGGAGCAGTGTCGCCGCGAGCTTCGGTCCGACGGGTACGGCCGGTGGCGTGGGGGGTGCGGCCTCCGAGGGGCGCACGGTCCAGCCGGTGGGCGCACAGCTGCTGTGGGGTGACCCCGATCCCCTCTGGGCGGTCGGCGACTGGCGCCCCGACGAGGTCCGACTGATCAGCATCGACGCACACACCCGCCTTGCCGTACTGGGGTGTTGCGCCGCGAGCGACGAGGAGCTGAGGGTCGGGCTCCTCACCGCGCGCGGGGGCGCGCTGCGCCATCTCACCGCCTGGGCCGGCAGCTACACCGCGGTCGTGAAGGTCGGCCGCCGGATCACCGTCACGGGCGATCTTGCGGGCGCCCGGCCGGTGTTCCACACCCCGTGGGCCACCGGCACGGCGTACGCCACCGCCGCCCTGCCCCTCGCGGACCTCATCGAGGCCCAGCTCGACATCGGGCATCTGGCCGCGCTCCTCGCGTGCCCCGAGACCCCGGAGGCGCTGCGCGACTCCACACCGTACGAAGGGGTGAAGCGGGTGCCGCCCGGGCACGCGCTGATCCTGCGCGAGGGTTCGCGCGAGATCACCGGCTACGAGCCGGTGGCCTCGCTCGCGGTCGCCGCCGCCGAGGTCGAGCCGCGCCGGGCGGTGGAGGGCGTACGGGACGCGCTGGTCGACGCCGTACGGGCCCGGCTCACCGCTCCCCGGCACGCGCCGGACTTCCCGCTGCCGGACCCCGGGCCCGTCCCCGGCATGGGGCCCGCCGAGCGGAGGGCGGCCCGGGGCGGCGGCCCCGCACCCGGGATCGGCGCGGACCTCTCCGGGGGCAGCGCGTCGGGCACGCTCGCGCTGCTGGCGGCCGGCCTCCCGGGGGTGCCGGGGACGATCCTCGGTCACGGCACGGGCGCGGGGGAGCGGCTGCTCGCCGTCACCTTCAACGACCTCACCGCCCAGGGAGGTTCGGGCGGCGCTCCGGGTGGTGCTTCGGGCCGGGAGGACGAGCTGGAGCGGGCCCGGGCGATCGCGGAGAACCCGCGGCTGCACCATGTGGTCGTGGCGGCGGGGGAGGAGGCGCTGCCCTACGCGGAGCTGGACGGTCCGCTGACCGACGAGCCGGGTCCCTCGCTCGTCGTCGCCGACCGGCACCGGCGGCGCCTCGCGGGCGGCAGCGCGGACCACTTCACGGGCCTGGGGGCCCGTCAGGTCCTGGACGCGCACCCGGCGCGCCTCGCCGATCTGCTGATGGACCGGCGGCGCAGGTCGCTGGTGCGCCCGGTGACGGCACTCGCCAAGGCCACCGGCCCGTCGGCGGGTTCGCTGCTGGTGCCGCTGACGGTCTACCGGGCGGCGCGCCGGCTCGCCCGCACCCCCTACCGGTCGGGCCTGGAGGTGGCGGCGACACGGCTCCTGGAGGCGAACCGCCCGGGACAGGGGGCCTTCGGCCCTCTGGAGGCGTCCCTCTCCGCGCTGACCTGGTCCCGTCCCGGCCCCGCGGCACGCTGGCTCACGGGCGAGGCGCTGGCTGAAGTATCGGTTCGCCTGAACCGGGCTGCGACCCTGCCGACATCGGTGCAGCGACCGGGGGAGGCACGCGCGCGTGCGGCGCTCGCACGGGCGGCGGCCGACCACCGGGTCCTGGAACAGGCGGCGGAGATCCGCAGCCAGCGGCTGCACGCGCCGTTCCTCGACAACCAGGTCGTACGGGCCTGCCGCGACCTCCCCGAATCGCTGCGGGTCCAGCCGGGTGCCCGGGCGGCCGTCCTGCGCACCGTCCTCGCGGGGGCGGGCATCCACGACCTCCCGCCGGGCTGGGGCACGCCGAACCCCGCGGTCCCGGCCTCGGCCGTCCGCGCGGGGCTGCGCGCCGCGCTCCCCGACCTCATGGCCCTCTTCTCGGCCCCGCTCCTCGCCGACGCGGGCCTGATCGAGGCCCGTGTGGTCCGCAAGGCCCTCCGCGCGGCCTCCGAGGGCGAACCGGTCCCCCTGGACGGCCTCGCCGACCTCGTCTCCACCGAACTCTGGCTCCACCGCCTCCTCGCCCGCCGCGGCACCTGCTGGACGGGCACGGCGGCCCCTCCGCGGCAACGGGCGGTGGTGGGCCCGCTGGTGCCGTCGACGCGGTCGCTTCCGGCGTGAGAGTCACGGGCGTGAGGGGTACTGGTACCGGCCTGGGCGGCGAAACGTAACAGCACGCTCGTTCGAGTGAACGTCCTCCCGATCCGAACCCGAGGGCGGGCCTACGCTGGGAGCGTCGACCCGAGCGAAGGAGGTCCGTCATGGCAGTGCCGCGGCCGGTTCCGGGGGACGAGTCTCCCGACGACGTCGGGCCCGACCATGAGGGCGCGAGTGTCGAGCAGACCTTCGAGCTTTTCAGTGCCGTGGCCCCCAAGGGCTGGCACGTGGAGCTGATCGAAGGGGAGATCTACGTGGTATCTCCGGCCAATGGCGAACACGAGGCGATCGTGACGGAAGTCGTGGAGCAGGTCATCGCCCGGCGCGCCGACAAGAGCCTGCGCAACTTCACGGGCATCGGCCTGTACGTCCCCGGAGCCTCCGGCACCGGCCAGGTCATTCCCGACTTGGTCATCGCCCCCAAGGGCAGCTTCGACTACCAGCAGGAATGGCACGACCCCGCACCCGTACTGCTCGTCGCCGAGGTGACATCCGCCTCCACCGCGAGCCGCGACCGGGTCCAGAAGATCCGCGGCTACGCACGCGCCGGAATCCCCCTCTATCTGCTGATCGACCGTGAGGCCGGAGAGGCCGTCGTCTGCTCCGAGGCGCAGGGTGACGACTATGCGCACAAGTACGCCCACAAGCTGGGGGCAAGCATTCGGCTCCCCTACCCCCTCGGCTTCGAACTCGACACCTCCGAGTTCTGACCCTCGTACGCGACCGGCATCCGCCGCCGGCTCACGCGCAGCTGATCTGTGACTGTGCCCAGTCCGCCACCGCGGCCCGTCCGAACGGCGTGTGCTCCTCCACGACCAGGCGGATCGTCTCGCGGCCCGCGAGGCCCACATGGACCGGGACCGCCGGGTCGCCCGGCCGGAGCACGTCCGAGCGCCAGAGCCGTTCGTCGTCGCCGTACACGGAGAAGCGGATGCCGCCGGCCCCGAGGGGCGCGCTCAGGTCGTCGATGCCGACGACCGCGTCATAGCTGGTGCACCGGCGGTTGAGATCGATCGTGACGGCGGACGGCGCGTGCACGCTCACCCCGTGCGCGTACCGCGTGCCGCCGATCGCCAGACCGTTGCGCTGCCACATCCAACTGCTGTCCCCGAGCCGCACCTCCGGCTTGGTGCCGTCGCCGAAGATCCCGTAGTCCAGCTCGTTGACCTGGTACACGGCGGGCGGCGCGGGCGGGGGCGTGGGCTTCGGCTTCGGTGCGGGGGCCGGCGGGGTCGGCTTCGGCGTGGGCTTGGGGCTGGGCTTGGGCGGCGGAGGCGGCGTGGGCGTCGGTGTCGGCTCCGGGACCTGTACGGGCGGGGCCGGCGGCGGAGTGGGCTCGGGTGTCGGCTTCGGCGGCCGGGTCGGCTCCGGGGGTACGACGGGGGCGACGGCCGGCGGTGACGGCACGGGCTGCGCGACCGGCTGCGGATCCCCGGACAGCGCCCACACCAGACCGGCGGTCGCCGCGACCGCCACGGCCGCCGCGATGCCGGCCTTCGCGGGGGCGCCGAGCCCCTCGGCCGCGGCGGCGGAGGACGCCCCGGCCGTGGTCGACGAACCGGCGCCCGTCGCGGCGGCGGCCGCACCGGCCCCGGCCGCGCCTGCCACACCACCGGCCATGACACCCGCGGCCTTGAGCGAGTACCCGGCGGCGAACCAGCCGACGACGGCGACCGGCAGCAGCGCGGGGATCCCGGCGTTGACGTGGGCCAGTTCACCGGCGGCGAGCCGGCACTTGGCGCACTCCTCCAGGTGCTTGCGCAGCCCCCGCTCGGCCCGTATCCGCAGCCCGCCGCGCGCATAGGCGCCGAGCCGGTCGGCGTAGCGGGAGCAGTCCCCGCCGGCGGTGAGGGACTGGCTGACATGGGCCTGGAGGTACGCCTGCTTGAGGCCCTCGCGGGCCCGACTGGCCAGCACGGCGGTGGCGTTGGCGGTCAGGCCGAACAGCGGCGCGACCTCGCTCGGCGACTCCTCCTCGACGGTGGTGTGCCACAGCACGGCCTGCCACCGCTCGGGCAGCGAGCGGAACGCCTGCATGGCCAGGGACTGCTCGGCCTCGTGCATGGCAAGGACGTCGGCTCCGAGATCGAGGCCCGCTCCGAAGGACGCGTTCTGGTCGGAGACCTCGGAGCCGCGAGCGGCCTGCGCCGCGAACATCGCGAAGTCCTCGACCAGATGCTCCCGCTTCTGCGTCCGCGTCCAGTTCGCGGCCACCCGCCGGACCGTGGTCAGGAGGTAGGCACGCACGGCCTGCTCGGGCCCCGCCCCGCCCCGTACGGCCTGGAGTGTCCGGGCGAACACCTCCGCCGTCAGGTCGTCGGCGGTGTGCGCGTCGCGGCAGCACGTCCTGGCATAGCGCCGTACGGCCTCGGAGTGGCGGCGGAACAGCTCTTCGTACGCGCTGTCGTCGCCGTCCCGCATCAGCTGGATGAGATCGGCGTCGGACGGCGGCAGTTCGACGGGCGGCGGCAGTACGGAGTCGGGCTCACGGGCACCGTCGCCGAACGGTCCGAGCCCGCCCTCACGCTGCGCGGGCACGCTCGGATCGGCGGGCCCCGGTACGGCGAGACCCTGCGACGCGGCCGACTTGCCCGCGGGCGCACCCGAGGAGCCTCCTGGCCCGCCCTGGCTCGGCACCTGCCGGGAAGGTAGGCCCCGGGTCTCCGTGGCACCGCCTTTGCCCAGCGGCTCGTCCCGACCGTCACCGCTCATCGCGGAAGCCCCCGTACGCACGCTCAGACCCGAACACCGGCCCAGCGTGCCACAGAGCGCAGGCGGGTCGAACCCTCCCGTCCACTTACCACTCGTCCGGGGCGACTTCCTGTATCCGGGCGTAACCGCTCACCCGTTCGTGGAAGGCTCAACGATCCGCCCGGACCACCCGACGCCCCGACCGTCACGTGCTGCCGCAGGCCCGGCCGGCACTCGCTACCGCGAGCGCAGACCCTCCAGGAGGATGTCCAGGAGCCGGGCCGAGGCCGCCGCCTGCTGCGCCGCGTCCGGCAGCGCGGGCGCCGCCGTGGCTATGACGAGAAGGACGTCCGCCACGGTCACGTCCGTCCGCAGCTCGCCCGCCTCACGGGCCCGGTCGACCAGCCGCCCGACGACCTCCAGGAGCTCCGCAGCTCCGGCGTCGTCCTGCTCGGACTCCGGCACCGCCCGCGGTCCGACCACGCGCTGCTCGGCCTGGTCGCCGAAACCCCGCTGGTGCGGTACGCGCGTCTCGTCCTCCGTCGACCGCGCCGGCAGCACCAGGTCGTCCGCGTCCACGCCCACCCGCAGGATCTGCGGCGGCAGCAGCCGTCCGGCGCCCGAGGCAACCGAGGTGCGCAGGAAACGGGAGAGCGCCGACCAGGGCTCCTCTTCCTGACCGAGAGCCGCACGGGCCTGGTCCGTCAACCGGGAGGTCTCCTCCTCGGCTATCCGGCGCACCAGGACGTCCTTGCTCGGGAAGCGGCGGTAGACCGTGCCGACACCGACCCGGGCGCGCCGGGCCACGTCCTCCATCGGCGCCCCGTAACCGAGTTCGCCGAAGACCTCGCGCGCGGCGCGCAGGACGTGCTCCAGATTCCGCTGCGCGTCCACGCGCAGCGGAGACGAGCGGCCGACATGCGCCGACGCTCCCATCCGTCCGTTGACCGAGCCGTCCGTCGTGCCGACGACGGCCTGCCAACGCGAATCGTGCATGTGCATAAGCGTTCCCCCGCTCATGATGTCTCCCCCCGGAGACTCCCCGCCCTGACACGGGATCGACCGGACCGTCCCACGCACTGGTCTACGCGCAGCGATCCGATACCCCGACGAGGTACGAACATAGTTGAGTCGAGGTCAATTCAGAAGGGGGAGTTCCGTACGGTGCGCCCCCCGATCGGAGCAAGGGCCTGAACTCTCCCGATTATGCCCCCCCGACTCACCCCCCGCGCCCACCCTGACCTGCGTACTTCCCGACGTACCCACCTCATGCGCCACCCCACGCCTCCACGCCCCACCGGTCACACAATTTGCCGGGCCTGTGGACAAACCCCGAACGGCGTTGCGTCATGGGACAGTGACCGAACCTGTGCGCATTCTCGTTGTCGGCGGTGGCTACGTCGGGATGTACACCGCGCTGCGCCTGCAGCGGCAGCTCAAGGCCGAGCTCAGAAGCGGTGCGGCCGAGATCGTGGTGGTCACGCCCGAGCCGTACATGACGTACCAGCCCTTCCTCCCCGAGGCGGCCGCCGGCTCGATCTCCCCGCGCCATGTCGTCGTCCCGCTCCGCCGCGTCCTCGACAAGTGCCGGATCGTCATCGGCGAGGTCCACGCCGTCGACCACGCCAAGCGGACCGCGACCCTCTCCACCCTCGCCACCGAGGAGGAAGGCACGGGGAACATCCGGCTCACCTACGACGAACTGGTCATCGCGCCCGGCTCGATCTCCCGCACCCTCCCCGTCCCCGGCCTCGCCGACTACGCCATCGGCTTCAAGACCGTCGAGGAGGCCATCGGACTGCGCAACCACGTCATCGAACAGATGGACATCGCCTCCTCCACCCGCGACCCGGGCCTGCGCGACGCCGCCCTCACCTTCGTCTTCGTCGGCGGCGGCTACGCGGGCGTGGAGGCCCTCGCCGAGCTGGAGGACATGGCCCGCTACACCTCGCGGTACTACCACAACGTCAAGCCCGAGGACCTGAAATGGGTCCTGGTCGAGGCGTCCGACCGGATCCTGCCCGAGGTCGGCGAGAAGATGGGCAAGTACGCGATCCGCGAGCTGCGCGGCCGCAACATCGACGTACGTCTGGAGACCCGCCTCGAGTCCTGCGAGGACCGGGTCGCCGTCCTCAGCGACGGCACACGCCTCCCGACCCGTACGGTCGTCTGGACCGCCGGCGTCAAACCCGCACCGGTCCTCGCCGCCACCGACCTGCCGCTCAACGGCCGCGGCCGGCTCACATGCACGGCACAACTGACCGTCGACGGCGTCGAACACGCCTGGGCGGCCGGAGACGCGGCATCCGTCCCCGACATCACCGCGGAAGAGCCGGGCGCCGAGTGCGCGCCGAACGCGCAGCACGCCGTGCGCCAGACCAAGGTGCTCGCCGAGAACATCGCCGCCTCCCTGCGCGGACAGCCGCTCAAGGAGTACGCACACAAATACGCGGGCTCCGTCGCCTCCCTCGGCCTTCACAAAGGGGTGGCGCACGTCTACGGTCGCAAACTCAAGGGCTACCCGGCCTGGTTCATGCACCGCGCCTACCATCTCAGCCGCGTCCCGACCTTCAACCGGAAGGCCCGTGTCCTGGCCGAATGGACCCTGTCCGGCCTGTTCAAGCGGGAGATCGTCTCGCTCGGCTCGCTGGAACACCCGCGCGCCGAGTTCGAACTCGCCGCCTCGCCCCCGCCGCCCAAGAACGGCCCGAAGCCCGACTGACACCGATGTCAGTGCGGTCGGTCACACTGGACGTGTGACCATAGGTGGGCTCACACCTGCACAGAGTGACTCAGCACGGCCAACGACACCACGAGGCATACAGATCCGTGAACTTCACCCGTTGGAGCGCCCGACTCCCCGGCACGCAGCGCCGCACGGCGGCGCGGGGGACCGAGGGCTCCGTGCCCGCGGCCCGCGGGGAGTACGAGCAGCAGCCTGAGCCCCTCCTCCCCGACGAGGTCCCCGCCCTGGAGGACTTCTCCGTACGGGAGATCATCGGCCGACTCCCCGGCCTCGTCGCGCTCGTGCACGGCCCCGAGCACCGCATCGCCTACGTGAACGACGCGTACGCCGCCGCCTTCGGACCCCGCCCCGCCGGGGCCACCGTCGCCGACGTCTGCCCCGAGGCCCACGAGCTGGGCCTGCTGCCGCTGATGGACCAGGTCCTGCGCAGCGGGAAGCCCCGGACGGTCAAGTCCCGCAAGACCCAGGACGGCGGCTCGTACACCGTCACCTGCCTGCCCGTGGACTCCCCGCGCTTCGACGGCGGCGCCGTCCTCGTGCACGCCGCCGACGTCACCGACCACGCCGAAGCCGCCGAGCGGCTGCGCGCCAGCGAGCGCCGGCACCGCGAGACCGCCGTCACCCTCCAGCGCTCCCTGCTCCCGCAGGAGCTGGAGCAGCCCGACGACCTGCGGATCGCCGCCACGTACCAGCCCGGCGGCACGGACGCGGCGGTCGGCGGCGACTGGTACGACGTCATCACCCTCGGCGCGGGACGCACCGCACTCGTCATCGGAGACGTGATGGGCCGCGGTGTGCGCGCCGCCGCCGTCATGGGACAGCTCCGCACCGCCGTCCGCGCCTACGCCCGGCTCGACCTGCCCCCGCACGAAGTGCTCCAGCTGCTCGACGGCCTCGCCGCCGAGATCGACGCCAGCCAGATCGCCACCTGCGTCTACGCGGTCCACGACCCCAACGAGGGCAAGCTCGTCTACGCCTCCGCCGGCCACCTCCCGATCCTCGTCAGGGACGAGGACGGCGCGGTCCGCCGCGCCGAGGACCCCACCGGCCCCCCGCTCGGCACCGGCGGCTGGCTGCACACCTCCGGCACGATCGCCCTGCCCCCCGGCTCCACCGCCGTCCTCTATACGGACGGTCTGGTCGAACGCCGCCGCGAGGACATCGACGAAGGCGTCGCCGCACTGGAGCGCGCCCTGTCCGGCGCGCTCGGCACCCCGCAGGTCGTCTGCGACCGGCTGCTGCGTTCGCTCGGCGTCACCGCGGAGCACGACGACGACGTGGCGGTCCTGGTGGTCCAGCACCCCGCCCGAAAGGGAGCGGACGCCGAGCTCTTCCACAACGCGGCCCTGGAGCTCCTCGGCGGAGTGGAGGCCGCCCCACGCGCGCGTGCCTTCGCGTCGGGCGTCCTCTCCAGCTGGCGCTTCCCGGTCGAACTGCGCGACCTCGGCGTCCTCGCCACCAGCGAACTCGTGGCGAACTCCCTCAAGCACGGCACCCCGCCGATGCGTCTGCGGCTGCGCCGTACCGACCGGCGTCTGATCATCGAGGTCACGGACGGCGACGACCATCTGCCGCGCCGCCGCAGGGCGGAAACGGAGGACGAGGCGGGTCGCGGAATCTCGATCATCGCGACGATCGCCTCGTCCTGGGGAAGCCGCCGTACGCCCGGAGGCGGTAAAGCGGTCTGGTGCGAGTTCGCCCTGCCCGACTAAGAGGTCAGGCGGAGACGCTCTCCTTCTCCGGCAGGTGCTGGGCCACGACCCGGGAGGTCTTCGTGGCCAGGGACGGCTGGTCCTGCACCGGGGTGAGCTGCTTGCCGAGCCGCAGCGCCAGGTACGTGATCCCGAGCGAGAAGAGCACGAAGGTCACGATGTACGGCCCGTGCAGCGAGGCGCCCATGGGCCCGCCCACGGCCGGCCCGACGGCCAGCGCGAGCTGCTTGACCAGAGCGAACGCCGAGTTGTACTGCCCGACCATCGACTCCGGAGCCAGGTCGGCCACCAGCGGCGCCACGGTCGGCGACAGCATCGCCTCACCGAGCCCGAAGAGGGCGTACGTGGAGACGAAGGCCGCGGTCGCCATCGTCTGGCTGCCGTGCCCGAGCCCCGCGTACCCGGCGATCACCCACGCCACGGCCCAGATCAGACCGACGGCCGCGATCACCCGCGAGCGGCGACGACGCTCGACGAACCGCAGCACCACGAACTGCGCGACGACGATGACGGCCGTGTTGGCGGCCAGCGCGATCCCGAGCGTGGACGGCTGGATGCCGGCGGCCTCGGTGCCGTACGCCGCGAGACCCGACTCGAACTGCCCGTAGCAGGCGAAGAACAGCACGAAGCCGAGGACGCAGAGCTGGACCATGGCCTTGTGCCCGAGCAGCGCCCGGACGCCGCCGCCCTTGGCGGCGGCGGGGCGGGTGCCCTGCAGGGCGGGGGACCCCGGCATCCGCACGGTCAGCACGATCCCGGCGAGCACCAGGAACATCACGGCTTCGATGGAGAAGAGAAGAAGGAAGCTGTCCGGCCGGCTCGCGTCGACGAGCTGGCCGCCGATCAGACCACCGACGCCGAGTCCGAGGTTCTGCAGAAAGAACTGCATGGCGAAGGAACGCGTACGGGTGGCCGGGTCCGAGCACCAGACGATCATCGTCGCGAGGGCCGGCTGCATCACGGCGGTACCGGCACCGAGCAGGGCGGCCGAGCCGACGGCGGCGGGCACGCTCTCCGAGAGCCCCATCCCCAGGGCGCCGAGGGACGCGAGGACGGCGGCGACCAGAAGCACGGGGACCGGACCGCGCCGGTCGATGGCCCGCCCGCTGAAGGGCAGCACGACGAGCGCGGCCATGGCGAAGACGGCGAGCACGATGCCCGCCGTGGAGGCACCCAGGTCTCGCACCTGAGCGACATACACATAGAGGTACGGAACGGTGAAGCCGAGTCCGAACGCGCTCAGCGCGCTGCCTGCCTGGATCCGGCGCATCGCTGCACCCATCGCCTTGGTCACACTCACCCACTTCGATCGACGGTTCAGCCCTGTAGGCATCAACCGTGAAGACTTCAACAGTAAAATTAGATCCTTAACAATACACATGGAAGGACTTCAACGCCAACGACGACCGTGGGATACTCCCTGCATGTCCGACAACCCCGAGCAGCCCGGCCCGCACCCCCTGCAGGAGCCGAGCCTCGACGAACAGATCGCGGCCTATCAGCGCGAGTTCCGCGAGCTCGACCCCCAGGTCGAGAAGGTGGTCTCCGCTCTCGGCCGGCTGAACCGGCGCATGAACGTGGCGTACGGCCGCCAGCTCGCCGACCTCGGCATCAGCAACGCCGAGTGGGAGGTCCTCAAGACCCTCGTCCTGGCCGGCGCCCCCTATCGCCTGGGCCCCGGCGAGCTGGCCAAGCGCCTCGGCCTGACCCCGGCCGCCATGACCCACCGCATCGACCGGATGGCCGGCGAAGGTCTCGTCACCCGCGACCGCGACGAGAGCAACCGCGTACGGGTGATCGTGGAGCTCACGGACGAGGGCCGTTCGAAGTGGCTCGAGGCGATGCGCATGGCGACGGACTTCGAGGAGAAGCTCCTCCAGGACCTGACGAGCGAGGAGCGGGGCGGCCTCGGCGACATGCTGATCCGCCTCCTGCGCAGGGTCGAACACACCCAGCCGGACGCGGGCGGCCGGCTCACCGACCTCGACTGAGACACCCGGCAGGCACCTGGAGGCGACGCCCGAAGAGGCCACCGGGCGGGGGTTGACACGCCCCCGCCGTATCCGTAGTGTTCTCCGAGTTGTCACGGGGCCGGAACGGTTCTGCGACAGCCACTCCCGCCGCTGATGCGGCACCTCTACTCAGCACGATCTCCCAGCCGGGACGAATTTCGGCATGCCGAAATTCATTTCGATTGACTCGATTATGAGTCGCCCGGGAAATCCGCTAGAGTTTGAGCGTCGGAACGGCCCAACAGCCGCAAAGACATCCCACTCTGACTGGGAATCAGGCCCGAAAGGATCTGATAGAGTCGGAAACGCCGGAAGGCCGAAACGGGAAACCGAAGAGGCCGGAAAGCACCGAGGAAATCGGATCGGAAAGATCTGATAGAGTCGGAAACGCAAGACTGAAGGGAAAAGCCCGGAGGAAAGCCCGAGAGGGTGAGTACAAAGGAAGCGTCCGTTCCTTGAGAACTCAACAGCGTGCCAAAAATCAACGCCAGATTAGTTGATACCCCGTCCATCTTCGGATGGCGAGGTTCCTTTGAAAGTCCTACTGAGCTTGCTCGGTAGGCAACAACACAGCGAGGACGCTGTGAACGACTGGTCCTATTCCGACCGGTCGTTCCGCTCTCGTGGTGTGCACCCGATTACGGGTAAACATTCACGGAGAGTTTGATCCTGGCTCAGGACGAACGCTGGCGGCGTGCTTAACACATGCAAGTCGAACGATGAAGCCCTTCGGGGTGGATTAGTGGCGAACGGGTGAGTAACACGTGGGCAATCTGCCCTTCACTCTGGGACAAGCCCTGGAAACGGGGTCTAATACCGGATAACACCGGCTTCCGCATGGAAGCTGGTTAAAAGCTCCGGCGGTGAAGGATGAGCCCGCGGCCTATCAGCTTGTTGGTGGGGTAATGGCCTACCAAGGCGACGACGGGTAGCCGGCCTGAGAGGGCGACCGGCCACACTGGGACTGAGACACGGCCCAGACTCCTACGGGAGGCAGCAGTGGGGAATATTGCACAATGGGCGAAAGCCTGATGCAGCGACGCCGCGTGAGGGATGACGGCCTTCGGGTTGTAAACCTCTTTCAGCAGGGAAGAAGCGAAAGTGACGGTACCTGCAGAAGAAGCGCCGGCTAACTACGTGCCAGCAGCCGCGGTAATACGTAGGGCGCAAGCGTTGTCCGGAATTATTGGGCGTAAAGAGCTCGTAGGCGGCTTGTCACGTCGGGTGTGAAAGCCCGGGGCTTAACCCCGGGTCTGCATCCGATACGGGCAGGCTAGAGTGTGGTAGGGGAGATCGGAATTCCTGGTGTAGCGGTGAAATGCGCAGATATCAGGAGGAACACCGGTGGCGAAGGCGGATCTCTGGGCCATTACTGACGCTGAGGAGCGAAAGCGTGGGGAGCGAACAGGATTAGATACCCTGGTAGTCCACGCCGTAAACGTTGGGAACTAGGTGTTGGCGACATTCCACGTCGTCGGTGCCGCAGCTAACGCATTAAGTTCCCCGCCTGGGGAGTACGGCCGCAAGGCTAAAACTCAAAGGAATTGACGGGGGCCCGCACAAGCAGCGGAGCATGTGGCTTAATTCGACGCAACGCGAAGAACCTTACCAAGGCTTGACATATACCGGAAAGCATTAGAGATAGTGCCCCCCTTGTGGTCGGTATACAGGTGGTGCATGGCTGTCGTCAGCTCGTGTCGTGAGATGTTGGGTTAAGTCCCGCAACGAGCGCAACCCTTGTCCTGTGTTGCCAGCATGCCCTTCGGGGTGATGGGGACTCACAGGAGACCGCCGGGGTCAACTCGGAGGAAGGTGGGGACGACGTCAAGTCATCATGCCCCTTATGTCTTGGGCTGCACACGTGCTACAATGGCCGGTACAAAGAGCTGCGATGCCGCGAGGCGGAGCGAATCTCAAAAAGCCGGTCTCAGTTCGGATTGGGGTCTGCAACTCGACCCCATGAAGTCGGAGTTGCTAGTAATCGCAGATCAGCATTGCTGCGGTGAATACGTTCCCGGGCCTTGTACACACCGCCCGTCACGTCACGAAAGTCGGTAACACCCGAAGCCGGTGGCCCAACCCCTTGTGGGAGGGAGCTGTCGAAGGTGGGACTGGCGATTGGGACGAAGTCGTAACAAGGTAGCCGTACCGGAAGGTGCGGCTGGATCACCTCCTTTCTAAGGAGCACAGTACCGATTGCAGACAAACGTTCTGCACGGTCAGCTCATGGGTGGAACGTTGATTAGTTGGCGTGAGTGAACTCGATGGTTCTTCCAGTACTGCTTCGGCGTGGAAAGAGGGACACGGAGGGTGGCTCACGCTTGGCACGTTGTTGGGTATCTGAGGGTACGGCCGTAAGGTTGTATCTTCGCGATGCCGGCCCCAGTGAACTCGCCTGTTTGTGGCGGGGTGATGGGTGGCTGGTCGTTGCTTGAGAACTACACAGTGGACGCGAGCATCTGTGGCCAAGTTTTTAAGGGCGCACGGTGGATGCCTTGGCACCAGGAACCGATGAAGGACGTGGGAGGCCACGATAGTCCCCGGGGAGCCGTCAACCAGGCTTTGATCCGGGGGTTTCCGAATGGGGAAACCCGGCAGTCGTCATGGGCTGTCACCCATGCCTGAACACATAGGGCATGTGGAGGGAACGAGGGGAAGTGAAACATCTCAGTACCCTCAGGAAGAGAAAACAACCGTGATTCCGGGAGTAGTGGCGAGCGAAACCGGATGAGGCCAAACCGTATGCGTGTGATACCCGGCAGGGGTTGCGCATACGGGGTTGTGGGATCTCTTTTTCACAGTCTGCCGGCTGTGAGACGAGTCAGAAACCGTTGATGTAGGCGAAGGACATGCGAAAGGTCCGGCGTAGAGGGTAAGACCCCCGTAGCTGAAACATCAACGGCTCGTTTAAGAGACACCCAAGTAGCACGGGGCCCGAGAAATCCCGTGTGAATCTGGCGGGACCACCCGCTAAGCCTAAATATTCCCTGGTGACCGATAGCGGATAGTACCGTGAGGGAATGGTGAAAAGTACCGCGGGAGCGGAGTGAAATAGTACCTGAAACCGTGTGCCTACAAGCCGTGGGAGCGTCGCTCATTGGGTCTACCCAATGGGTCGTGACTGCGTGCCTTTTGAAGAATGAGCCTGCGAGTTTGCGGTGTGTTGCGAGGTTAACCCGTGTGGGGAAGCCGTAGCGAAAGCGAGTCCGAACAGGGCGATTCAGTAGCACGCTCAAGACCCGAAGCGGAGTGATCTAGCCATGGGCAGGTTGAAGCGGAGGTAAGACTTCGTGGAGGACCGAACCCACCAGGGTTGAAAACCTGGGGGATGACCTGTGGTTAGGGGTGAAAGGCCAATCAAACTCCGTGATAGCTGGTTCTCCCCGAAATGCATTTAGGTGCAGCGTCGTGTGTTTCTTGCCGGAGGTAGAGCACTGGATAGGCGATGGGCCCTACCGGGTTACTGACCTTAGCCAAACTCCGAATGCCGGTAAGTGAGAGCACGGCAGTGAGACTGTGGGGGATAAGCTCCATGGTCGAGAGGGAAACAGCCCAGAGCATCGACTAAGGCCCCTAAGCGTACGCTAAGTGGGAAAGGATGTGGAGTCGCAGAGACAACCAGGAGGTTGGCTTAGAAGCAGCCACCCTTGAAAGAGTGCGTAATAGCTCACTGGTCAAGTGATTCCGCGCCGACAATGTAGCGGGGCTCAAGCGTACCGCCGAAGTCGTGTCATTGCAGCAATAAGCCCCAACGGGTGCTGTGATGGGTAGGGGAGCGTCGTGTGCCGGGTGAAGCAGCCGCGGAAGCGAGTTGTGGACGGTTCACGAGTGAGAATGCAGGCATGAGTAGCGATACACACGTGAGAAACGTGTGCGCCGATTGACTAAGGGTTCCTGGGTCAAGCTGATCTGCCCAGGGTAAGTCGGGACCTAAGGCGAGGCCGACAGGCGTAGTCGATGGACAACCGGTTGATATTCCGGTACCCGCTTTGAAACGCCCAATATCGAGCCCTCTAATGCTAAGCCCGTGAAGCCGTTCCGGACCCTTCGGGGAAAGGAAAGTGGTGGAGCCGGCGAACCAAGGTGGTAGTAGGTAAGCGATGGGGTGACGCAGGAAGGTAGTCCAGCCCGGGCGGTGGTTGTCCCGGGGTAAGGGTGTAGGCCGTGTGATAGGCAAATCCGTCACACATTAAGGCTGAGACCTGATGCCGAGCCGATTGTGGTGAAGTGGATGATCCTATGCTGTCGAGAAAAGCCTCTAGCGAGTTTCATGGCGGCCCGTACCCTAAACCGACTCAGGTGGTCAGGTAGAGAATACCGAGGCGTTCGGGTGAACTATGGTTAAGGAACTCGGCAAAATGCCCCCGTAACTTCGGGAGAAGGGGGGCCATCACTGGTGATCGGATTTACTCCGTGAGCTGGGGGTGGCCGCAGAGACCAGCGAGAAGCGACTGTTTACTAAAAACACAG
Source organism: Streptomyces sp. NBC_01353 (assembly GCF_036237275.1). Taxonomy (GTDB): domain Bacteria; phylum Actinomycetota; class Actinomycetes; order Streptomycetales; family Streptomycetaceae; genus Streptomyces. The sequence continues at coordinate 4,180,245 of NZ_CP108352.1, read as the reverse complement.
GTCCGTGCGAAGCCGTAAGGCGATGTATACGGACTGACGCCTGCCCGGTGCTGGAACGTTAAGGGGACCGGTTAGTGACCTTTCGGGGTTGCGAAGCTGAGAACTTAAGCGCCAGTAAACGGCGGTGGTAACTATAACCATCCTAAGGTAGCGAAATTCCTTGTCGGGTAAGTTCCGACCTGCACGAATGGCGTAACGACTTCTCGACTGTCTCAACCATAGGCCCGGTGAAATTGCACTACGAGTAAAGATGCTCGTTTCGCGCAGCAGGACGGAAAGACCCCGGGACCTTTACTACAGTTTGATATTGGTGTTCGGTTCGGCTTGTGTAGGATAGGTGGGAGACTTTGAAGCCGTGACGCCAGTCATGGTGGAGTCGCCGTTGAAATACCACTCTGGTCGTGCTGGATGTCTAACCTCGGTCCGTGATCCGGATCAGGGACAGTGTCTGATGGGTAGTTTAACTGGGGCGGTTGCCTCCCAAAGAGTAACGGAGGCGCCCAAAGGTTCCCTCAGCCTGGTTGGCAATCAGGTGTTGAGTGTAAGTGCACAAGGGAGCTTGACTGTGAGACCGACGGGTCGAGCAGGGACGAAAGTCGGGACTAGTGATCCGGCGGTGGCTTGTGGAAGCGCCGTCGCTCAACGGATAAAAGGTACCCCGGGGATAACAGGCTGATCTTCCCCAAGAGTCCATATCGACGGGATGGTTTGGCACCTCGATGTCGGCTCGTCGCATCCTGGGGCTGGAGTCGGTCCCAAGGGTTGGGCTGTTCGCCCATTAAAGCGGTACGCGAGCTGGGTTTAGAACGTCGTGAGACAGTTCGGTCCCTATCCGCTGCGCGCGTAGGAATATTGAGAAGGGCTGTCCCTAGTACGAGAGGACCGGGACGGACGAACCTCTGGTGTGCCAGTTGTCCTGCCAAGGGCATGGCTGGTTGGCTACGTTCGGGAGGGATAACCGCTGAAAGCATCTAAGCGGGAAGCCTGCTTCGAGATGAGTATTCCCACCTCCTTGAGAGGGTAAGGCTCCCAGTAGACGACTGGGTTGATAGGCCGGATGTGGAAGCCCAGTAATGGGTGGAGCTGACCGGTACTAATAGGCCGAGGGCTTGTCCTCAGTTGCTCGCGTCCACTGTGTTAGTTCTGAAGTAACGACCGTGTTGTCATCCGGTTGGTCAACTTCATAGTGTTTCGGTGGTCATAGCGTTAGGGAAACGCCCGGTTACATTCCGAACCCGGAAGCTAAGCCTTTCAGCGCCGATGGTACTGCAGGGGGGACCCTGTGGGAGAGTAGGACGCCGCCGAACAATCATTGTGGGAAAGCCCCGCACCTTATGGTGCGGGGCTTTTCTGCGTTCAGGGGCCTTTCAGGGCTTGTCGGTACGCGCTCTAGTACCAGAATGCCTTCACCACAGCGTGGTTCGCCTGAGCAGCCCGGGTGTAGAAGCCGCAGAGGGCAGTGTGGTGGGCGAGATAGGTGGCCTTGGCCGCGGTCTCCGGGTCGTCCCAGAGGGCGTATGGGGCCGCGAGGGCGGGGCCCGCCACACTCCACAGGGTCTCGAAGTGGGTATCCCTGAGGAGTTCGGCGGCGGTCGTGGCCTCGAGTGAGGTGAGGATGGCGAACGGTGGCCGGTGGTGGGCAGGGTCTTGGATGATTCGGCCGCCGTAGACCGGGAGTTCGTGGGTCGTCGTGGCGCCGGCGAGATAGAGGTCGTTGAGGGGGCCGAAGTCCTTTTCGATGGACGCGGCGATGCCCGACTCGTACTCGGTCTCAAGCTTCTCCCAGGCCGCGTGCATGAAGTCCGTCAGCCAGGCGTGGTCGTCGCGGATCTCGTGCTCCGCCATCGCGCGGAGGTGCATGTGGAAGCTCATGATTGGGTCGGTGCCACCAGTTGGGTGTCGTACGCCAGGATGACCGCCTGGACGCGGTCCCTCGCGCCTGTTTTCGACAGGATGCGGCTCACGTGGGTCTTCACCGTCGATTCCGCGAGGTGGAGGCGTTCGGCGATCTCGGTGTTCGTCCAGCCCTGGGCGATGACCGTGAGGATCTCGCGCTCCCGGTCCGTGAGGGCCGAGAGGCGGGCGTCCTCGCGGGGTGGGCCCGGGGTGGTCGGGAGGTGGTGGATGTAGGCGTCGAGGAGGCGGCGGGTGAGGCTGGGGGCCACCACCGCGTCGCCGGCGGCCACCGCGCGGATGCCCGACAGGAGCTCCTCGGGCTGGGCGTCCTTGACCAGGAAGCCGCTGGCGCCGGCGCGGAGGCCGTCGTAGGCGTACTCGTCGAGGTCGAACGTCGTGACGATCAGGACGCGGGTGCGGCCGCCGGCGGCGACGATACGGCGCGTGGCCTCGATTCCGTCGAGGCCCGGCATCCGGATGTCCATCAGGACGACATCGGGGTGGTACCGCTCCACGAGGCGGATCGCCTCGGTGCCGTTCGTGGCCTCGCCGACGACCGTCATGTCGTCCTGGCTCTCCAACAACATGCGGAAGCCGAAGCGTTGCATCGCCTGGTCGTCCGCGATCAGCACCGTCGTCACGAGCGGGAATCCTCCAGCGGGAGTCGGAGTCGTACGCGCCAGCCGCCGGTCGGCAACGGGCCCGCTTCGAGTGTGCCGTCGTAGAGGGCGGCGCGCTCGCGCATACCCGTAACTCCCTGGCCGGTGCCGATGATCCCGCTTCCGGGACCGCCCGTGTCCGTGACCTCGACCGTCAACTCCTCCTGCCCGTACGAGAGGAGGACTGTCGCTGCGGCTCCCGGACCCGCGTGCTTGAGGGTGTTCGTCAGGGCCTCCTGAACGATTCGGTAGACCGTCAGCTGCGCCCCCGTCGGCAGGAGTTCGGGGTCGCCTTGGGTGTCCAGTCCTACCGGCAGGCCCGCCGTCCGTACGCCGGCGACCAGCGCGTCCAGGTCGGCCAGGGTGGGCTGGGGATCGCGTACCGCCTCTCCGCGCAGGAGGCGCCGGAGTTCCGCGAGGGCCTGGCGGCTGGTCGTGCCGATCGCGTCGAGGGCCTCGGCGGCGCGCTCCGGGTTCTTCGCGGCCGCGTACTTGCCGCCGTCCGCGAGGCCGGTGATGACCGAGAGGTTGTGGCCGATGATGTCGTGCATCTCGCGGGCGATCCGGGTGCGTTCGGCCGCCGCCGCCAACTGGGCCTGCTGGTCGCGCTCGACCTCGAGGCGCCGGGCCCGGTCGACGAGGGCGGCCGTGTAGTCCTGGCGGGAGCGGACCGCGATGCCGAGCAGGGCGACCATCGCGTACGCCCACAGGGTGGGGACGACCTGCTGGTCCCAACTGTCCTTCGGGAAGCGGATCGCGCCCACCACCAGGGGTGACGTGATCACCGCCAGCGGCCGCAGCAGGGTGCGCAGGGGCAGCCGTAGAGCGATGTGGAAGACGACGACGGCCTGGAGGAAGCCCGCCTGGAGAAACGCGCCGGTCCAGTTGCTGAGGAGGGACGCGCAGGCCATCACGGCCAGGACGGCCATGGGCCGGCGGCGGCGCCACAGCAGCGGGACGGAGAGGGCCAGGCTCATGGCGAGGACCAGCCAGACCGGTACGGACGGGTCGCGGGCGATGTTCCGCCAGCCGCCCGCCGCGTCGGTCAGGGCGGCCCCCGTCCAGAAGGCGGCGAGCAGTGCGTCCCAGACCCAGGGGCGGCGGGCGTCGAAGGCCCGTATGCGTTGGGTCTGCCGCTGGAGGTACCGGCTGAGGGGTTCCTCCTCGGTGCCGACGCCACTGAGGGGTTCCTCCTCGGTGGCGGGCCGCTTCTCCGTGATCATCCGCTCATCCTCATACGTCTCGGCGCTTGAGCAACAGCGCCGGGACGATCAGGGTTGCCGCGGCCCAGAGGCACAGGGCGAGCAGCGCGCCGCCCGGGGAGGCCGCGTTCGGCATCGGGTCGGCGGAGCCGAGGGCGCCGGCGGCCTGGGTGGGGAAGTACCTGAGGGCGGTCTCGACGGCGTCGTACGGGAGCATTCCGAGGACTTCGGGGAGGATCAGGACGCCACCGATGAAGGCCCCGATGCCGCCCGGCACCGAGCGCAGCGTGGCGCCGAGGCCGAGGGCGATGAGGCTGAGCAGGGTGACGCCGGCTGCGTTGCCCGCGACGGCGGCCAGGACTCCGTCGTCGGTGAGTGAGGCGGCCTGGTCGGTGTCGGAGAGGAAGATCTGCGCGGTGAGGAAGGTGATCAGGGCGGTGACGAAGGAGATGGTGAAGACGACGGTCGTGAAGACGGTGGCCTTCGCCCAGAGAACCGGTGTGCGGCGCGGGACGGCGGTCAACGAGGCTCTGATCAGGCCGGTGGAGTACTCGCCCGCCGTGACGAGGATGCCGAGGACGGCCAGGCAGATCCCGCCGAGCTGAGAGCCGTAGAGGCTGAGGATGACCGTGTCGACGTCGGAGTCGCCGCCGTCGGCGGTGTAGGTGGCGCCCATGAGGATGCCGACGCCGAGGAGGAACGCGACCGAGGCGAGGACGGTGATCCAGGTCGAGCGGACCGTCCACAGCTTGTGCCATTCGGAGCGCAGGACGCGGGTGGGGGTGACGCGGTACGTGTGCGCGGTCGTCGTGCTCATGCTGCGGCTCCCTGGTATTCGACCGAGTCGTGGGTGAGGTCCATGAACGCCTGTTCCAGCGAGGCGGTCTGCGGGGTGAGTTCGTGGAGCGGTACGCCGTGGGCGGCGGCCGCGCGGCCGATGTCCGCGGCTTCGATGCCGGTGACGCGGAGGGTGTCGGCGGCCTCCGTGACGACGTGTGCCGTCGGGAGGAGGAGGGTGCTGAGGCGGTCCGCGTCGGGGGTGACGACCTTGACCGAGGCGCCGCCGGACTCCCGTACGAGCGCGTCGACGGTGGTGTCCGCGAGCAGCCGGCCCTTGCCGATGACGATCAGGTGCTCGGCGGTCAGCGCCATCTCGCTCATCAGATGGGAGGAGACCAGGACCGTACGGCCTTCGGCGGCGAGGGACTTGAGGAGCGTACGGATCCACCGCACGCCCTCGGGGTCGAGGCCGTTGACCGGCTCGTCGAGGACGACCGTCTCCGGGTCGCCGAGGAGGGCGGCGGCGATGCCGAGGCGCTGGCCCATGCCGAGCGAGAAGCCCTTGACGCGGCGGCGGGCGACCTCGGTGAGGCCGGTGAGGCCGAGGACGTGCTCGACGCGGGAGCGCGGGATGCCGTGGGTGTGGGCGAGCGCCATGAGGTGGTGGAACGCGGAGCGGCCGGGGTGGATCGAGCGGGCTTCGAGGAGCGCGCCGACCTGGGTGAGGGGTGCGGGGTGGCCGGCGTAGGCGCGGCCGCCGATGGTGGAGCGGCCGCGGGTGGGGGCGTCCAGGCCGAGGAGCATCCGCATGGTGGTGGACTTGCCGGCGCCGTTGGGGCCGAGGAATCCGGTGACGGTGCCGGGGCGGACGGTGAAGCTGAGGTCCTGGACGACGGTCCTGGGGCCGTACCGCTTGGTGAGTTCTTCTGCTCGGATCATGTCCACGACGCTACGGAGCGGGCCGGGGCGGATCGTCCGACCGTGGGCGGGAGCGGGGCGTGTGACGTAGTACCGGGGTACGACGGGGAGAAAGAGCTTGTCGGGGGCGGTGGGTGGCGGCGAGGATCACGGTCATGAACTACTCGATACGTGTCATCCGCGCCGACGAGTGGGAGGCGACCCGGGAGATCCGACTCGCGGCTCTCCAGGACCCGGTGGCGAGCATCGCCTTCCTGGACACCCACGAGGCCGCCGCGGCGCGGCCCGACTCGTTCTGGCAGGAGCGGGCGGAGGGCGCGTCCGAGAGCGGGACGAGCGCCCGTCAGTTCGTGGCCGAGGCGTCGGACGGGAGCTGGGCGGGCACGATTTCGGTGCTGGTGGAGCGGCCGTCGGACGAGGTGCGGTTCGGTGAGGTGGCGAAGGTCGATCAGACGCACATCGTGGGTGTGTACGTACGGCCGGAGGCCCGCGGTACGGGTGTGACCGAGGCGCTGTTCCGGGCGGGTGTGGAGTGGTCCTGGTCGCTGCCGGAGCCGGTGGTGCGGCGGGTGCGGCTGTATGTGCACGAGGACAATGCGCGGGCCGCCGCTTTCTACCGGCGGTTCGGGTTCGAGGCGACGGGCGACAGGGTGGCGGTGCCGGGCGACGACTCCGCGCACGAGCTGGAGTACGAGATCCGGCGGCCGACGGCGTAGCGCCGAGGGCCTGAGCTCGTGGCCTTTCCGCTCGGCCCCCTAGCCCTGGGGCAGGGGCTCCGGCCAGCGGGCGCGGGCCTGTTCCTGGGAGCGGAGCAGGACCAGGGTCGGCAGGCCCTGGTCCTGGCCGCTTGCCAGCAGCTCCGGGAGCCGGGGAAGGGGAGCCACTGCGGCGACGTCGTCGAGGACGAGCGTCATTGGTGGGTCGAGCCGACCGTCGGATGACCGTGCGGCCATGCGGCGGCCGTGCTCGACCACGCTTGCGGTGAGGGCGGTGAGCAGGGGCATCGCGCCGGGGCGGGTGCGCGGGTCCTCGATGGTTTCACCGACCACATAGAGGGTGCCCCCTTCAGCGACGAATGATTCCAGCGCCAGCGAATCCGTTCGGTTTGGGGTGCAGGCGTCCCTGATGTGGATCGAGGAGAGCGCGGAGAGGGCGCGGGCGGTCAACTCCTGGGCGATCTCACGTCGTTCCGGATGCGCGGTGAGCGCGGACTCCAGCAGTCCGGCGTGGCCGGCGGCTGCCTTGGCGTGCGTACGGAGGATCCGTACGGGCTCGTGGGCGCCGGTGCCCTGGGCCCAGCGGTGGACCTGCTTGAAGGGGCGGTCGTCGAGGGCTGCGGCGTGCAGCCAGCAGCGCAGGAGCGTTTCCGCGGTGTCGGCGACAGCGGCGTCCAGACGGGACGGCGGGCGTACGGGGGCGAGCAGCGCGACCGCCCGCTCCTGGGCCGTGGCCGGGTCCACGCAGCCGGCGGACGGGGACCAGTGGAGGCGGGCGGGCGTGTCGCAGAGGTGGCCGGGGTCGTAGACCAGGACGGGGCCGAGCTTGCCGCGGGCGTCCTTGGTGTCGGACCAGACGGTGGGGTCGGAGGTGACCACGAGGACGGGGCCCTCGGCGTCCTGGACGGCCTGGAGCGCTGCGGGGCGGCGGGTGGCGGGGGTGCCGTAGAGGAGGCGGGGGGTGCGAGGTGAGGGGACGACGGTCTGGGGCGTGGGGGCCGGGGCGACTGGCTGTGGGGTGGGGGCCGTTGAGGGGGTTGTCGGTGGGAGGGTGGGCTGTATGAGGGTCTCTGCCGCGGTGGCGACCGGCTGTGGCACCGGCTGTACGACCGGTTGAGCCACCGGTTGCGCCACCGGGGCCTGGACCTGGGCCGCGAACGTCGGCGCCGTACCGTTTGCGGCCCGTCTGCCCGCCCGTACCGCTCTCCACCGTGCCAGCGTCCCCACCGCGAACACCGTGAGCACCACCAGCACCATCAGTTCGCCGATGAGCAATCCCCAGAACAGCCCGTACCCCGACAGCTCGCCCGCCGGGGTGTCGGGCCATGCGCCCGGTAGGTCCTGCGGGTTGCCGATCAGGGCGCGTACGGCCATCGGCGTTCTGGTGAAGGTGACCGTGGCCGGCCACGCGCCCTTCGAGAGCAGGGCGGCCAGGCCGGTCGCCGTCCAGACGAGCACGGTCAGCCCGAGGACGAAGCCGACGAGGCCGACCACGAGCCCGTCGGGGATACCCCCTTGCTGTCGGTCCTGACGGTCCTTCGACATCTCATGCCACCGTCGACTGCGAGGGGTCGTTCAGCTGCTGCTCGATGAGGGCGGCGCGCTGTTCCGTCTCCCATTCCAGTTCCGGGTCGATGGACGGGTCGACGTTGTGGTCGACGGACGACTCCGTCATGGCGCGGTCGGTGTAGACGAGCGGCCGTTCCTTCTCGGTGATGAGGTGTTTGACCACCTGCACATTGCCGTTGACGTCCCAGACGGCGATACCGGGGGTGAGCGTCGGGATGATCTCGACCGCCCACCTCGGCAGGCCGAGTACCCGTCCCGTCGCCCTCGCCTCGTCGGCTTTCTGGGCATAAATGGTCCTGGTCGAGGCCATCTTGAGGATGGCCGCGGCCTCCCGGGCCGCCGCGCCGTCGACGACGTCCGAGAGGTGGTGGACGACCGCGACGAAGGACAGGCCGAGTCGGCGGCCGAACTTCAGCAGACGCTGGAACAGCTGGGCCACGAACGGGCTGTTGATGATGTGCCAGGCCTCCTCGACCAGGAAGATGCGCTTCTTCCGGTCGGGGCGGATCCAGGTGTGCTCCAGCCACACGCCGACGATCGCCATGAGGATCGGCATGGCGATGGAGTTCCGGTCGATGTGGGACAGGTCGAAGACGATGAGCGGCGCGTCGAGGTCGATGCCGACCGTGGTCGGGCCGTCGAACATGCCGCGCAGGTCGCCGTCGACCAGCCGGTCCAGGACGAGCGCGACGTCCAGGCCCCAGGCGCGTACATCGTCTATGTCGACGTTCATCGCCTCGGCCGACTCCGCCTCCGGATGGCGGAGCTGCTCGACGATGTCGGTGAGGATCGGCTGGCGGTCGGTGATGTGTTCGTTGACGTACGCGTGGGCGACCTTGAGCGCGAAGCCGGAGCGCTCGTCCAGGCCGTGGCCCATCGCGACCTCGATGATCGTACGGAGCAGGGCGAGCTGCCCGGTCGTGGTGATCGACGGGTCGAGCGGGTTGAGCCGGATGCCGGCGTCGACGGCGACCATCGGGTCGAGGCGGATGGGGGTTATTCCCAACTCCTGTGCGATGAGGTTCCATTCGCCGACGCCGTCCTCGCCCTGGGCGTCGAGGACGACGACCTGGCGGTCGCGGAACCGCAGCTGCCGCAGGACGTAGGTCTTCTCCAGCGCGGACTTGCCGTTGCCGGACTCGCCGAGGACCAGCCAGTGGGGGGCCGGGAGCTGCTGGCCGTACAGCTGGAACGGGTCGTAGATGTAGCCCTTGCCGCTGTAGACCTCGCGGCCGATGATCACGCCGGAGTCGCCGAGCCCGGGGGCGGCGGTGGGCAGATAGACGGCCTGGGCCTGGCCGGTCGAGGTACGGACGGGCAGACGTGTCGTCTCCACCTTGCCGAAGACGAAGGACGTGAAGGCTTCGGTGAGGGCGGAGAGTGGATCTCGCATCAGTCTGGCCCCTTTAGCGGCGGATGCCGGTCGCGAACGGCAGCGTGTTCACAAAGGCCCGGTGGTGCTCGCGGTCGCACCACTCCAGCTTCAGGTACGACTTGCCCGCGGAGGCCCTGATCGTGCGCTTGTCCCTGGCCAGGGCCTCGGGCGAACGCGACGACACGGTGATGTACCCGACGAGGTTGACGCCCGCGGCTCCGCTGGCGAGGTCTTCGCCGCGCTGGTCGAGACGGCCGTGCGCGGCGATGTCGCGCGGGTCGACCGTGCGGTTCATCTTGGCCTGTCGGGAGGCCTCGGCCTCGTCGTTGGTCTTCTCGGTGAGCATCCGCTCGATGGCGACCTCGGTGGGTTCGAGGTCCATGGTCACGGCGACCGTACGGATCACGTCCGGGGTGTGGACGAGGAGCGGGGCGAGGAAGTTGACGCCGACGGGGGTCATCGGCCACTCCTTCACCCAGGCGGTGGCGTGGCACCAGGGGGCGCGGGTGGAGGACTCGCGGGTCTTGGCCTGGAGGTAGGTGGGCTCCATGGCGTCGAGTTCGGCGGGCCAAGCGTTTCGTTTCGTCATGGCCTGGATGTGGTCCATGGGGTGGTCCGGGTCGTACATGGAGTGCACGAGGGAGGCGAGCCGGGACTGGCCGAGGGGCTGTCGTACGCGGATGTCGGCCTCGGCGAGGCGGGCGCAGATGTCGGTGAGCTCGCGGGCCATGACGACGGCGAGGCCGCCGTCGCGGTCGAGCTTGCGGGCGCCGGAGGTGTGGCGGGCGGCGCGGGCCATGGCGTTGGCCTCGGCGGCGAGTTCGCGGGTGTAGTGCATACAGGCCACGAGGTAGGCGCGGTGCTGCTCGCTGGAGGTGGAGACCATCGACTGGAGCTGTTCGTACGAGTCCTGGAGCCAGGCCGGGGCGTTCGGGTCGCCGCGCTGGCCGACGTCCTTGGCGTGGGCGTCGGGGTCGGCGGGGAGGGTGCGGGCGAGCATCTGGAGGCGGGTGACGAAGCCGTCCCCGTTGGCGACGTGCTTCAGGAGCGTGCCGAAACGGTCCACCAGCGCTTCCTGGTCCTCGCTGTCGCGCAGGCCGACGCCGGGGCCCTCGATCTCGATGGCGGCGGTGACGGTGCGGCGGTCGGCGTGGAGGAGGACGGCGATCTCGTCGGGGCCGAAGGGGGCGGAGAGCCAGCTGATCCGGCCGATGCCGGGCGGCGGGCCGACCTCGACCTCGCGGCCGTCGAGCCGGGTGCCGGCTTCGGCGGCGGCGGAGCGGTAGGCGGTGCCGCGCTTCAGGCTCCGCTTGAAGCTGCGGTTGATTTCGAACCACTTGTAGAAGGTGCGGTGCTTGTACGGGACGTACACGGCGGCCAGTGCCAGCATCGGGAAGCCGGTGAGCAGCACGATCCGCAGGGTGAGGACGGGGACGAGGAGTCCGCTCATCATGCCGAGGAACGCACCGGCGATGATCAGGGCGATCTCGCCGGATTCGCGGTTCTTGCCGACGATCGCGTTCGGCCGGGCTCGGCCGATGAGATACGTGCGGCGGGGCGTGACCGGCTGGGACTGGGTCGTCAACGCCCTCCACCTCCAGTGCTTCCTGTGTTGTTGCGGTTGCTGTGCGGGGTGCCCGATGTGGGGCTGCTGCTACGCGGCGGGGGTGCGGCGGAGGGGACAGGTCCGCCGCCGCCCCCGGCCGAGCCCCCGCGGCTGCTGTGGGCGGCGACGCCGCCCGAGAGGGGGTTGGCGGGGCGCGGGGCGTTGTTGGAGCCGTTGGAGTTGTTGCCTCCGCCGTCGCCGCGGGCGCTGTGGGTCTTGATGCCCTGGGAGACGAGGGAGGCGGGGGAGGAGATGACGGCGGCGGCGGCGTTCTCGCCGGCGCGGTGGAGGCGGTTGTTGCGGGAGGCGACGATCTCGTCGCCGAAGCCGGGGACGAAGCGGTAGATCATCCCGGAGGCGAAGATGGCGAGCAGGATGATCGCGAGCCCGGAGACGACGGCGGAGAAGGAGTCGGGCCCGGTCCCGGAGGAGAGCGCTCCGGCGAGGCCGAGGACGATGACGATGACCGGCTTGACGAGGATCACCGCGATCATGATCCCGGCCCAGCGGCGGACGTGGCCCCACATGTTCTTGTCGACGAGTCCGGAGTAGACGACGACGCCGAGGAGGGCGCCGACGTAGAGCATGACGGCGCGCAGGAACAGTTCGAGGTAGAGGACGCCGGCGGCGAGGATGCTGACCAGCGAGACGATGATCAGCATGATGGGCCCGCCGCCGATGCTGTCGCCCTTCTGGAGCGCTGCCTTGAAGCTGCCGAAGAAGACGTCGGTCTGCTGGCCGGTGCCGGAGGCGATGACCTCGGTGACGGCGTCGGTGGCGTTGACGACGGTGTAGAGGATCAGCGGGGTGAAGGCGGAGGCGAGGACGGTCAGCCAGAGGAAGCCGATGGCCTCGGAGATCGCGGTGGTGAGGGGGACGCCGCGGATGGCGCGCTTGGCGACGGCGAGGAGCCAGAGGAGGAGGGTGAGGACGGTGGCGGCGGCGAAGACGACGGCGTAGCGGCCGAGGAACTCGAGGTTGGTGAAGTCGACGTCGGCGGTCTCTTTGACGGCCTGGGAGAGCTTGTCGACGATGGCGACGGCGGCGTCGGCGCAGCCGCGGGCGAGGGAGGAGAGGGGGTCTAGGGCGGTGGTGGGGTCGGGGGCGGTGCCGGTGCGACCTGGTTCGCCGCTCCCGCATAGGTCGCGGGCGGGGCCTGCGATCAGCTCGCAAGGGTCGCTGCTTGGGCCGGTCGACGGCGTCGGGCTGGAAGTGGGCGTCGGTGTGGGCGCCGCAGCCGCGTGGGACGCCAGGGCGCCCATCGTGACCTGGCCGAGAACGACCGCGGCAAGGACCGTACGGCCATGGTGCCGAGGGCTAGCGGGCATACGTGAACCCCCCGAATTGCTTGACGGCGTCAGCGATCTCCTCGGAGCCCGAGACCGGATTGTCTCCGTTGACGGGAGTCGGGCCCGTCTTCTGGGTTGTCGACACGACCTTCCAGTCGGATCCGCTCCACTTGAGGCCGAGGCTGACCGTGAACCAGCCGTTCGTCACAGGCTTGGTGGACGACTCACCGGTCAGGCCGAACAGGCCAACGCACCAGACATCGACCTCAGCCGTCTCGGCCGAATGGCTCTTCACCTTCGTTCCGACAGGGATTGTCCGGCTGACGAAGGTGACCCCTGCAGGGGCACTGCCGTCGGAGTTGAGCCCGATCTGCTTCAGGAACTCCTGTGAGTAATCCGCGTCGAAACCGGATTGAAGCTCGTTCAGTGAATCCGGATGCACGATCGCGCCGATGATGTCGTGGCGGCGGTCGGTGTTGAACATCCCGTCCGACCCCAGCGCCACCGCGTAGTTCGACGCCGCGCTCTGGGCGCCCTGTTCATCGTGGGCGAAGCCCGTCGGGATCTGGCCGTTCTTGCCCGTCACCGGGCGGACGCCCGTCGCTGCCGTTGGGGCTGCCGAGCCGGCCGCCTTGTCCGGGGTCGAGCCCGTCGTCTCCGTGTCGTCGCCGTTGCCTCTGTTGGCGAAGGCGATCGCGGCGATCAGCAGGACCACCACGCCCACGACCGTGATGAGCGAGCGGGAGTTGCGGGCCGGTGGGCGGCGGGCGCCGCCGTAGACGTCGCCGGTGCCGCCCTCGGGGAGGCGCGTGCGGGTCTGGCCCGAGCCGCCGAAGCCGTCGTTGTCGTCGCCGAGGCTCATGGCAAGCACGCCCTCTCAACCGTGTGGTGACTGGACATCAGGAAAGCAACCGACCTCGGTGGTTAGACGGCCATCCCGTACACGATCGTGAACAGCGTCCCGAGTGACCCGATGATGAAGACCCCGGTCAGACCGGCCACGATCAGGCCCTTGCCCTGCTCGGCGCTGAACGTGTCCCTGAGGGCGGTCGCGCCGATGCGCTGCTTCGCCGCACCCCAGATGGCGATGCCGAGGCAGAGCAGGATGGCCACGGCCATCACGACCTCGATCATCACCTTGGCTTCATTGCCCAGGCTCCCGAAAGGCCCCCAGTTCGGGGCGATTCCACCGATGATGGTGGTGATGTCGCCTTCTTCGGCCGCCAGGTACATGTAACTCACCGCCCCTGTTGGGTAGTTCGTCGCCCCTGCCTGATGGCATGGGTCATCGCCCTATCTTCGCTGATGAAACCGCCCGCGTGTGACGGCTTGACGGCTCTCTTTACCCGATCCCCGCACAGTTGACCGATCCGACCGTCTTGACCTGCGACGGTGTGGCCGGTTTCTATGCGAAGAAGCGTATGGTCACTCTGTGTATCACGGAGGGTGACTCCGGGCAATGACTGTCGTTGTTCCACTCTTGGGGTGGTGGCGGGCCCTGGTCAGGCGCTGGTGCGCGGGCTCCACTCCGCGCTGTGCCAGGAGCCGGAGAGGAACTCCTCGGGCAGTTGCGCGCAGGTCGTGTACGAGTCGAAGAAGAGGGTCTCCGTCGTGTCGTGCCAGGCGAGGTCGAACTTGTCGCCCGTGGCCGGGTCCTCGAAGCGGAAGCCGAGAGACAGGGAGCCCTTGCTCTGACGGTGGCGGTCGTACGTGAGCTTCCAGCCGGCCTTGGTGAACGCCTCGCGCAGCCGCTGGTCGGCCGCGCGGGCCCGGTCGGCCGGGACGGCGGGCACGGACCAGTCGAACGCGAACGAGGCGACGTCGAGGTCCACCTTGTCGATGGCCCACCGCTCGTAGCAGGTGTGGGCGGTGGAGACCGTACCGCCCGTCACGGGGGTCGCGGCCGGCAGGCCCATCGTGTCGTAGGCCCACTGGGACCGCGCCTGCACCCGTGTGACGACGGTGGTGGGGTCGACGGTCGGGTAGTCCCTGCCGGGCAGTACGGAGCACGCGGTGGCGGTGACGCAGGTGACGGCGGTGAGCGCCACGAGCACCATGGCCCGGAAGCGGCTCCGTGGGGCTGGTGCGGATGCTGGTGCGGGAGTGGTGCTCGGCGTCATGGGCGCGACGTTACGGTGCGTCGGTCCGGGGCGGTTGAGTACGCGTACTCAACCGAGGCCCTGATGAGCGCGTGGGCGGCGCGCGTACGCGATCGGCCACCCGATCGGTGCGCGACCGGCCCGCGTACGTATCTGCCACCCGATCGGTGCGCGACCGGCGCGCGTACGCATCCGCCACCCGATCAGCGCGAATGCGGCGCGCGTCCTCGACCCGCCACCCGATCAGCGCGTGAGCGGCGCGTCGCGGATCGCCCACGTGCGGCGTCCCGCCGCCTAGACTGAGGAGGGGCGTACTGCCAGGAGCCGAGGGGTGGTTGACGGTGCGTAAGGCGGGCAAGGCCAGCAAGGCGTGGCTGGTGGCCGGTGGTGCTTTCGGGGTGTGTCTCAGCTTCGTCGCGCTGCTCGTCGTCGGCACGTACTCCGCCGCCGCCGGGCTCATCGGTGGTGCCGGCGACGCCAAGAACGGCACCGTCGGGCTCGCCAAGGGCGCCGTGCCGGCCGCGTACCAAGGGCTGGTGCAGAAGTGGGGGAACCTCTGCCCGGCCATCAACCCCGCCCTGCTCGCCGCGCAGCTCTACCAGGAGAGCGGCTGGAATCCACGGATCGTCTCGCCCGCCAACGCCATGGGCATCGCGCAGTTCATCCCCGGCACCTGGGCCGGTCATGGCATCGACGGTGACAAGGACGGCGACCGGGACGTCTGGGACCCCGCCGACGCGATCCCGTCCGCCGCCTCGTACGACTGCGAGCTCGCCGGCTATGTGGAAGACGTGCCGGGCGACGCGACGAACAACATGCTCGCCGCGTACAACGCGGGGGCGTACCGGGTCATAAAGTCCGGCGGGGTGCCGCGTATCAGCGAGACGCAGAACTATGTGCGGATCATCCGCTCCCTGGAGAAGAGCTTCGCGCGGCCCCTCGGCCGGGTCGAACCCTCGCGGCAGGCCGCCGGCGCGATCAACTTCGCGCAGCAGAAGCTCGGTACGCCTTATCTCTGGGGCGGTACGGGAACGGCCGCGCAGAATGGCCGATTCGATTGCTCCGGGCTGACGCAGGCCGCGTACCGGACCGTCGGCGTCGAGCTGCCGCGTGTCGCGAACGACCAGTACAACGCCGGGCCGCATCCGTCCCGCGCCGAACTGCTCCCCGGAGACCTCGTCTTCTTCTCCGACGATCTGACGAACTCCCGTGCCATCAGGCACGTCGGCATCTATGTCGGCGGCGGCTACATGATCGACGCCCCGCGCACCGGGGCCGTGATCCGCTTCACCAAGATGGACACCCCCGACTACTTCGGGGCGACGCGGGTCACCAAGGAGGGTGCGTCGGCGCTGCCGACGCACCTGCCGCAGACCTGACGAACTGTCGGACATGGCCGGAACTCTCCGTAAAGCACAGGCCCTGAGCTGCGATGACGTGTCACTCTTCGGTAACGTCGTCGTGATCGTCGAGGAAGAGCGGAACGCACGCCTCAGGCGGTTCGTTCCCTGATACGACCGCCCACGGTCGACTCACGTGACAAGGCAAGGGGCCGCAGCACATGGCTGAACTCGCATCGGATGGTTCGAACCCCGATGTCAGCCTGCTCAGAGACATCAACGCGCTGGCGCGGGACGCCCCGCCGTGGTTCGACCGTGTCATGGAGGTCGTCGGCGAGTACGGAATCATGCTCGGCCTCGTCCTCGTCGCGCTCTGGTGCTGGTGGAGCGTCCGCCGGCGCGGCACGCAGGCCGACTCCGTCTCCGCCGTCACGGGGCTCGTATGGGCGCCACTCGCCGCGGGTGTCGCGCTGCTGATCAACATCCCCATCCGGGGCTTCGTCGAGCGGCCGCGGCCGTTCAACGACCATCAGGGCCTCGAGGTCCTCGTCGACGGCAAGACCGACTTCTCCTTCGTCAGCGACCACTCCACCATGGCGATGGCGATCGGCGTAGGGATCTTCGTCGCGCACCGGAAGTTCGGCCTCGCCGCCATCGCGCTCGCCTTCGCCGAGGGCTTCTGCCGTGTCTACATGGGCGTGCACTATCCCACCGACGTCATCGGTGGCTTCGCCCTCGGTACGGCGGTGACACTGCTCCTGGCGCCCCTCGCCCATGCCCTGCTGACTCCGGTCGTCTCCGCCGTCGCCCGCTCCCGGCACGGCGCCTGGCTGGTCCGCTCCCGGAACGCCGCGAAGCGCTGCCCCGAGCCCGAGGCGCTGGACATCCCCGAGCCGCGCATCGGATCCGGCGAGAACGACCTGGCCGCGTAGGCGGTCGGTCCGGGGTGCTGCGGCCCGGGACGGTGAGATCCGGCGCGGTGCGCCGCGGTGCGCCCCGCTAGGCCGTGTGGTGGCTCGCCGCCGTCGTGTGCGTTTCCGCGTCCGACCGGGCCTTCTCCCGCGATCTTCGCGCCGGGCCCGTCCAGCCACAGCTGCACCGAGCTATCGCGAAGGAGCCGCGTTCCGTCGTGGTCGTGTGATGCGGGGCCTGCTGATGCACGGATCCACCGTACTGCGCGTGACGGGTGGCCCGGGACCGTCGTTAGGCGGGTCGGGCGGGTCCCGGACAAGCAGCGGTACGGCGTTGGGGGTTGGCAGGCGATGGTGGTGCAGCGGTACGGGCGTGGGGGCGGCTCCCTCGCCGTCGCGGCGGCCCTGGTCGGCGCGGTGGCCACGGGCGGGTGCTCCGCCCCCGAGGACTCCAAGCCGAGCGGCGATCCGACGAAGACCGTGCGGGACGCGGCCGAGGTCCTCACCCGGGCCGGCACCTCCAAGGCGAGCACCAGCATGGAGATGGCGGCCGGCGGGACCCGGGTCACCATCAGGGGCGAGGGTGGGTACGACTTCCGCCGCCGCACCGGCCGCCTCCAGGTCGTCCTGCCCAAGGACGCCGCCGGAGCCTCCAAGCACCGGCCCATCACCGAGCTGCTCGCGCCCGGCGCCCTCTACATGAAGAACCGCGGCGCCGGCGTCCCCGCCGACAAGTGGGTACGGGTGGACACCACCACCCTCGACGACGGCAACCTCGTCACCGGCGGGGCCACCGACCCGGCCGCCGCCGCCGAGCTGCTGCGCGGCGCGCAGAAGGTGACCTACGTCGGCGAGGTCGAACTGGCAGGGGTGGAAGTCAGCCACTACCGCGGGGTCACGGACATCGCCGTGGCCGCCCGGGCCGCCTCGCCGCAGGTGCGCGGGGCGTTGGCCGCGGCGGCGAAAGGGTTCGCCAAGGACACCGTGCCCTTCGACGCGTACCTCGACCACGAAGGCCGGCTGCGCAAGGTGCGCCACCAGTTCAGCTTCGCCAACCAGGGACGTACGGTCGCCGTCGCGTCGACGACGCTGCTGTACGGGTTCGGTGCCGCCGTCGACGTACGGCTGCCGGACCGGAAGGACATCTACGCCGGGAAGATCGAGGTGTAGCAGGGGGTCGCGCGCAGGCCATTCCCAAATGGTCCGGACGTGTCATGCGCGGTGTGTGGCGCGCTCCCTACGCTGGGAGACCGACGCCGGCAGGAAGAGGTGAATGCGCGTGGCTCCGCCCAGTACCGCGACAGTGCCCACTGACCAGGACTGCGTCGCTCTCGCCGAGATCGAGCTGTGCGGCGAACTGATCATCGCGGCATCGGCCGCCGACGGGGAGCGGCTCAGCGCGGACCGTATCGACGAGGTGCTGAGGGTCGCGACGGAGCGAGCGGACTGCTGCTGATCGGCCGGGGCGGGCCGGTGCCTGCCCCGGGCTCTCAGGTACGCATCATCCGGGCGATGGCCTTCGTGGCCTCCTCCACCTTGGCGTCGATCTCGTCGCCGCCCTTCATCGCCGCGTCGGCGACGCAGTGGCGCAGGTGCTCCTCCAGGAGCTGGAGCGCGAAGGACTGCAGGGCCTTCGTGGAGGCCGAGACCTGAGTGAGTATGTCGATGCAGTACGTGTCCTCGTCGACCATCCGCTGCAGACCGCGGATCTGGCCCTCGATGCGGCGCAGCCGCTTGAGGTGCTCGTCCTTCTGCTTGTGGTAGCCGTGCACGCCGTGGTCGTGGTCGGTGGGCTCCGCGGCCCCGACGGGCTCGGGGGTGACCTCGGCCGCCTCGGTGGTCGTCATCGCGTCCTCCATTGTCCAGAAAGGGTGTGTATACCCCTCGTGGGTATATGGTACCGATCCCCGCCGATCCGGGCGGGGGCCCGTGCAGATCACTGTGCCTGATGGGCGACACTGAAGGGACGCCGGTTAGCCGTGGCCGGATGATGCGCCTAGCATCAGCCTGACCCAACCCAGCACCCCGAGGACCCCACGTGCGATTTCGTCTGACCCCCAGGGAGACGAGCTTCTACGACATGTTCGCCGCGTCCGCGGACAACATCGTCACGGGCTCGAAGCTCCTGATGGAACTGCTCGGAGCGGACATGTCCGCCCGGGCCGAGATCGCAGAGCGGATGCGGGCAGCGGAACACGCCGGTGACGACGCCACCCACGCGATCTTCCACCAGCTGAACTCCTCCTTCATCACGCCGTTCGACCGCGAGGACATCTACAACCTCGCGTCCTCCCTCGACGACATCATGGACTTCATGGAGGAGGCCGTCGACCTGGTCGTCCTCTACAACGTCGAAGAGCTCCCCAAGGGTGTCGAGCAGCAGATCGAGGTGCTGTCCCGCGCGGCCGTGCTGACCGCCGAGGCGATGCCGCACCTGCGGACGATGGACAACCTCACCGAGTACTGGATCGAGATCAACCGGCTCGAGAACCAGGCCGACCAGATCCACCGCAAGCTGCTCGCCCATCTCTTCAACGGCAAGTACGACGCCATCGAGGTGCTGAAGCTCAAGCAGATCGTGGATGTGCTGGAAGAGGCGGCCGACGCCTTCGAGCATGTGGCGAACACGGTGGAGACCATCGCGGTCAAGGAGTCCTGAGGCTTCGTGGACACCTTTGCGCTGATCGTGACCATTGGTGTCGCGCTCGGCTTCACGTATACGAACGGCTTCCACGACTCGGCCAATGCCATCGCCACCTCCGTGTCGACCCGGGCGCTGACCCCGCGGGCGGCGCTGGCGATGGCGGCGGTGATGAACCTCGCCGGCGCGTTCCTCGGCAGCGGGGTCGCGAAGACCGTCAGTGAGGGCCTGATCGAGACGCCCACGGGCGACAAGGGGATGGGCATCCTCTTCGCGGCGCTGGTCGGCGCGATCATCTGGAACCTGGTGACCTGGTACTTCGGTCTGCCGTCCTCCTCCTCGCACGCGCTGTTCGGCGGCATGGTGGGCGCGGCGCTGGCCGGCGGCACCGAGGTGATCTGGTCGGGCGTGCTCGACAAGGTCGTCATCCCGATGTTCATCTCGCCGGTGGTCGGCCTGGTGGTCGGCTATCTGGTCATGTGCGCGATCATGTGGATGTTCCGCAAGGCCAACCCGCACAAGGCGAAGCGCGGTTTCCGTATCGCGCAGACGGTGTCGGCGGCGGGCATGGCGCTCGGTCACGGTCTGCAGGACGCGCAGAAGACGATGGGCATCGTGGTGATGGCCCTGGTCATCGCCGATGTGCAGCAGTCGGGCGACGACATCCCGGTGTGGGTGAAGATCGCGTGCGCCGTGATGCTCTCGCTGGGTACGTACGCGGGCGGCTGGCGGATCATGCGGACGCTCGGCCGGAAGATCATCGAGCTGGACCCGCCGCAGGGGTTCGCGGCGGAGACGACGGGCGCGTCGATCATGTTCGGCTCGGCGTTCCTCTTCCACGCGCCGATCTCCACGACGCACGTCATCACGTCCGCGATCATGGGCGTGGGCGCGACGAAGCGGGTGAACGCGGTGCGGTGGGGTGTCGCGAAGAACATCGTCATGGGCTGGTTCATCACGATGCCTGCGGCGGCGTTGGTCGCGGCGGCGAGCTTCTATGTGGTGCGGCTGTTCTTCGGCTGACGGCCTGAAGGGTCGGCACGCCGGGGTGCTGCTGGGGGTCCGGGGGTTATCCCCGGGGGATGCAGTATCACGATGCCTGCGGCGGCGTTGGTCGCGGCGGCGAGCTTCTATGTGGTGCGGCTGTTCTTCGGCTGACGGCCTGAAGGGTCGGCACGCCGGGGTGCTGCTGGGGGTCCGGGGGTTATCCCCCGGGGGATGCAGTATCACGATACCTGCGGCGGCGTTGGTCGCGGCGGCGAGCTTCTATGTGGTGCGGCTGTTCTTCGGCTGACGGGCCTGACGGCCTGATGGGCCGGCGGGCCGGCGGGGCATGGCCCTTGGGGTGGGCGGGCCTGAAGGGCGCCGGTCCCGTGGGTTGTGCCCACCCTCCCCCAGACCCCGTCCGGGGGACCCCCGGCGGAACAGTTGTAAATGGTCGGGCCCGGCTCCCCTGTAGGGGAGCCGGGCCCTTTCGTCTGCGGTGGCACCGCCATGCAGCACCGCAGGACGCCACGCGGCGGAGCCGCATGGTCTGGGGGCTATCCGAAGCGGCCGGAGATGTAGTCCTCGGTCGCCTGGACGCTCGGGTTGGAGAAGATGCGCTCGGTGTCGTCCAGCTCGATCAGCTTGCCGGGCTGGCCCACGGCCGAGAGGTTGAAGAACGCCGTGCGGTCCGAGACGCGGGCGGCCTGCTGCATGTTGTGCGTCACGATGACGATCGTGAAGCGCTCCTTCAGCTCGCCGATCAGGTCCTCGATCGCCAGCGTCGAGATCGGGTCCAGGGCCGAGCAGGGCTCGTCCATCAGCAGGACGTCCGGCTCGACCGCGATCGCGCGGGCGATGCACAGACGCTGCTGCTGACCACCGGAGAGGCCGGAGCCCGGCTTGTTCAGGCGGTCCTTGACCTCGTTCCAGAGGTTCGCGCCCTTGAGGGAGCGCTCGACGATGTCGTTGAGCTGGGACTTCTTGTACGAGCCGTTCAGCCGCAGGCCCGCCGCCACATTGTCGAAGATCGACATCGTCGGGAACGGGTTCGGGCGCTGGAACACCATGCCGACCGTGCGGCGCACCGCGACCGGGTCGACGTGGGAGCCGTACAGGTTCTCGTCGTCCAGCATCACCTTGCCCTCGACGCGGCCACCGGGGGTGACCTCGTGCATCCGGTTCAGGGTGCGGAGGAACGTGGACTTGCCGCAGCCGGAGGGGCCGATGAAGGCCGTCACCGAGCGGGGCTCGACGGTCATGGAGATGTCGTCGATCGCCTTGTGGGCGCCGTAGTAGGCGGAGAGGCCGCTGACGTCGATTCGCTTGGCCATATCAATTCACTTCCAGAGTGACCGCGGTCAGCGGCCGGTCTTCGGGGCCTTCCAGCGGGCGATGCCGCGGGCCACCAGGTTGAGGATCATGACGAAGGCGATCAGGACGAGCGCGGCGGCCCAGGCGCGGGCCACGGCTGCGTCGGTGCCGACCGCGTACTGCTCGTACACGTAGAGCGGCAGGGAGGACTGAGCGCCTTCGAAGGGGTTCGGGTTGATGAGCTTCGTACCGAACACGAGGAGCAGGACGGGGGCCGTCTCACCGGTGATGCGGGCGACCGCGAGCATGACGCCCGTGGTGATGCCGCCGATCGCGGTGGGCAGGACCACCTTCAGGATCGTGCGCCACTTCGGGATGCCGAGCGCGAGGGAGGCCTCGCGCAGCTCGTTCGGGACGAGCTTGAGCATCTCCTCGGTGGAGCGGACCACGACCGGCATCATCAGGATCGCGAGGGCCATCGCGCCGGCGAATCCGGAGGGCCCGAAGCCCAGCATCAGATTCCAGGTGGCGAGGATGAACAGACCCGCGACGATCGACGGGATGCCCGTCATGACGTCGACGAAGAAGGTGACCGCCTGGGCGAGCTTCCCGCCGCCGTACTCGACGAGGTAGACCGCGGTCAGCAGGCCGATCGGCGCGGCGATCAGGGTCGCGATGCCGACCTGCTCGATGGTGCCGAGCAGCGCGTGGTAGACACCGCCGCCGGCCTCGGCGTCGAGGACGCCGTTCATCGAGTGGCTGAGGAAGTACGGGTCGAGTACTTCCATGCCCTTGCTGATCGTGACCCAGGCGAGCGAGAGCAGCGGGATGACGGCCAGGACGAAGCAGACCCAGACGAGGCTGGTCGCGACCCGGTCCTTGGCCTGGCGGGAGCCCTCGACCTTGGAGGTGATCCCGTACGTCGCGAGGACGAAGAACAGCGCGGCGATCAGGCCCCACTGGATGCGGCTGTGCCAGCCGGCCGCGAGACCGAGGCCGACGGCCGCGGCGATCGACCCTATGGCGATGGCGAACGGGGTCCAGCGGGGGAGCCGGGCGTGCTTGAGCGGGTCGTGCCTGACGACGTTCTGCACGGGCGGGCGGTCCTGTATGGCGTGGCTCATGCGTTGGCCCCCGAGTACTCCTTGCGGCGGGCGATGATCCACCGGGCCGCGCCGTTGACCAGCAGGGTGATGACGAAGAGGACCAGGCCGGAGGCGATCAGCGCGTCACGACCGAACTCGTTGGCCTCGTTGAACTTCGCGGCGATGTTCTGGGCGAAGGTGCCGCCGCCCGGGTCGAGCAGGTGGCCCGAGAGGATGAAGGAGGGCGAGAGCACGACGGCCACGGCCATCGTCTCACCGAGCGCGCGGCCGAGGCCCAGCATCGAGGCGGAGATGATGCCGGAGCGGCCGAAGGGGAGGACCGACATGCGGATGACCTCCCAGCGCGTGGCGCCGAGGGCGAGGGCAGCCTCTTCGTGCATCTTCGGGACCTGGAGGAAGACCTCGCGGGTCACGTTGGTGATGATCGGCAGGATCATGATCGCCAGCAGGATGCCCACGGTGAACATGTTGCGGGCGACGCCGTCGCCGGCCTTGTCGAAGATGTACGTCCAGCCCAGGTACTGGTCGAGCCAGAGGTTCAGGCCGCCCAGGTACGGGACCAGGAAGATCGCGCCCCAGAGGCCGTAGATGATGCTGGGGACGGCGGCGAGCAGGTCGACCACGTACGCGAGCGGCTTGGCCAGCTTGCGCGGGGCGTAGTGCGAGATGAACAGCGCGATGCCGATCGCGACCGGCACGGCGATGACCATGGCGATGATCGACGAGACGACCGTGCCGAACGCCAGGACGGCGATGCCGAAGACGGGCGGGCTGCCGGCCGGGTTCCACTCGAAGGTGGTGAAGAAGTTCGTGGAGTCCTGGGAGATCGCGAGGACGGCGCGGTAGGTGAGGAAGCCCGCGATCGCGGCCATGATCACGAGGAGCGTGATGCCGGATCCGCGGGACAGACCGAGGAAGATCCGGTCTCCGGGACGGGCGGCGCCCTTGGCGCGCCGGCCCTTTTCTATGGGTGGTGTGGCTGTCGTAACCATTCTGACTCTCCGGTCTGCGGAGTCGTACGGATGTACGGGCTCCTGGCGGCGGTGCACCGGATGCCGGGGCCGATCCGTCGGTGGTGGCCGACGGACCGGCTCCGGCCGGGGATCAGGACAGGGTCGGGACGATCTCGCGGACCTTGGTCGCGATCTCGGCCGGCATCGGGGCGTAACCGGCGTCGGACAGGACCTTCTGGCCGTCCTCGCTGATCGCGTAGTTCAGGAACGCCTTCAGGGTCGGCAGGTTCTCCGCCTTGTTGCCCTTGTCGCAGGCGATCTGGTACGTGACGAGGACGAGCGGGTAGGCGCCCTCGGCCTTGGTCGCGTAGTCGAGGGAGAGGGCCATGTCGCTGCCCGTGCCCTTGACCTTGGCGGCGGCGATGGCCTTCGAGGCGTTCTCCGTGGTCGCGGCGACCGGAGCGGCGGCACCGGTGTTCACGGAGACCGTGGAGATCTTGTTGGCGGTCGCGTAGGAGAGCTCGAAGTAGCCGATGGAGCCCTCGGCGTCCTTGACCGCGGTGGCGACACCGGAGGAGCCGTTGGCGGCCTGGCCACCCGGGGCGGGCCACGACTTCGACTTCGGGTCGTGCTTCCACTCGGCCGGGGCGGCGGTGGAGAGGTACTTGCCCAGGTTCTGGGTGGTGCCCGACTCGTCGGAGCGGTGGAAGGCCTGGATGTTGCTGTCCGGCAGCTTGACGCCCGGGTTCAGCTTGGAGATCGCCGGGTCGTTCCACTTCTTGATGTCGGTGTTGAAGATCTTGGCGATGGTGGGGGCGTCCAGGACCAGGTTGTCCACGCCGTCCAGCTTGTAACCGATGGCGATGGGGCCACCGACCATCGGCAGGTTGACGCCCTTGCCGGTCTTGCAGATCTTCGCCGACTCGGCGACCTCTTCCTCCTTCAGGGCGGAGTCGGAGCCCGCGAAGGCGACCTGGCCCTGGTTGAACTTGGTGATACCGCCGCCGGAGCCGATGGCCTGGTAGTTGACCTCGACGCCCGAGCAGGCGGCCTGGAAGTTCTTGACCCACAGGTCCATGGCGTTCTTCTGCGCGGAGGAGCCCGCGGCGAGGAGCTGACCCTTGGCGCCGTCGCACTTGATGTTCGACGCAGCGGCGGAGGTCTTGTCGCCGTTCGGGGTGGTGCCGCTGTTGTTGTCCGAACCACACGCCGACAGGACGAGGGCGCCGGAGACGACGAGGGCACCGATCGCGGAGGCGCGAAGCCCGTTCATGCGCGAAAGCTTCACTTTCGGGTGTTCCTTCCAGAAGCCGCCTGCCGCGGACCGGGTGTCCTGAACGTTTACGGCGGCGTGTGTCGGGGTTGTGGGTGCAGCGCTGTGCCTGTGCACCTTGTACGGCCGAAATTAGGCAGATCAGGTGAAGCGGCCGACGGGGGAGAGTGAACGGGAAGTGAACCGTGCCGGAAGGCGCGGTGCGGGGCCCTTCGGCGGGCGGGGGACGTTGCCACTGTCCACGGCGCAACTCGGTCGAGTGCTCGCTCGGAATCTCGGACCACGATGCCCTTGGGATGTTTCTGATTTCGTATCACGCAAAGTGACAGAGTGATTACGCTCGAGGTGGGATCGATACCCGGAATCCGGCCCGGCCGTCCAAGACGTTCTCCCGCTCTTACGTCACCCCCACTCTTCGGGCCTGGTTGGGCGAAGGGGGCGACTTGGAGGCATGGCTGAACGGCCGCACGCCCCTGATCTCCTATGCCCGTATCTCCGCGGACCGCCTGGACGGCGATGCCATCGGTGTCGGGCGCCAGCACAGAAACAACATCAGAAGCGCAGGGCTGCATGACTGCGTGGTCGTCCTGCACTACGAGGACAACAACATCACCGCCGCCAAGCGTGATGGCGAACGCCGGGCGTTCCTGCAGATGTGTCGTGACATCTCCCACGGCCAGGAGGACGAGACCGGGATTCCGGTCCGGGGCTGCGTCGCCGTCGAGCAGGAGCGGGTGTACCGCCTGCCCCGTGACTTCATCGCTTTTCAGGATGCGCTGACGATGGTCGGCGATGGACTCTTCATCGAAGGCGAGACGTTCGTCGACCTGTCCAAAGGTAACGCGACGGTCATCGCGACCACGAAAACCGCGGGGGCCGCTGTTACGCGAAGCTCGCCGGCAACAAGGCCACGGGCAAGAACGCCAAGTACGGCGACTACTACCGCTGTGGGGACGCGAATTGCCGGGGTATCGGCCGAAAGGTGGCGTCGGTGGACGCGTACCTCGAAGGACTGGTGCTCGCGTACCTGAACGAGCACTTCGGCGGTACCGAGGCCAGGGGCACCCCTTGGCGGGGCACCGCGGCACTGGCGAACCTGCGCAAGCAGCGTCGGGACATCGAGCAGTCCGTCGCCTCGGGGGACGCCGACTGGAGCCACGTGCGTGATCTTCTGGCGCGGTTGAACCGGAACATCGCGGCTCTGGATGACGAAGAGCGTGATCATCTGAAGGCCGAGGCGAGCAGAAACCTCCTGCGCGGGTGGACGCGGGGCAAGTGGGAGCGAATGGCACTGGCGGAGAAGCGCGAGGTGATCGCGCAGGTCCTCTCCTCCGTCGTCGTCCTGCCCATCCCGGAGGGTGTCAGCGACAAGGCTCCGTTCGACCCCGGGCTGCTCAAGATCACGTGGCGCGACGGCAGTGATGGCCGAGGGGCTTGCCGGGAAGCGGTGGGCTCGTGATCACCGCAAGTCCCCGGATGCCCGAAGGGCGCTGAGGAGGGCGTCGACCAGTTCCCTGTCCCGCGCACTTGTCAGCCGGTGGCGCGTGGCTGCGGGGGGCAGCCAGGCGATGGCCGACACTTCACGGCTCGGCTCGAACGAGCCGTGAATCGCCTTGGCCGCCCAGTAGCGGACCTCCTTAGGGCGCCCCTCCACCAGGTACCGGACGGTGGGCAACTCCGTGCCGAGTTCGCACGTCATGCCGGTCTCTTCCAACACTTCGCGGACCGCCGCCTCTTGGGCGCCCTCGCCGCGCTTCAGCTTGCCTTTCGGATGGGACCAGTCCGCCCACTTCGGACGATAGACCAGGGCGAGCTCGATGCCCTCCCCGGAAGGGGACCGTCGCCACAGCAGACATCCCGCCGCGAGGATCACGGAACCGGCGCCGTCGTGCGTTGCCAGGTGCGTTGGAAGGCGAACCTGGCGGCCTCGACCTCGTGGCGCTGGTCCGCGTGGAGGACGCCGAGGGCGTACGCGGTGGCCGGGGCGATCCGGGGGGTGCGGGCCGCCGTGGCGGCCGCGGTGGCGGCCTCGGAGGCGTCGCGGTGCCGGTCGAGGGCCCGGCCGGACTCGTAGAGGACCGGATCCGGGTCGGCGCCGTGCAGGACCTCGCAGGCGTACCGGTGGAGGCGCAGCAGGAGCCGGGTCTGGTGCCAGGGCGCGTCCTGGGCCTCGCCGGCCGCGAGCGCGAGGGCGTCCGCGTTGTACGGGTGGGCCGCGCGGGCCAGCGGGAGGCCGCCCACGGCCTCCGTGAGCCGCCGCTCGACGACCGCGGCCGGCGCGTCGAGGACCTCGATCGCCGGGGCCGCCCCCGCGGGCCCCAGCGGTACCTCGGAGGCGAGGAGCGCGACGGCGTCCGCGACCGCGTGGAAGCGGGAGGAGCCAAGCGCCTGGAGGGCCGCGGAGTGGGCGCGCGTACGGGCCAGGGTGAGCTGGCGTTCGAGCAGCGCGCCGGCGCGGGCCGCGCCGACCGTGAGTCCCGGGCCTTCGGTGACGCCGCGTGCGGCGGGCACCGGCCCGCCGCCGCTCGACAGGCGGGACAGCGCGTCCACCAGTCGGACGAGCCGGGAGGTGCAGGCGTGCTCCAGGGCGAGCGTTCCCGACAGCCAGGCGAGCTCCGTGCGCAACTGGTCGGCCCAGGCCGCGTCGAGGAGCGGCCGGAAGGTGTGCAGGGTTCCGCTGATGCGGCGGGCGGCCGCCCGGAGGGACCGGGCGGCCTCCTCCGAGCCGGTCGTGTCCGCGCCGCTCTCGGTGTGCAGGCGCAGTCCGCGCAGGAAGTCTCCGGCCCGCGCCTGGAGGTAGGGGGAGAGGACCTCTCCCGCCGTGACGCCCGTGGAGACGGGAAGGTGGTCAGGGTTGTGCACGCCGGCGCCTCCGCGCGTCGATGAGCATCTCCTGGACGTGCCGCAGCGGCTGGCCCTCCGGGTCGGTCGCGTGCCGCGTCCAGTTCCCGTCCGGGCCGAGGTGCCAGGAAGTGGTGGTGTCGGACATTCCGGTCTCCAGGAGCCGGGTCAGGGCCGCCCGGTGGGCCGGGTCGGAGACCCGGACCAGGGCCTCGATGCGCCGGTCCAGGTTGCGGTGCATCATGTCGGCGCTGCCCAGCCAGACCTCGGGCTCGCCGCCGTTGCCGAAGGCGAAGATCCGGGAGTGCTCCAGGAAGCGGCCGAGGATCGAGCGGACCCGGATGTTCTCGGAGAGGCCGGAGACGCCGGGGCGGATCGCGCAGATGCCGCGGACCCAGATGTCGACCGGGACGCCCGCCTGCGAGGCCCGGTAGCAGGCGTCGATGATGGCCTCGTCGACCATCGAGTTGACCTTGATCCGGACGTATGCGGGCCGGCCCGCGTGGTGGTGGGCGATCTCCTTGTGGATCCGGGAGACCAGTCCGTCGCGCAGGGACTTCGGGGCGGTGAGCAGCCGACGGTAGGTCTCGCGGCGGGAGTAGCCGGAGAGCCGGTTGAACAGGTCGGAGAGGTCCGCGCCGACCTGCGGGTCGGCGGTGAGCAGGCCGAGGTCCTCGTAGAGCCGGGCCGTCTTGGGGTGGTAGTTGCCGGTGCCGACGTGGGAGTAGCGGCGCAGCACCTCGCCCTCCTGCCGGACGACGAGCGACAGCTTGCAGTGGGTCTTCAGGCCGACGAGGCCGTAGACGACATGGCAGCCGGCTTCCTCCAGCTTGCGTGCCCACTTGATGTTGGCCTGCTCGTCGAAGCGGGCCTTGATCTCGACGAGGACGAGGACCTGCTTGCCGCTCTCGGCGGCGTCGATCAAGGCGTCGACGATCGGGGACTTGCCGGAGGTCCGGTACAGCGTCTGCTTGATCGCGAGGACGTCCGGGTCGGCGGCCGCCTGCTCCAGGAAGGCCTGGACGGAGGTGGAGAAGGAGTCGTACGGGTGGTGCAGCAGCACGTCCCGCTCGCGCAGCGCCATGAAGATGTCGGGCGCGGAGGCCGACTCGACCTCGGCGAGGTCCCGGTGGGTGCCGGCGATGAACTTGGGGTACTTCAGCTCGGGCCGGTCGAGCGAGGCGATGCCGAAGAGACCGGTGAGGTCGAGGGGGCCGGGCAGCGGGTAGACCTCGGCGTCGGAGACCTTCAGCTCACGGACGAGCAGGTCGAGGACGTACGGGTCGATCGATTCCTCGACCTCGAGGCGGACCGGCGGCCCGAAGCGGCGGCGCAGCAGCTCCTTCTCCAGGGCCTGGAGCAGGTTCTCGGCGTCGTCCTCCTCGACCTCCAGGTCCTCGTTCCGGGTCACCCGGAACATGTGGTGGGCCAGCACCTCCATGCCGGGGAAGAGCTCCTCCAGGTGCGCCGCGATGACGTCCTCCAGCGGGACGTAGCGCTGCGGGGAGGCCTCCAGGAAGCGGGAGAGCAGCGGGGGCACCTTGACGCGGGCGAAGTGGCGGTGGCCGCTGACCGGATTGCGTACGACCACGGCCAGGTTCAGGGACAGGCCGGAGATGTACGGGAAGGGGTGCGCGGGGTCCACGGCCAGCGGGGTGAGGACCGGGAAGATCTGCTGCCGGAACAGGGTGAAGAGGCGGGCCTGCTCCTTCTCCGTGAGCTCGGGCCAGCGGATCAGGTGGATGCCCTCGTCGGCGAGGGCCGGGGCGACGTCCTGCTGGTAGCAGGCGGCGTGCCGGGCCATGAGCTCGCGCGAGCGGGTCCAGATCAGGTCGAGCACCTCGCGGGGCTGCAGCCCGGAGGCGGAGCGCGTGGCGACGCCGGTGGCGATGCGGCGCTTGAGGCCGGCGACGCGCACCATGAAGAACTCGTCGAGGTTCGACGCGAAGATGGCGAGGAAGTTAGCCCGTTCGAGGAGGGGCGTGGTGGGGTCCTCGGCCAGTTCGAGGACCCTTTCGTTGAACGCGAGCCAGCTGCGCTCGCGGTCGAGGAAGCGTCCCTGGGGGAGTTCGCCCTCGGCGCCGTCGTCCTCGTACACGTCGAGATCGGCGTCCAGATCGGGCTCGAGGTCCGTCGCGGGGCCGGTGCTGACCGTGTGGGGGCGGTGCGCGGCTATGGATCCGACGGACGGCTGCGTGGTCGGCTCGCCATTGTGCGGGGGCGTCTGCTCGGACGCCTGCTTGGACGTCCGCTTGGACGGCTTGGCGGTGGACTGGACCGGGACCTCGGCGGGCTGCTGGCTCATGGCCCCATTCTTCCGCGCGAAGGGGTGGTCGGGCGCGTCGGAGCGGGCCGTGGGCGAGGGAAGTCTCCCTTTGGGGAGCCCCTTGGCGAGAGGAGGCACGGCGGGCTTCATTGCGTGAGCGTCGCAAGCGCGTCTGAATGGCCGGTAACGACGACATGACGTGCGGGCGACCGTGGGCAACCTGTGCCGGGGGCGTCGTCGGCCGGGCGGAGTGGTGGGTTCACTCGTGGGCAACGTGGGCGGGAATCGGGGGCGGGGCCCTGAAGGGCCCCGCCGACCCGTTTTCGATGGCTCGATCCTTACGTTACGGGTGCCGGGCGCGCAGGACGCGGAAGGCGGCGAAGAGGGCGAGGGCGGCGAGGGCGAGGACGATGCCGGTCTCGATCCCCTGGATCGCCCAGAAGTGGGAGGTCGGGTGGAACTCCGCGAACAGGCCGCTGACCTCCTTCTGGTCGGGGCAGACGAGCGGGCTCATCCGGTCCCCGTCCTGCTGCCAGCACGACCAGCCGGGCACCCGCTGCCCGTCGGTGGCGATCACGCCGGATGCGGTGAGCAGCGAGTCGGCGGGGATCAGTCCCGGCTCCGGACGGACCTGCGTGGTGAGCGTGCTCGCCGGCACGAGGTCCCAGCGCAGTGAGCCGAGTACCAGCAGCACCAGGCCTGTGACCAGGCCGGTGGCCGCCATGGCGGGTACGGCGCGGCGGACCAGCTGGCCGACGAGCGCGCCCGCCGCGATGCCGAGCAGGCAGTACGCGACGACGACGGGGCCGGTCGCCTCGTACACGCCCCGGTCCGCCCAGTGGAACTGGTACGTCCCGGCGACCCGGCTCCAGCCGAGCCGGTAGACGCCGATCAGCGCGAGCGTGGCGAGGACGGTGGTCACGGTGGCGACGGTGAGCTTCGCGGCGAGCCAGCGGGCCGGGGTCACCGACTGGGTCCAGGCCAGCCGGAAGGTCCCCGACTC
The DNA here is from genome assembly GCF_036237275.1 of Streptomyces sp. NBC_01353. GTDB lineage: Bacteria > Actinomycetota > Actinomycetes > Streptomycetales > Streptomycetaceae > Streptomyces. Next base: position 4,149,504 of record NZ_CP108352.1, on the reverse strand, counting down.
CAGCTCGCGGGCGATCATCGGGCCGGCCACGAAGGCGCCGACGAGCAGCGGGAGCAGGAGCATGGCCGTGGAGGCGTAGTCCATGACCACGCGCAGCCCGCCGTACGCGTGGCTCGTGTCGCCCTCGGGTGCTTCCGCGATCCGCAGACCGGCGACGACCCCGAGGCTCAGGACGACGGCGAGGAGGACGATCCAGAACGCCCGCCGGTGCTGGCGGACCGTCACCCAGTACGGGCCCCGCAGAAGCCGGGCGCCCGGGCTCGAGGAGCGCGCGGTGCCCGGCGCCGGGGCGGGCGCCGGGGCGCTCAGGGGCTGGGCGGTGCTCATGCGGAGACTCCTTCGGGTGTGCGGTCGGAGCGGAGGTGGGCGAGGAGGAGCTCTTCGAGCGAGGGCTCGGAGGCCTCCCACGGGCCCTCGACCGGACCCTCCCGCCGTACCAGTGCGGTCAGCTGACGGCCCGTCGTGCGGGAGTCGACGACCGTGTGCGGGGCGAGGTCGACGACCGGGCCCCGGAGCAGCGCGTGCGCGGCGAGGAGGTCGTCGATGGCGCCGTCGAGGCGGATCCGGCCGTCGTCGACGAGGACCAGGTGGTCGCAGGTGCCCTCCAGCTCGCCGAGGATGTGCGAGGACATGACGACCGTCGTGCCCCGTTCGGCGGCGTCGGCCATCAGGACGCCCATCAGCTGGTGCCGGGCGAGCGGGTCGAGGTCGGCCATCGGCTCGTCGAGGAGCAGCAGCTCGGGCCGCTTGCCGAGCGCGAGTGCGAGTGCGAGCCGGGTGCGGCGGCCGCCGGAGAGCGTGCGGACGCGGGCGCCGGGGTCGAGTTCGGCGGTGATCCGCCGGGCGACGGCCGCGTCCCAGCGGCCGGGGTTGAGTTCGCGGCCCAGGTCGAGCGTCTCGGCGACGGTGAGCTGCGGGTAGAGCGGCTTGTCCTGGGCCACGTACGCGAGGTCTTCGCGGGCGGGCGCGTGGATCGTGCCCTCGGTGGGCCGCAGCAGGCCGGCCGCGAGGGCGAGGAGGGTGGACTTGCCGGCCCCGTTGGGGCCGACGAGCGCGCAGACACGGCCGGCGGGCAGGGCGAGGTCGCACTCCCGCAGGGCCCAGCTGTCCCGTCCGTACCGTTTGCCGAGGCCCGTGGCCTCCAGTGCCGTGCCGCCGGTCATGTGGCGTCCCCCTTGACGTGTTCGTCCGTGAAGTGTTCGTCCAGTACGGAGGTGAAGAGCGCGGCCACGTCGTCCCGGTCGAGGCCGGCCGTACGGGCCCGGCGCGCCCAGTCCGCGAGTTCGCCCCGCAGGGGCGAGGCGGCCGGGGTGGCGCCGAGTGTGGTGCGTACGAAGGTGCCCAGGCCCCGACGGGCCTCGACGAGGCCCTCGCGGTCCAGTTCGCGGTAGGCCTTGAGCACGGTGTTCGGGTTGATCGCGGTCGCCTCGACGACCTCGCGCGCGGTGGGCAGCTTGTCGCCGGGCTCCAGGACGCCCATGCGCAGGGCCTGTTTGGTCTGCTGGACGATCTGGAGGTAGGTGGCGACTCCGCTGCGCCGGTCGATCCGGTACTCGAGCATGTTCCCCTTCACCACCCTTTCACTAATCAAGTAGTGAAAGGGTGGTGCAAAGAAGGGGGCGGTGTCAACCGCCCCCTTCTCACGCCGTGTTCAGGACTCCGTGCGGTACATCAGGTCCACCTCGTGCGTGACGAAACCGAGCCGCTCGTAGACCGTCACCGCCGCCGTGTTGTCCGCGTCCACGTAGAGCATCGCCGTCGGCAGCGCCTGCGCCGCCAGGTGCCGCAGCCCGATCGCGGTGAGCGCCTTGCCGAGGCCGCTGCCCTGGGCCTCCGGCAGGATCCCGACCACGTACACCTCGCCGAGCTGCTCCTCGGCGTGCGTCTTCGTCCAGTGGAAGCCGATCAGGCGCCCGTCCTTCTCCGCGAGGAAGAAGCCCTTCGGGTCGAACCACGGCTCGGCCATGCGGTCGTCCAGGTCCCGCTGGGTGAGCGAGCCCTGCTCGGGGTGGTGGGCGAAGGCGGCCGCGTTCACGGCGAGCCAGGCCGTGTCGTCCTGGCCGGGCACGAACGTACGGACGGTGACGCCCTCGGGCAGCACCGGCTCGGGGATGTCGAGCGGCACCAACGGGCGGCGCAGCTGGCGCAGTTCACGGAAGAGGGTCAGGCCGAGCACCTGGGCAAGGTGCCGGGCGGCCGACTTCCCGCCGTGCGCCCAGACCCGCAGCCGCTTGCCCGAGGCGGCGAGCAGCGCCGCGCCCAGCGCCCGCCCGTGTCCGCGGCCGCGGTGCGAGGGGTGCACGACGAGCTCGGCGGCCGGGGCCTCGACGGGATCGGTGTCCTCCAGCTGGGCGTAGCCGTAGAGGTGTGATCCGACGGTGAGCAGGAAGTGCCGTACGCCCTCGCGCCTGCCGTGCCGCAGATAGAGCCGCCCCTGCTCGGACACGGCGTGCAGTCCGTCGGTGCGGTCGGCCGCCTCCAGCAGGTCAAGGACGTCCTGGACCTGTTCGGGGGAGAGCTCGTCGAGGGTGAGGATCTGCCGTCCGGGTTCAAGGGCCGGCGCCGGGTCAGGAGTCATGTCCTGAGCCTACGGAATCAACTCAGTTGTAACCCGGTACCCCCTGTTGCGCTACGCGCGTTGACTCTAGGCTGCGCTGGCACAGCAGCAGTCGAACAGCGCCGCAAAAGGGGCGAGGGGACAAGGGGAGCGATGTCAGCGACACCGAAGAAGAAGAGGACGGCGCGGCGGATTCTCGCCGTGGGTGCGGGGCTCGCCACCGTCGGCGCGCTCGTCGCCGCGCTGCCCGCGGGCGCCTCGGGGACCAAGGGCGGGGGCAACCACGGGCGCTACGTCGACGTCCAACTGCTCTCCTTCAACGACCTGCACGGCAACCTGGAGCCGCCGACCGGCTCGGCCGGGCGGCTCACCCACACCAACCCCGACGGCACCACCAAGACCATCGACGCCGGTGGCGTCGAGTACCTGGCCACGCACCTGCGGCAGGCCCGTGAGGGCAACCGGTACTCCGTCACCGCCGCCGCCGGCGACATGATCGGCGCCTCCCCGCTGGTCTCCGGGCTCTTCCACGACGAGCCGACCATCGAGGCGCTCAACCGGCTGAAGCTCGACGTCAGCTCGGTCGGCAACCACGAGTTCGACGAGGGCGCCAAGGAGCTGGCCCGGATCCAGAACGGCGGCTGTCACCCGACCGCCGGCTGCTTCGAGGAGGGCAAGCGGTTCCGGGGCGCGAACTTCCCGTACCTCGCGGCCAACGTGACGAACGAGAAGAGCGGCAAGCCGCTGCTCGACCCGTACTTCATCTGGGAGCGCAACGGAGTCAAGATCGGCTTCATCGGCGTGACCCTGGAGGGCACGGCCAACATCGTCTCCGCCGAGGGCATCAAGGGCCTGAAGTTCGGCGACGAGATCGAGACGATCAACAAGTACACCAAGGTGCTGGAGCGCAAGGGCGTCAAGTCGATCGTCGCCCTGCTGCACGAGGGCGGCGCGCCGGCCTCGGGCTCGTACAACTACAACTGCGACAGCCCCGGCCCCGGTGACGGCATCTCCGGCCCGATCGTCGACATCGCCAAGAACGTCAGCCCGCAGGTCGACGCGCTGGTCACGGGCCACACGCACCAGGCGTACGCGTGCACGATCCCAGACCCGGCGGGCAAGCCGCGCACGGTCACCTCGGCGGCCTCGTTCGGCAAGCTCTACACCGACACGACGCTCACCTACGACCGTCGCTCCAAGGACATCGTCCGTACGGCCGTCGCCTCCGCGAACCACGTCGTCACCCGTGACGTGCCGAAGGCCGCGGACATGACGGGGCTGATCACCCGTTGGAACGCGCTGGCCGCGCCGATCGCGAGCCGTCCCGTCGGCTACATCGCCGGCGACGTCGACAACCCCGCCGACGCGCCCGAGAAGCCGCTGGGCAACCTGATCGCCGACGCGCAGCTCGAGGGCATGGCCCCGGCCGACAAGGGCGGCGCGCAGCTGGCCCTGATGAACCCGGGCGGTGTCCGCGCGCCTCTGGTCCACAAGGCGTCCGGCGCCGAGGGCGACGGGGTGGTGACCTACGGCGAGGCGTACACCGTGCAGCCGTTCACCAACATGATGACGGCGGTCGACCTGACCGGCGCCCAGCTCATCACCACGCTCCAGCAGCAGGTCAGCGGCGCCAATCAGGCGGCCCCGAAGATCCTCCAGGTCTCGAAGGGCTTCACCTACACCCTGGACATGACGAAGACCGGCGCCGACCGGATCGTGACGTCCTCGGTGAAGCTGAACGGCGAGGCGATCGACCCATCGAAGACCTACCGGGTCGCGATGAACGAGTTCCTGGCCGGTGGCGGTGACGGCTTCGCCGTCCTGAAGGAGCACAAGAACAAGCTGGTCGGAGCGTCCGACCTGGACCTGTTCACCGCCTACCTGGCGGCCCACTCCACCGCGAGCGCCCCGCTGGCTCCGCCGGCGACGGGCCGGATCACAGTCGTGAAGTAACTCCGTACGTCCGAGGGGGCGGTGGACCGTTCGACGGTCCGCCGCCCTCCTCTTTTTCGCGTACGCGACACCCTGGCCTTGCTGACGCGTACACGTCATACTCCGCGCATGGACCGAAGAAGCTTTCTCGCGGGAGCCGCGGCAGCGGGTGCCGTCCTCCTGGTCGGCGCCCCGTCCGCACGGGCGGTCACCACCCAGGACTGGATGGCCGACCACGGCGACCCCACCCCGCTCCAGAAGCTCACCATCCCCGGCACCCACGACTCCGGCGCCCGCTTCGGCGGCCCCTGGTCCGAGTGCCAGAACACCACCATCGCTCAGCAGCTCGCCGCCGGAATCAGGTTCCTCGACATACGCTGCCGGGTCACCGGCGGCTCCTTCGCGATCCACCACGGCCCCTCGTACCAGAACATGATGTTCGGCGACGTCCTCATCGCCTGCCGCGACTTCCTGGCCGCCCACCCCTCCGAGACCGTGCTGATGCGGGTCAAGCAGGAGTACTCGTCGGACTCCGACGCCACCTTCCGCGCCATCTTCGACGACTACCTGAACAACCGCGGCTGGCGCTCGCTGTTCCGCATCGGCGACACGCTCCCCGCCCTGGGCGAGGCCCGCGGCAAGGTCGTCCTCATCGCCGACAACGGCGGCCTGCCCGGCCTCAAGTGGTGGGACGGCGGAGCCATCGCGATCCAGGACGACTGGAACGCCCTGCCGAACGCCAAGTACCCCCAGATCAAGGCCCACTTCCGCAAGGCCGTCGAGCAGCCGGGCAAGCTGTACATCAACTTCGTCAGCACGTCCGCGTCCCTGCCGCCACGATGGAACTCCGACAACCTCAACCCCCGCGTCCACGGCTTCCTGGACGGCACGGCCAACACCTGGAAGGGCCTCGGCATCACCGTCATGGACTTCCCGAACACCCGCTCAGGCCTGGTCGAGTCCCTCATCCGCCACAACTGACGGCGGCGGGGTCGGCGCGCCCGGCAGGTGGAGCGTCGCCGCCGTACCGCCGCCCTCCGCCGCCGTCAGGGTCACCGTGCCGCCCGCCTGCTGGACCGTGCGGGCCACGATCGACAGGCCCAGGCCCGAGCCGGGAAGGCTGCGGGCCGAGGGGGAGCGCCAGAAGCGGTCGAAGACATGGGGGAGTTCCTCCGGCGCGACGCCCGGGCCGTGGTCGCGGACGGTCAGCTCGCCCCGCATCAGGGTCACCTCCACCGTGCCCCGCGGCGGCGAGAACTTCACCGCGTTGTCCAGGACGTTCACCAGTGCGCGCTCCAACCCTGCCGGCTCCGCCCGGACGTACCAGGGCGCCAGGTCCGTGACGAAGGTCAGTTCGGGGCCGCGCAGCCGTGCCCGGTCGAGGGCCGAGCGCAGGATCGTGTGGAGCGGTACGACCTCCAGCGGACCCGGCTGCACCGCGTCCGGCCGGGCCAGCTCCTGAAGGTCGCCGATCAGCGCGGCCAGCTCCGTCATCTGAGCCTTCACCGAGGCCATCAGCGCCCGACGGTCCTCGGGCGGCAGGGCACGGCCGGTCTGCTCGCTGCGGGCGAGCAGCTCGATGTTGGTGCGCAGCGAGGTCAGCGGGGTCCGCAGCTCGTGGCCCGCGTCCGCGATCAGCTGCGCCTGACGGTCCCGGGAGACGGCGAGCGCGGCCGTCATCGCGTTGAAGGAGCGCGAGAGGCGGGCGATCTCGTCCTCGCCCTCGACCGGGATGCGCACCGTCAGATCCTCGGTCGCGGCCACATGCTCGACGGCGCCCGTCAGCCGGTCCACCGGCTCGAGACCGGTCCGCGCCACCCACAGTCCGGCCGCCCCGGCGCCCACGACACCGATCCCGGAGACCAGCAGCAGCACCCAGGCGAGCGTGGACATCGAGCGGTCGATCTCGTACAGCGGACGGGCGACCGAGACCGCGACCGGCTGGTTGGCGATCGACACGTGATACGAGTAGACCCGCATCTCCGTGCCGTTCTCGGCGTTCGTGGTGTGCAGGGCGAACGGCCGCTCGCCCCGCGCGACCGCGAGGTCCCCGGCCTGGGCGGGGATCGGGGAGGTGCCGAGCGTACAGAGGTCACCGGTGACGGTGACGATCTGCAGGGTCTGCGCGGGCCCCGCCGGCACCGGGCGGTCCTGCGCACCCGGGGCGCAGGAGCCCAGCAGCATCCGCGCCTGGTCGTCCGAGATCCGGGTGTCGCGCAGCGAGGAGTCCAGCTCCGCCTCCAACTGCGCCCGCGTCACGAACCAGCAGGCCAGCGACACCGCCGCGACCGCCACCGCGACCGCCGTCGCCGTCAGGAGCGCCAGCCGGGACCGCAGCGGCCGCGACCGGAACCACGCCAGGGGACCTCTCACTCCGGGCCTCCGCCGCGCAGGACGTACCCCACGCCCCGCACCGTGTGCACCAGGCGCGGCTCGCCGCCGGCCTCCGTCTTCCGCCGCAGATACATCACGTACACGTCCAGGGAGTTCGAGCTCGGCTCGAAGTCGAAGCCCCACACCGCCTTCAGGATCTGCTCGCGCGTCAGCACCTGGCGCGGATGCGCCAGGAACATCTCCAGGAGCGTGAACTCCGTCCGCGTCAGCTCCACCGGCCGCCCGGCCCGCGTCACCTCGCGGGTCGCCAGGTCCATCCGCAGATCGCCGAAGCTCAGCACATCGCCCTCGGGCTGCGCCTCGACGGTGCTCGCGTACGAGCTGCGACGCAGCAGGGCCCGGATCCTGGCGAACAGCTCGTCCAGCTCGAACGGCTTCACCAGGTAGTCGTCGGCGCCCGCGTCGAGCCCCGTCACCCGGTCGCCGACCGTGTCCCGCGCCGTCAGCATCAGGATCGGCACGGTCGAGCCGGACGCCCGGATCCGGCGCGCCGCCGTCAGCCCGTCCATCCGGGGCATCTGCACGTCGAGCACGACGAGATCGGGGGCGTACGACTCCATCCGGGCGAGCGCGTCGACCCCGTCGACGGCCTCCTCGGTCCCGTACCCCTCGAAGGCCAGGCTGCGCCGCAGCGCCTCCCGCACGGCGGGCTCGTCGTCGACGATGAGGATGCGGTCGCCTTCATTCACCGGGCCAGTCATGGGGCCAGCCTCGCACGTGTTCAGTTGCGGTCACCGGACCGGAGGTTGTCCAGGTCGGCCTTGAGAGTGTTCACCGGGATGGCGAATCCGAGGCCGACGCTGCCGGCCGCAGAACCGCTCGACGCACTCGGCGAATACATGGCCGAATTGATCCCGATGATCTCGCCGTTCATATTGATCAGCGCGCCGCCGGAATTCCCCGGGTTGAGCGAGGCGTCGGTCTGGATCGCCTTGTACGTCGTCTTCGACGAGCCGGTGTCACCGTTGAACTGCTGCCCGCCGAACTCGAAGGGCCAGCCCTGTCGAGGGTCGTACTGCTGCTGCTGCTGCTGCTGCTGGTCCTGGCCCTCGTCCTTGGCCACGGTCACATCGCGGTCGAGTGCGGAGACGATGCCGCTGGTGACCGTGCCGGTCAGGCCCTCGGGGGAGCCGATCGCCACGACCTGGTCGCCGACCTTGACGTCGTCGGAGTCGCCGAGCGTGGCCGCCTTCAGCCCGGACGCGCCCTCCAGCTTGATCAGCGCCAGGTCCTTGTCGGGGTCCGTGCCGACGACCTTCGCCGCGTACGACTTGCCGGTGGACAGCTGCACGCTGATCTCGGAGGCGCCGGAGATGACGTGGTTGTTGGTGACGATCTCGCCGTCGCCGGTGATGATCACGCCGGAGCCGGTGGACTTGCCGGACGTGGAGTTCGCGGAGATCTCCACGATCGACGGGGAGACGGCCTCGGCGACGCCGGCGACCGTGCCCTTGCTGCTCGCGGAGACGTTCGTCCCGCTCACGCCGGACGCCCGCGCGGTGTCGTCCGCGGTGAGCTGCTGGATCAGCGTCGCGGTGCCGCCACCGACGGCGGCCGCGGCGATCGCCACGGCCGCGAGGAGCCCGACGCCCCGCTTGGCACGGCGGCGCGGCTCGGGGGCGGCATGGGCGGGACCGGCGGCGGGGGGTCCGACCGGGGGCGGTACATGCCCGCCGGACGGCCAGATCGTGGTGCCCGGCTCCGTCGTGACCGGCTGCGTCGGGTCGTACGGGGGCCGCGGGGGCTGCGGTGGGTAGTACGGCTGCTGCTGCGGCTGCTGGAAGTCCGTCATGGAGAAGACTCTCGGAGCCGTTCATGAGAGCTTCCTGAGGTCGGCCTGAGAAGCCCGACAGAACCCTGTATGCCCGATATAAAGCCTGGGGTGTCGTGGTGAACGCCGGCAGGGGCCGTGGGTGGTTGCCGTGGGTGGTGGGTGCTCTTGGTCGGACCGCCGAGGGCCCTGGGCTTGAGGTCCGGCCCCCGGAGGCTCAGCCGCAGCCGCAGGAGCGGCGGACGATCAGGGCAGAGGGGAACTGCTTCACCCGCTCGCGCTTCGAACCGGCCACCCGCAGCGAGTCGTCCAGAACCAGATCCACCGCTGCCCGGGCCATGGCCGGGCGGTCGGAGGAGATCGTCGTGAGCGGCGGATCCGTGAGGGCCGCCTCCTTCACGTCGTCGAAGCCCGCCACCGCCAGCTCCGTCGGCACGTCGATGCGCAGTTCGCGCGCGGCGCGCAGCACACCGAAGGCCTGGTCGTCGGTGGAGCAGAAGATGGCCGGCGGCCTGTCCGGGCCGGAAAGGATCTTCAGGGCGATCTGGTAGGCGTCGTAGCGGTTGTACGGGGCCTCGAAGAGCCGGCCCTCGATCGACCGGCCGGCCTCCAGCATCGCGCGGCGCCAGCCCTCCTCGTGGTCCGCGACCGGGTCGCCGACCGCCGGGGTGTTCGGGATGCCGCCGAGGCACGCCACGTACGGGTGCCCGTGCTCCAGGAGGTGACGGGTAGCGAGCTGGGCGCCGCCGATGTCGTCGGTGACGACGGCGACGTCGTCCAGCGCCTCGGGCCGCTCGTGCAGCAGCACCACCCGGGCGTCCCAGGCCTCGATCTCGCTCGCGGCCCGCTCGCTCATGCCCTGGCTGACCAGGATCAGCCCGGAGACCCGCATCCCGAGAAAGGCGCGCAGGTAGTGCACCTCGCGCTCGTCGCGGTAGTCCGAATTGCCGACCAGGACCATCTTCCCGCGCTCGGCGGCGGCCTGTTCGACGGCGTGCGCCATCTCCGCGAAGAACGGCTGCCGCGCGTCCGGGACGATCATGCCTATGAGGTCCGTGCGGCGGGACGCCATCGCCTGGGCCACCCGGTCGGGCCGGTAGCCCAGCTCCTTGATGGCGGCGAGGACACGCTCGCGCGTGGCCGGGGCAACCGGCCGGGGTCCGTTGTTGATGACGTAACTCACGACCGCGGTCGAAGTACCCGCCAGTCGAGCTACGTCATCCCGCGTCACCTTGGCCACGCGCGGCAGTCTACGCGGGGTGACCTACCTACCGGCAGGTCGCACTGTGGCTTCCACCACGTTCCGGTCCTCCGCAGGGGTGACATCACGCGCGGCGCCCTTGACCCGGGCCTCTTCCTTCGCCCGTGCCTCCTCGGCCGCCCGCTCCACCTTTTCCGGGGTGACGAAGCGGTAGCCGACGTTGCGGACGGTGCCGATCAGCGACTCGTGCTCGGGGCCGAGCTTGGCCCGCAGACGCCGTACGTGGACGTCCACCGTTCGGGTGCCGCCGAAGTAGTCGTACCCCCATACCTCCTGGAGGAGCTGGGCGCGGGTGAAGACCCGGCCCGGGTGCTGCGCGAGGTACTTCAGGAGCTCGAACTCCTTGAAGGTCAGGTCCAGGACCCGGCCCTTGAGCTTGGCGCTGTACGTCGCCTCGTCGACCGACAGGTCGCCGTTGCGGATCTCCATCGGAGAGTCGTCGGAGACGATCTGCTGGCGGCCCATCGCGAGCCGCAGCCGGGCCTCGACCTCGGCCGGTCCCGCGGTGTCCAGGAGGACGTCGTCGATGCCCCAGTCGGCGGTGACGGCCGCGAGACCGCCCTCCGTGACGACGAGGATCAGCGGGCAGCCGGGCCCGGTGGAGCGGAGCAGCTGACAGAGGCTGCGCACCTGCGGGAGGTCGCGCCGGCCGTCGATCAGGATGACGTCCGCGCCGGGGGTGTCCACGAGGGCGGGGCCCTCGGCGGGAGCCACCCGCACGTTGTGCAACAGCAGGCCGAGTGCGGGAAGCACCTCGGTCGACGGCTGGAGTGCGTTGGTGAGGAGCAGCAGTGAGCTCATCGGGTCCCTCCCGCAAGCTCTCGGCTTCGCTCGAGCAGGGGGTGCCCCCATGCTTCGGTGCCTTGCCGGTCGTGCTTCGTTCGCTCGTCCATGACGTCGGTTCCTCCTCGGTCCCTGCGAGGACTACGGCACTGCTTCGTACGCATCACTGCTGGCTCTCGCGCCCTGAGAGCCTTTGTTCATCCGGTCGTAACAACGGTCGGTAAACACAAAAGGACCCGGGGGCTGCGTTGCCCGGATCCTCATGCCAAGCAGAATAGCCCACATGAGTTCCAAGGCTGAGGGCCGATTTCACATCGTGGATGTTTCCTGGACCACATCCGGCTCCCAGCGTGCCACTTTGCTCACCGACGACGGTGTCCGTATCGAGGCTGTTTACGAACGGTATACGCGCGGTGTCACGGATACGGCCGTCGTCCTGGCCCACGGCTTCACCGGGTCGGCCGACCGGCCCGCCGTCCGCCGTGCGGCGAAGGCGCTCGCCGGGCACGCGGCCGTCGTCACGTTCTCCTTCCGGGGGCACGGCCGTTCGGGTGGTCGCTCCACCGTCGGCGACCGGGAGGTCCTCGATCTCGCCGCCGCGGTGCGCTGGGCCCGGGAGCGCGGCCACGCGCGCGTGGTGACCCTCGGCTTCTCCATGGGCGGCTCGATCGTCCTGCGCCACGCGGCCCTGGAGCGGGACACCGGCGGACACACCGACGCGGTCGCCGCCGTCAGCGCGCCCGCCCGGTGGTACTACCGGGGTACGCCCCCGATGCGACGGGTCCACTGGGTGATCACCCGCCCGATGGGCCGGCTGGTCGGCCGCTACGGGCTCCGCACGCGGATCGACAACCGCGACTGGGATCCCGTACCGCTGTCGCCCGTGGAAGCGGTCCCGATGATCGCGCCGACCCCGCTGCTGATCGTGCACGGCGACCGCGACCCGTACTTCCCCGTCGACCACCCGCGGATGCTGGCGGAGGCCGGCGGGTGCGAGCTGTGGCTGGAGCGCGGCATGGGACACGCCGAGAACGCGGCGGACGAGGAGCTGCTCGCCCGACTGGGGGACTGGCTCACCCGCCGATAGCCCATCATGGACAGCGGCGCGCACACGAACGAAGGGAGCGCCGCTATGGCAGCGGGAACCATCCGCTACTGGGCCGCGGCCAAGGCCGCCGCCGGTGTCGCCGAGGAGCCGTACACCGCCGGGACCCTGGCCGAGGCGCTGGAGACGGCCCGCGAGAAGCACCCGGGCGAGCTCGTCCGGGTACTCCAGCGGTGTTCGTTCCTCGTCGACGGTGACCCCGTCGGGACCCGTGCCCATGAGACGGTACGGCTTGCCGAGGGCGGCACGGTCGAGGTGCTCCCGCCGTTCGCAGGAGGGTGAACCGCACAGCATGAGCAGCGATCAGCAGCAGCCGTACGATCCGGGCCACGACCCGTACGCGGGTCAGCAGCAGTACGGGCAGCAGCAGGGCCGGCCGCACGACGACCAGCAGTACGGGCAGCAGCAGTACGGGCACCAGTACCAGGACCCCCACGTCACGCAGACGTGGGAGGGCCAGACCTGGGACACCCAGTACCAGCCGGTGGTCCAGCCCCTCGCCGCGGACACGTACCTGCCTCCGCGGCCCGCCGCGCACACGCTGCCGCCCGAGACGCCGGTCGCCCCGGCGGAGCCGGCCGCCGCGTCCGCGACCGCCGCGCCCGAGTACTCCACCCCCACCACCGGCGGCAACGCGCGGATCACCGACGCCCAGCGCGCCAGGGCCGAGGGCCGCTCGCCGATCATCGAGCCGGGGATGCAGCCGGCCGCCCTCACCGCCGTCCTCGGCCTCCTGCTCGCCGCCGGCGCGGCCGTCGGACCGTACGCGCTGCTCGTGCCGCTCGTCCTGCTCCAGGCCGTCACGGCCGCCGGCTGGTTCCGGCTCAACGGCATGTGGCCGGCCCGGCAGGGCATCGCCCTCGCCTTCGCCGGCGGTCTGACCGCCGATGTCGCACTGCTCGCCGCCGGCCGGGAGAACGCCCCCGCCGCGATCATGGGCACCCTCGGCGTCTGGGTGCTGCTCACCCTCGTCCTCCAGCTGCGCAGCCACGCCGACCCCGACGAGCGCATGTACGGCCTGATGGCGACCGTCGCCTCGGCCGCGCTGACCATCGTGGCCACCGGGCACCTCGGTGCCGCCCCGGACGCCGTGGTCGTCGGCGGGGTCGCGGTCGCCGCCGCCGTCCTCGCCCGGGCGCTCCCGCTGCCGGGAGCGGCCTCCGTCGTCGTGGCGCTCCTCGCCGCCGCGGGCGCGGGCATCGCGGCCGGCGGGTTCACCGACCTGGGCGCCTCCGGGGCGCTGCTCGGCCTGGGCGCCGGGGTGTGCGCGCTGGTCGGGCTGCGGGCGGCGAGCTACGACTACCCGTCCCGCTTCGTCCATATGACCGCCGGGGTCGCGCTTCCGCTGACGGCCGCCGCGCCCGCCGTCTATCTGCTGGGCCGCGCGCTGGCGTAGCCCTTTTCGCGGGCCCTCGGGAACCATTCGGCCCTCCGACACGTCGATCTTCGTGTCGGGGGGCCGGAGACTTTCTTGGGGGGACAGCTCGTGCGAGCACTGCGCGTACTGCTGATCGTGGCCGTCGTGCTCGGCGGGATCTTCGTCGGTCTTGACCGCCTCGCGGTCAACTACGCGGAGTCGGAGGCCGCAGACCGGGTCCGGCTCGGCCCGGCCCGCTCCGGATCGACCGAGGTCGACATCAAGGGCTTCCCGTTCCTGACCCAGGTCATGGACCAGCGCCTCGACGAGGTCGACGTGAAGCTGACCGGCGTCGAGGCCACGGCCGGCGGCCGGAAGATCCGGATCGGCGAGTTGTCCGCCGCCTTCCACGACGTGACGCTGAACGGCGACTACACGAGCGCCCGCGCCGGCACCGTCAGCGGGACCGCGCTGATCTCGTACGAGGACCTCGCGGCGGCCTCCGAGCGTGAGGTGAAGGTCGCCTACGGCGGCAACGGCAAGCTGAAGGTCACGGGCGGGGTCGAGATCCTGGGCCGTACGGTCACCAAGAGCGTCGTCTCGACGGTGACGCTGGTCGACGGGGACACGATCCGGGTACGGGCCGACAAGGTGCCCGGTGGCGGCATTCCCGGCCTGGAGGACCTCGTCCGGAAGCGCACCGACTTCGACCGGGAGATCGGCGGACTGCCGGCGGGCATGAAGCTGGAGAAGGTCGAGGCCCGCGAGGACGGCCTGGCCGTCGCCGTGACCGGCAAGGACGTCGTGCTGGCGGGCTGATCCGCCCCCTCGACCACCCCTTCTCCACATGGTGAGACGGTCCCGTCCGATCCGTAGGAGCAGAACCGGGACACCCCGGTCCGGACCGGGGCCGCGACCCGTTTTCACGTGATCACGTCTCGCATCTCGGACGATCGCGTCTCAAAATACGACACACCGGTGACACGGCCGCCTGTCCGTCCCTACGATCGTGGGCATGAAGCGACAGGCGGAACTCACGAAGCGGCGGGCAGTAGACCTGTGCCGCGTCGCCGCCATGCTCTGTCGCTCCGTCTGAGCGGGACGCCCGATTCCCGTATTCCTCAGGCCCTTCGACGAACCGTCGGGGCCACCCCGTGTAGCCGTGCGCGATCTCGTACACGCGATGACGCGTACCCGCACCACCTTGCGCCACACCGCCGAACACTGCCCCGGAGGAGAAACAGCATGAGCCGCAGCGACGTCCTGGTAGACGCAGACTGGGTCGAGGCGAACCTCGACAACCCGCAGGTCGCGATCGTCGAGGTCGACGAGGACACCTCGGCGTACGAGAAGAACCACATCCGCAACGCGATCCGGATCGACTGGACCAAGGACCTGCAGGACCCGGTCCGCCGCGACTTCATCGACCAGGAGGGCTTCGAGAAGCTCCTCTCGGCCAAGGGCATCGGGAACGACACCACGGTCGTCCTCTACGGCGGCAACAACAACTGGTTCGCCTCCTACGCCTACTGGTACTTCAAGCTCTACGGTCACCAGGACGTCAAGCTCCTCGACGGCGGCCGCAAGAAGTGGGAGCTCGACTCCCGCGACCTCGTCGCCGAGGTGCCGGCCCGCCCGGCCACCGAGTACAAGGCCAAGGCCCAGGACGCCTCGATCCGCGCCTTCCGCGACGACGTCGTGTCCGCGATCGGCGCCCAGAACCTGGTCGACGTGCGTTCGCCCGACGAGTTCTCCGGCAAGCTGCTCGCCCCGGCCCACCTCCCGCAGGAGCAGTCGCAGCGCCCCGGCCACGTGCCGAGCGCCCGCAACATCCCGTGGTCGAAGAACGCCAACGACGACGGCACCTTCAAGTCGGACGACGAGCTCAAGGCCCTCTACGAGGACGAGCAGGTCGACCTGGCGAAGGACACCATCGCCTACTGCCGTATCGGTGAGCGCTCCGCGCTGACCTGGTTCGTGCTGCACGAGCTGCTCGGTGTCGAGAACGTCAAGAACTACGACGGCTCGTGGACCGAGTACGGCTCCCTCGTCGGCGTGCCGATCGAGCTCGGCGCCAACAAGTAAGTCTCCGGACCCCTCCCCGGACCTCCCCGACCGTAAGGACAGAAGACATGTGTGGTGCGCAGCCCGGCGGCCCCGACGCCTCGACGATCAAGCCCGGTGAGACCACCATCCAGGGCTTCGTGACCAAGGACGGCCAGCCCGTCACCGGTTACGTCCGCCTCCTGGACTCGACCGGCGAGTTCACCGCGGAGGTCCCGACCTCCGCCACCGGCCAGTTCCGCTTCTACGCGGCCGAGGGCACCTGGACCGTTCGCGCCCTGGTTCCCGGCGGCACCGCCGACCGCCAGGTCGTGGCGCAGCAGGGTGGTCTCGCGGAGGTCGCCATCGCGGTGTGACGCCGCGACACCGAACAGGCCGAAGGGCCGCACCTTCCGGGGGTTGGACGCCACCGAAACAATCAGGTGCGGCCCTTCGTGCCGAACGGAACAGCCCCCGCCGGGCGTACCCGGCGGGGGCTGTTCCGTATGTCACAGGGAACTACGAGCGGGCCAGCGTCTCTTCCTGCTCACGCGGCGTCTTGTCCAGGTCGAAGCCCTTGGGGGAGCGGCTCGGCGCCGGGTACGCGAGGTGGGCGAGGCGGGACTGCTCCTGGCGCAGGTGCATGAACGACTCGAGGATGTAGCCCACCAGCAGCACGAGCACCGCGATGGTCATGATCGCCGCGGCGAGGATGGCCGTGGGGAAGCGCGGCACCTCGCCCGTGTTGATGTAGTCGACGATGACCGGCGTGCCCAGGCCCAGGGAGACCAGGGCGAGCAGGCCGGCGAGCACGCTGTGGAACAGCGAGGGACGCTGACGGCGGGCCAGGCCGAGGATCATCTTGAGGATGCGCCAGCCGTCCCGGTAGGTGCGGAGCTTGCTCTCGCTGCCGGCCGGGCGGTCCTTGAAGTCGACGGGCAGTTCCGCCGTGGGGAGCCGCAGGTTCAGCGCGTGGACCGTCATCTCGGTCTCGGTCTCGAACTCGTGGGACAGAGCCGGGAACGACTTGATGTAGCGGCGCGAGAAGACGCGGTAACCGCTCAGCATGTCGGTGACGTCGTTGCCGAAGAGCGTACGGACGGCGCCCGTCAGCATCTTGTTGCCGACCGCGTGACCCGGACGGTACGCACCCTCGACCGTCTCGCGACGGGCGCCGACGACGTGGTCGTAGGGGCCCTCGAAGAGCAGGTCGACCAGATCACCGGCACGCGACGCGTCGTAGGTGTCGTCGCCGTCGATGATGAGCAGCGCGTCCGCGTCGACGTCGGCGAAGGCGCGACGGATGACGTTGCCCTTGCCCTTGCGCTTCTCGTGTCGGACGATCGCGCCGGCCTCGAGGGCGACTTCCACCGTGCGGTCGGTCGAGGCGTTGTCGTAGACGTATATCTCGGCCTCGGGCAGCGCTGCCCGGAGATCACGGACCACCTTGCCGATAGCCGCCTCCTCGTTGTAGCAGGGGACGACGCAGGCGATCGTGGGTCTCATCTGTTGATCCTTTAGACTTGTGGAATCCCCACGAGGCGTTGGGGGGCATCCAGAGACCACGAGTGGTCATGGGTGGAGTCACGTGAGAATACCCTGCGGCTAGTCTCTTTTCATGTCCGATCAACTGTCCCTCCGCCTCCGCCTGCGTGACGTCATCCGCGGTCTGTGGCGGGAAGTCGCCAAGTTCGGGGTCGTCGGGGCCGTCGCCTTCGTCGTGGACGCCGGCGGCTTCAACCTGCTCGTCTTCGGCCTTCCCGGGGTGGGCGACGGGCCCATGGCGTCCATGCCGGTCCTGGCATCGGTGGTCGCCACGGCCGCGGCGATGGTGGTCGGCTGGATAGGCAACCGCCACTGGACCTACCGCGACCAGCGCTCGGAGACGTCGTCGCGCGAGGTCGTCGTCTTCGTCCTCGTGAACCTCGCCGGGATCGTGATCACGGCCGCCCCGGTCTATCTGTCGCGTGCGATGGGATTCGACTCGGCGCTGACCGACAACATCACCCGGCTCTTCGGCTGGGCCGTGGCCACGCTGGTCCGGTTCGTCGTCTACCGGCGCTATGTGTTCCAGGCGGCGTAAGGCCTCGAAGGGCCTGGTGGAGCCGGGTCAAGGTGACTCTTCCGTGATCACCCGATGGGTGTTCGGTGCGTGCGGCGTGTTGACGTTGTGCTGTTAGGCTCCGGCCTCATGACACCTGAGCGACCCGTGCGACCGATCTCACGGATGTGGTCAAATCTGTCGGATCGTCCGCTCTGGCCCTGGGGTCTCGCCGCCATCGCCGCGTTCTGCGGCTGGGGCACGGCCATGCTGTTCTCCCCCGGCTACCTGAGTCTTGACAGTGTCGACCAGCTCCAGCAGGCGCTGGGCAAGGTACCCGTGACGGACTGGCACCCGCCCGTGATGGCCCTGCTGTGGCGGGCGCTCATCGACGTGACCGGCAGCCCCGGCGCCATGGCCGCCCTCCAGTCCGCCGTCCTGTGGGCGGCGCTGTGGGTCATCGCCTGGCGGGTCTGGGCGCGCACCGGCAGCCGTGTCGGCTCCCTCGCGATCCTCGCCATCGGACTGGCCCCGCACATCATCACCTTCACCGGTGTGGTGTGGAAGGACGTCCAGATGGCGTTCGCCCTCCTCGCCGCCTGCGCGATCGCCTTCGTCGCCCGTGATCTGCCGGCCGAACGCACCGTCACGCGCTGGCTGCTGCTGGCGCTCGGGGCGATCCTCATCACCTACGCGATCCTGGCCCGCAAGAACGCCCTGCTGGCCGGCATCCCGGTCTTCTACCTGCTCGTACGCTCCCTGTGGCCCACGCCCGGACGGCGCAAGTGGCTGATCTCGGCGGGAGCACTGATCGCCACCGCCGCCGTGGCGAGCGGAGTCGTCTCCGCCGTCGCGAAGCCGCTGGAGACCCGCCAGTTCTCGCAGATCCTGCTCGACGACCTGGTGCACGTCCTGACCGTCGAGGAGGTGCGGGCGGCGGCCGGAAAGGCGGCGACGTCGCCGGACTTCCAAGAGGCCATGGTCACCACGACCCAGCGGTGCACGCCCGAGCGCAACCTGTCCGACGCCTACTGGCGCTGCTACCCGCGTGACAAGTCCCTGGGCCTGACCGAGCTGGGCCGGCACGCGGACGAGCTGACCGACATGTGGATCAGCGAGATCCCGGGCCATCTGCCCGAGTACGCCCAGTACCGCCTCCAGGTCTTCTCCAAGGTGCTGTTCCAGGGCCGGTACACGTACCAGGACGGAACCATCGCGAACGCGCCCGGAATCGGTGAGCCGGTGGAGCGGCGCACGCAGATCCTCAAGTACTACGTCGTCGGCATGGGCGAGGACCTCCCGATGCTCTTCGCGGGCTGGTTCTGGCTGGCCGTCGCCCTCACGCTGACCTTCAAGCCTGGCCGCGGGCAGTACGCGATGCCGGTCCGCGTCCTCGGGATCAGCTCGGCGGTGTACATCGCCGGCTACCTGCCGACGGTGCCCGCCGGCGACTTCCGGTACTTCTACTGGCCCGCGCTCGCCGGCACGCTCGCCCTGCTGCTGGTCTGGCTGGGGCGGAAGGCGGCGAAGGGCTCCGGTCCGAAGGACGCCGCCGCGGCGGAGCCGGCTCCCGCCCCCGTGCGGAAGCGGGACGCCGACAGTGCGGCTCCGGCCGAGCTGTCAGGGGCCGACGTCCGGTCGTAATCTGAAGGTATGTACGCGCGGCGGCGCCACACCTACTTCTGGATGATGGGCATCTGCCTGATGCTCTTCGTCGGGGCGTGGGCCGTCGTGCGGCTGTTCTCGATGCCGGTCGCCATCGGGATGTGCGTGGTCGCCATGGTCATCCCGCCGATCGCCGCGATGGTCGCGAATCGGCGGGGGCCCGAGGACCGCTGGTGGGACGACCCGTCCGGGGACCCGCAGTCCGACGAGTGGTGGGACGAGCTCGACGGCAAGAGGCGCCACGACGAGCGGTGAGCGCGTGGCGCCTTCCAGCGCCGGGATTCCGGGGCGCCCGACTCAGTAGACGAGTGCCTGGGTGCCGTCCGTCATGGCCTCCTGGACGAAGACCTGCGCGCCGGCGATCCGTACGCCCTCCAGGACGTCCTTCTCCGTGATCTCGCGGCGCGCCGCGCACTGGGTGCAGAGCGTGATCCGCCCGGCCGCCAGGATCGAGTCGATCAGGTCCGGCAGCGGCGCGGCGTGCGGCAGCTCGAACTCGGCCGCGCGCCCCGGGAGCGCGAACCACGACGACTCGCCCGTCAGCCAGAGCGAGACCTCGACACCGCTCGCCACGGCGACCGCGGCCACGGTGAAGGCCTGGGAGCAGCGTTCGGGGGCGTCGGCCCCGGCGGTCACCTTGATCACGAGCTTCTTCGCCATATACCGAACTGTAATGCGGACCCCTGCAACCCCATGCACCACTCGTGGGTCAGTTGGGTGCGCGGGTTACGGAATCTGCGCTTCAGGTCTCGTGGGGGGACCCCCTTTGGAAGCCACAGAATCAACGGAAAACGCCGGAGCGGCACCGGAGTCGGCACCGACGCCGGCCTCGGACGCGCCTCCGGTCGGGGCCCCGGTCGCGGACGCGCCGCCGGCCCCGGAGGCCGAGCCGGTCGCGGCGCCGGCGCCGGTCTCGGACGCCGAGTCGGACGCCGAGCCGGTCCTGGACGCGCCGCCGGCCTCGGACGTCGAGCCGCCGCGCCCTCGCCGGGTCGGCCGGACCATCGCGCTGATCGCCGTCGCCGCCGTCCTCGGCATCGTCGGCGGTACGGCGGTGGGGTACGGCATCCAGGCCGAGCGGGAGCCCACGCCGCTGCCCGCGCTCAACCAGCCGGACCTCGCCTACCCGAAGCCGCTCCCGAAGGGCCAGAAGCCGGCTCCGCTCACGGCCGCCGAGGACCGCAGCGTCAAGACGGACGGCGATCTGCGCAAGCTGCTGCTGCCGAAGCCGGCCGGATCGAAGAAGACGGACTTCGCGGACGAGGACGGCTGGATGACGCTGGCCGAGTACGCGTCGCAGCACAACTCACCCAGTCGTTCGCTCTCTTACCAGTTGGACAACAGGATCCGGCGCATCGCGACCACGTCGTGGCAGACGGGCGAGTACAGGACGACCGAGATCCGGCTCGTGCAATACCGCTCCTCCAACTACATCGGTGCGCAGGACCACGCCGAGGAGCAGATGGGCTACATGCCCGACGAGGAGTTCGCCGAGAACGAGGGCGATCCGATCAAGGGCTCGGCGAACGGCCACTACTACGTGTTCCCCGTGCACAAGGAGGCCGGCTACCTCGACGTCTACGAGGCCCGCGCGTATCTCCACCGCGGTGACATCGCGATGGAGATCTTCATCTACGACACCAAGAAGATCTCGAAGAAGGAGATCGCCTCGGTGTCCGAGCGACAGTTGGGGCGTCTGTGAGCGAGGAACTGAACACCGTGACCGACGCGGACGACGTGTTCGCCGCGACCGTTCCCGCCGACGAGCCGAAGAAGCCCGGCAGGCCCGGCCGAGGCCGCAAGCTGCTGACGGTCGTGCTGCCCGCGGTCCTGGTCCTCGGGGCGATCGGCGGTGGCGTCACCTACACGGGTGTCACCGTCCGCTCCGCGGACCGCACCGCGCCGACGGTCGTGTGGGAGCAGCCGGACCTGTCGAAGGCGCCGAAGGACCCGGCACTCGACATCGCCCGCGGCAAGGCGTCGACGCCGCTCAGCAAGATGCTGCTGCCGGTACCGGCCACTTACGAACTCGGCCCCGACATCGAGGGGTACGGGAACGACGGGGAGCTGAGCGGGAAGGAGGCGGCACTCCTCCTGAAGGAGGACGGCAAGGGCCTCTCCGGCAAGAAGCGCCGCGAGTACGAGAAGGACATCGACCGCCTGGGTGTGCAGGGCATCGCCTTCCGCTCCTACGCCTGGCCGGACGAGGGCCTCGTGGTCACCGTCCACATCACGCGGATGAAGGACAAGAAGGCGATCCGCAGCATGTTCGAGCTCCGGAAGAAGCTGTCGTCCGACCTCCTGAAGTTCCCGAAGGGGCCGAAGATCGGCGGGCACAAGAACTCCGCCTGCTTCATGTATCCGCAGGACAAGGAGCTGGACAAGGAGCAGCAGGCCGAGGAGCTCGACGGGATGGTCTGCAGCGCGTACGACTCCGAGGTCCTCGTCACGGTCACCGCTGCGGGTGCCAAGCCGTTCGACAAGTCCGCGGTGGCGGAGCTGGTGAAGAAGCAGCTGGAACACATCGAGTCCCCGGGGGAGTACGTATGACCGAGCAGACGGAGACGAAGCCGGAGGCGGAGGCGAAGATCCCGTCCGAGGCGGAGCCGCAGGACGCGATGCCCGCTCCGGAGACCCCGGCCGACCCGGAGCCGCCGGTCGTCGCTGATGCCTCGCCGGTACTTCCCGCCCCTCCCGTTCCCGTCGCCGAGCCCGAAGTCCAGCAAGGCGAGCAGGCCCAGCAGGGCCCGCTCACCCTTGCGGGGCCGCCGGCCCCGCCCGTCCGGAAGCCCTCGCGCCGTGTCCTGTGGGCCGTCGCCCGCTGGACGGCCGCCGTCCTCGTGTGCGGCGGGCTCGGGACCGGGACCGCGTTCGGGATCGCTTCCATGGAGCGCCATGAGGTGCCCGGTCTCGCGACCGAGAGCGACGGGCGCTGGGAGTACCCGAAGCTCAGCCTTCCGGCCCTCCCGGCCGATGCCCCGCGCCCCTACAGCGACGGCAACCTGGGCGAGGTCCACCACGCCGACCTGCGCAAACTGCTCCTCCCGGCCCCGGTCGGCGCCACACCCGACCCGAAGCTCAACGGCGGCTGGGTCACCGTGGACCAGTACCTGTCCCAGTACCGGCAGGACGACCGCGCCGAGCTGAAGGATGCGCTGAAGGAGTCCGCGCTGCGGCACGTCGCGGCCCGTGGCTGGACCACGCCCGACGGCACGACGACCCGGGTCCATCTGCTCCGGTTCAACTCGGTCGCCTTCGCCGAGGCCTTCAAGGACGACGCCGTACGGGCCGGTTCGGTCGACGGCCCGCTCCTCGACGGGGCCGAGGGCGTCACGATGGACAGCGAGATCGCGAGCGAGATCCGGGTGACGTACACCGCCCTCTACGCCTTCGTGGAGCTGCCGAAGAACGCCGATCAGACCCGCTGGGCCTACATCCAGGCGGGCGACACACTCGCGCTGGTCACACAGAACCGGAAGGGGGAGGCGCTGCGGGTTCCGTTCCAGCAGACCGTCACCCTCCAGAACCAGCTCCTGGGCTGATCGCGCTAGACCCACCTCACAGAGAGGGCCGGTCCCCCGCAGACTAAGCTGGGGTCCGGCCCGTTCTGCCTTCACCGCTCATTCGAGGAGCACCTGTGATCATCTTCTTCGAAGTCCTCCTGGCCCTGGTCTGTGTCGCCGTGCTCGCGTTCACCGGTCTGGCCGTGAAGAAGCTGTACCAGGGCCAGCGGTAATCACCTCTACAGATCGACAGAGCTGCTCATGATCGAGATCCCGTCCGACCTCAACCCGGACCTCGTCCCGCTCGCGTTCCTCCTCGGAACGTGGGAAGGCGCGGGCGTGGCCGACTTCCCCGGCGCCGAGAAGTGCAACTTCGGCCAGTCCGTGACGTTCAGCCACGACGGCCGTGACTTCCTCGAGTACCACTCGCACTCCTGGGTCCTGGACAACGACGGCAACCAGGTCCGCCCGCTGGAGAGCGAGAGCGGCTACTGGCGGATCGACAAGGACCGCAAGGTCGAGACCGTCATGGTCCGCGACCAGGGCATCGTGGAGATCTGGTACGGCGAGCTCGCCGACAAGAAGCCGCAGATCGACCTGGTGACGGACGCCGTGGCCCGCACCGCGGCCTCCGGCCCGTACAGCGGCGGCAAGCGGCTCTACGGCTACGTCAAGGGCGACCTGATGTGGGTGGGCGAGAAGGCCACCCCCGAGGTGCCGCTCCGCCCGTACATGTCGGCGCACCTGAAGAAGGTCGTCACGCCGGAAGAGGTCGCCGAGATGGCGCGCAACCTCCCCGACATGCCGGACGACGGCATCGCCTTCTTCAAGTAGTCCCGCGAGAACCAGCACCTCGAGACCAGCCGGTATTCCGCCACGCCCTCCTACACTGGGGGCGTGGTGAGCACCGATTGGAAGAGCGACCTGCGGCAGCGCGGCTACCGGCTGACGCCCCAGCGCCAGCTTGTCCTGGAGGCCGTGGACACGCTGGAGCACGCGACCCCCGACGACATCCTCGGTGAGGTCCGCAAGACCGCGTCCGGTGTGAACATCTCCACCGTGTACCGGACCCTTGAGCTCCTGGAGGAGCTCGGGCTCGTCTCCCACGCCCATCTCGGGCACGGGGCGCCGACGTACCACCTCGCCGATCGCCACCACCACCTGCACCTGGTCTGCCGGGACTGCACGAACGTCATCGAGGCGGACGTGGAGGTGGCGGCGGAGTTCACCGGGAAGCTGCGCGAGACCTTCGGCTTCGAGACGGACATGAAGCATTTCGCGATCTTCGGCCGGTGTCGGGACTGCGCCGAGAAGGACGCCGCCGCCGAGTCGTAGGCTTTTCCTCATGAAGAGCCCTCTGCTGTCCCTGCCCGGCGCCGTCCCCGCCGAAGGCCGTGACGAAGGCGTCGCCGCACACTACGGCGATCTGTTCCGTGAGCAGCGCGCCCTCGCCGCGGGCGACGGCTTCGTCGATCTCTCGCACCGCGGTGTCGTCACGGTCACCGGTGACGACCGCCTGAGCTGGCTCCACCTGCTGCTCACCCAGCACGTCAGCGAGCTGCCGGCGGGCCGGGCCACCGAGGCGCTGATCCTCTCCGCCAACGGCCACATCGAGCACGCCCTCTACCTCGTCGACGACGGCGAGACGGTCTGGGCGCATGTCGAGCCCGGCACCCAGGACGAGCTCATCGCCTATCTGGAGTCGATGAAGTTCTTCTACCGGGTCGAGGTCGCCGACCGTACGGACGAGTTCGCCGTCGTCCACCTGTCGGCCGGCTCCATCGCCGAGGTGCCGGACGGTGTGGTCGTACAGGAGACCGCGCACGGCCGCGATCTGTTCCTGCCCCGCGCCGACCTGGAGTCCTTCGCGGCCTCCCACGGGCCGGCCGCCGGCATCCTCGCGTACGAGGCGCTGCGGATCGAGGCGCACCGGCCGCGGCTCGGCTTCGAGACCGACCACCGGACCATTCCGCACGAGCTCGGCTGGATCGGCAGCGCGGTGCATCTGCAGAAGGGCTGCTACCGCGGGCAGGAGACCGTCGCCCGTGTCCACAACCTGGGGAAGCCGCCGCGGCGGCTGGTCTTCCTGCACCTGGACGGCAGCGAGGTCCATCTGCCGGGCCACGGCACCCCGATCCACCTCGCGGCGGACGGCGGCGAGGGCCGGCAGCTCGGCTTCATCACCACCTCCGCCCGCCACCACGAGCTGGGGCCGATCGCGCTGGCGATGGTGAAGCGGAACGTGCCGGTGGACGCGGAGCTGATGGCCGGCGACACGGCCGCCGCACAGGAGACCGTCGTCGAGCCGTAGCGGGTGCCCGGCGGATCGTGGCCGTGGCCGCGACGCCTGGCACGGCACTCCCCCGTAGCCCCTCGGGCACGGGAGGTGCCCCCACGCCCCTACACCTCCACGAGCACCGTGAACGGGCCGTGATTCGTGAGCGAGACGCGCATCGCCGCTCCGAACCGGCCCGTTTCCACGCGCGCGCCCAGCGCGCGCAGCTGCGCCACCACCTCGTCGACGAGGGGCTCGGCGACGGGCCCGGGGGCCGCGGCGTTCCAGGTGGGCCGGCGGCCCTTGCGGGCGTCCCCGTAGAGGGTGAACTGAGAAATCACCAACAAGGGCGCATTCACGTCCGAACAGGATTTCTCTCCCTCCAGCATCCGGACGGACCACAGCTTTCTGGCGAGCTGGGCCGCCTTCTCCGGGGTGTCCTCATGGGTGACTCCCACCAGCACACACAGTCCTTCGCCGACGATCTCGCCGACCGTCTCCCCTGCGACGACGACACTCGCGCCGTCGACCCTCTGTACCACTGCTCGCATACGGACCAACCTACAGACCGACGCATCTGGGGCTGAACGGGTGCAGAGCGTCTGCACACACACGTGCGGGAGTGGCACCATGCCTGTCAGGCGGTGCGGCTCCGCACCGGTCGAGGGGACGATTCACATGAGTGCACCTGGCGCCGGGCAGACGCCTTCCGGTCCCGTACAGCTGACCCGGGTCGGCGCGGCCGTACGACCACCCGTGCAGCGGAGGGCCGAGCCTGCCCTGCCGGAACGGCCGACACCCGATCTCACCGCCCTGCGGCTGCCGGAGCTGCGCACCCTGCGCCGTGAGGCCCAGGGGGACGAGGCCGACCTCAGCTATGTACGGCGGATGCTGCAGGGCCGGATCGACATCCTGCGGGCCGAGCTGGCCCGGCGTACGGATCCGGAGGCGCCGGTCCTGGACCGGCTCTCGGAGATCCTGGCGGACGCGCCGTCGCGGCTGCGGACCTCGGCGCGGCATGTGACGCTGTCGACGCCCCGCAGCGAGGAGTACCGGCGGCTCGCGACGGAGATGCTCTCGGAGGTCGAGCTGTCGGATCTCGGCGCGCGGACGGACGACGAGCTGCACGCGGCGATGGGACGGCTCGCGGGGTACGAGCAGCAGGTCTCGCGGCAGCGGCAGCAGCTGCAGCGGACGGCCGACGACTGCAGCGCGGAGATCGCCCGCCGCTACCGCGAGGGCGAGGCGCAGGTGGACGACCTGCTCATCTGAGGCGGTGCGGGAGGGCGGTGGTCGCCGGGAGGGCGGCGGCTGTCGTGCGGGCGGTGGCTGCCGTGCGGGCGGGCGGTGGCCAAGGTGCGGGCGGGCCCGTCGGGAAGTCCCGGGTGTGTGTGGCGGTTGCCGGGAAATCCCGAGTGCGCTCCCGCGGGAAAACCCGGGTGCGTGCGGCGGTGGGACCGGCATAGCCTCGGAGGATGACTCTTGAGGTGCGTCCTGTCGTCGAGTCCGAGTACCCCGACTGGCTCCGGGCCGTCAGCACCGGGTTCCTCCGGCCGCCGGTGGTGACGGACGAGGAGGTCGCCGACCGGCTGCCGCACACCGATCTCTCCCGAGTGCTCGGCGTCTTCGACGGCGGCCGCGTGGTCGCCACCTTCCGTTCGTTCACGCAGGAGTTGAGCGCCGTCGGCGGCGGCTCGCTCGTCGCCGACGCCGTCAGCGGTGTCACGGTCTCCGCGACGCATCGCCGGCAGGGGCTGCTCAGCCGGATGATGACGGACGATCTCGCCGCCGCGAAGGAGCGGGGCGACGCCGTCGCCACACTCATCGCCGCCGAGTACCCGATCTACGGCCGGTACGGCTTCGGTCCGGCGACCTGGACGACCGAGTGGACCGTGGACGTCCGCCGCGCCGGTCTCGACCCGCGTCGTACCGGGCGGCCCGAGGACGGCGGACGGATCGACTTCGCCGACGGCGAGGAGATCCGCAAGATCGGCCCCGCGCTGCACCGCCGGCTCGCCGGCGTACGGGCCGGGATGGTCGAGCGCGACAGCCGCCGCTGGGACGTCGAGACGGGTCTCGCCTTCCACAACTCCCCGTGGACCGAGCCGTTCTACGTCGTCTTCCGTGACGAGGACGGTGAGCCCCAGGGCTTCGCCGCCTACACCTGCGACGACACCTGGGGCGATGCCAAGCAGCCCCTCAACACGGCCAAGGTCAAGGACCTGATCGCCGTCACACCGGCGGCCGAGCGGGCGCTGTGGCGCTATCTCTGCTCGATCGACTGGGTCACCACGATCAAGTCCGGCAACCGCGCCCCCGACGACCTCCTCCCGCTGCTGCTGCCCGACCCGCGTGCCGCCCACATCACCACGCAGGCCGACATGCTCTGGGTCCGGGTGCTGGATGTCGCGAAGGTCCTGGAGGGCCGTACGTACGGGGCCTCCGGCAGCCTGGTCCTCGATCTGCGGGACGCGGCCGGTCTGGCGGGCGGCCGCTACCGTCTGGACGCCTCCCCGGAGGGCGCCGCCTGTGAGCCGTCCGATGCCCCGGCCGATCTCGCCCTCGACATCGCCGAGTTGGGCACGCTCTCGCTCGGTGACGAGTCGGCGGTACGGCTCGCCGCTCTCGGCCGGGTCGAGGAGGTCACCCCGGGGGCCGCCGCCCGCGCGGACGCCCTGCTGCGGACCTCCCGCCGGCCCTGGTGCCCGGACATCTTCTGACCGGGAGTCTCACTCCGCACTGTGCCGAAACAGGCTCTTGGGCGCTGCCATAGCTGCCAGGACTTCGACGGGGAAGGAGGAATTGTATCGCTGAAACTGGGCGTATGCCCGGCTTTCGAGTTCTTCGCTTGTTCTGTGAAGGCGGCGGTAAATAGCGTGACGGCATGCAGCTTCGCTACAACTTTCGCGTGTATCCGGATGCCTCGCAGCGCTCCGCGCTGGCGAAGGCGTTCGGGTGTGCTCGTGTGGTGTGGAACGACTGTCTGCGTGATCGCAGAGAGGCGCATGCGGCGGGCCTGCCGTATGTGAAGTCGGCAGAGTTGTCCCGGATGCGTATCACGCAGGCCAAGCGCACCGAGGAACGTGCTTGGCTGGCGGACGTGTCGGCGGTCGTGCTGCAACAGTCCCTACGGGATCTGGACACCGCCTACAAGAACTTCTTCGACTCCCTCAGTGGCAAGCGCAAGGGCCCGCGGGTCTCCCCACCCCGATACAAGTCGAAGAAGGACACCCGGCAGTCGATCCGCCTGAACACCAATGCCTTCTCCCTCCGGGGAAAAGGCACGGTATACGTGGCCAAGGTCGGCACCATCAAGGTGAACTGGTCACGACAGCTGCCCGCCGCACCCACCTCCCTGACCGTGATCCTGGATTCGTCCGGCCGGTACTTCATGAGCTTCGTCGTGGACACCGAACCGGACCTCCTGCCCGAGCGTGAGTCCGAGGTCGGTATCGACCTCGGACTCACGACGTTCGCCGTCCTGTCCGACGGTACGAAGATCGCATCCCCGAAGTTCCTGCGTCGCTCCGAGAGAAAGCTGAAGCGGCTGCAGAAGGATCTGTCCCGGAAGGTGAAGGGGTCGAGGAACCGGGCCAAAGCGCGCATCAAGGTTGCTCGCCAGCATGCCAAGGTGGCCGACCGACGTCGGGACTGGCACCACAAGGCTTCCACTCAGATCATTCGCGACAACCAAGCGGTGTATGTGGAAGACCTTGCGGTGGCAGGCCTCGGGCGCACTCGGGTGGCCAAGTCCGTACACGACGCCGGATGGTCCGCGTTCGTGAACATGCTGGAGTACAAGGCTGCCAGACACGGTCGGTACTTCGGGAAGATCGGCCGCTTCGAGCCGACCTCCCAGGTCTGCTCCGCCTGCGGCGTCAAGGACGGCCCCAAGCCTCTCCATGTCCGGGAGTGGACCTGTAGGGCATGTGGGGCCGTCCATGATCGCGACGACAACGCATCCAAGAACACCCTGGCCGCCGGACGGGCGGACAGGCTAAACGCCTCGCAGAGCGCAGGTAAGACCAGGACGAGAGTCCCGGCACCGCGCGAAGAAGCAGGAAGCCACCCCGATGGCCTCATGGTCGTGGCAGGAGTCCCCGGGACTCCATTTCGGGGAGCACGTCAATAGGATGGTCGTCAAGCAAGGACGGGCGGCAGTCGTGGTGGATGGCAAGGGTGACGGCGGCGGGAATCACCTGCCCGTGAGCATTGCAGCCGCGTGGCGGGCGGGGGCCGCGGTCGCCTTGGCGGAGGGCGGGAAGTGACCGGGCTTCGGGAGCGGAAGAAGGAGCGGACCCGGCAGGCCATCTCGGAGGCCGCCATCACCCTCTTCCTGGAGAAGGGCTTCGACGCCGTCTCGGTCGCCGAGGTCGCGGCCGCGGCCGAGGTCTCGAAGCCGACGCTCTTCCGGTACTTCCCGAGCAAGGAGGACCTGGCGCTCTACCGGTTCGCGGACCATGAGGACGAGGCAGCCCGGGTGGTGGCCGGGCGTGGCGAGGGGGTCGCGCCGCTCGACGCCCTGCGGGCGCACGTCCTCGCCGGTCTGGAGCGGCGCGAGCCGGTGACCGGGCTCTGCGACCACCCGGCCGTCCTCGCCTTCCAGCGCCTGCTGTACGGCACTCCGGCGCTGGTCGCGCGGCTCCACGCCTACCAGAGCCGGTCGGAGGCGGCCCTCGCGGAAGCGCTCGACGGTGGTGGGGCCGGTCTGGACGCGCGGCTCGCGGCCGGTCAGATCGTGGCCGTCCTGCGGATCCTGGCGGAGGAGAACGTGCGCCGGATCGCGGCGGGGGAGAGCGCGGACGCCGTGCATCCGGACGCGGTGGCGGCTGCCCAAGGGGCGTTCCGTGCGCTGCGGGACGGTCTCGCGTACGGGTGAATCGACCACCTGTAACTCGTTAATAAATTTAACTCGGTAACGTTATTCGCCTAGGCTGGGCGTATGACGTCTCTCGACCATGAACTCCTCCAGGAGCGGACCCATCACGACGCCTGCCACGCAGCCCTGGCCCGGATGGCCGAGGACGTGGCCGAACAGGTCGTCATCGGCGAGAACGCCGCCGCCTCCGGCGCCGACGCCGAGGCACTCGGCTACCACCTGCGCACCCAGGCCAAGGAGTTCGGCGAGCAGCCGCCCGGCCCCCTCTTCTTCGGCCGCCTCGACCGCGAGGCCGGCCAGACCCACCACATCGGCCGCCGCCGGATCGCCGAGCACCCGGCCGCCCCGCCGCTCGTCGTCGACTGGCGCGCCCCCGTCTCCCGCGCCTACTACCAGGCTGGATCCCACGACCCACAGGGCCTGGTCCGGCGGCGCCGGTTCGGCTGGGCCCCGTACAGCCTGGGCGACTCGGCCGATCTGACCGGCCTGGAGGACGAGTACCTCACCGCCGGCGAGGATCCGGGCCTCAGCCCCCTGGTGTCCGGGGAGATCGAACGGCCCCGCGTCGGCCCGATGCGGGACATCGCCGCCACCATCCAGCCCGAACAGGACGATCTCGTACGGTCCGAGCCCACCGCCTCCGTGTGCGTGCAGGGCGCGCCCGGCACCGGAAAGACCGCCGTCGGCCTGCACCGGGCCGCCTACCTCCTCTACACCCACCCGCAGCGCGTCCGCCGCTCCGGCCTCCTCGTCCTCGGCCCCAACCGCACCTTCCTCTCCTACATCTCCGAGGTGCTGCCCGCCCTGGGCGAGACGGGGATCCGGCAGTCGACCGTCGCCGAGGAGGTCGCCCTGCACGAGGTGGGCGCGGTCGACGCCGAGACGGCGGCGCGGGTCAAGCACGACCCACGGATGGCCGGGGTGCTGCGCCGGGCCCTGTACGCGCGGGTGGTCGTCCCCGAAGGGGAGCTGGCCCTCGCCGACGGCCCGCTCCGGCTGCGCATCGGGCCGGAGAAGCTCGCGGAGATCGTCATGGCGGTACGGGAGGAGGCCCCGCCCTACGCCACCGGCCGTGAACGCGTCCGCGCCCGGGTCGTGCGCGTCCTCCAGCTCGCGGCGGAACGGCGCGCCGGGCCCCTGGGCAACGCCTGGGTGAGGAGGATCGAACGGGCCCGGCCGGTCTCGGCGTTCGTGGACGCCTGCTGGCCGAGGACGACACCCCAGGAGGTGCTCGCCGAGGTCCTGACCGATCCGCGCGACGCGGCGCTGTCCGAGTCCGAACGGGACGCGATCCGCTGGACGAAGGCGCCCCGCTCCCACCGCTCGGTGAAGTGGAGCGCCGCCGACCTCGTTCTGCTCGACGAAGTGGCCGGGCTGATCGCCCGCCCCGAGGGCTACGGCCATGTCGTCGTCGACGAAGCCCAGGACCTGTCCCCGATGGAGTGCCGGGCGATCGCCCGCCGCGCGGTCTTCGGTTCGCTGACCGTGCTCGGCGACCTGGCTCAGGGGACCACCCCGTGGGCGGCGCGCGACTGGCGCGGGCAACTGGCCCATCTGGGCAAGCCGGAGGCCGAAATCGTGCCGCTGACCACCGGCTACCGGGTCCCGGCCGCGATCGTCGAGCTCGCCAACCGGCTGCTGCCGGAGCTGGGGACGGACGTGCCGGCCGGGCGGTCGCTGCGCGCGGACGGGGAGGTGACGGTCGCCCGGGTCGCGGACGTGGCCGCGGGCGTCGTCGGCGCGGTCCGCGCGGCGCTGGCGAAGGAGGGCTCGGTGGGCGTGATCGCGGCGGAGGGCCAGATCGGGCCGCTGACGCGGGCGCTCGAGGGGACTGGGGGCTCGCGGCTGACCGTTCTGCCGGCGACGGCGGCGAAGGGGCTCGAGTACGACCATGTCGTCGTCGCCGAGCCCGCCGCGATCGTGGCGGCCGAGGAGCGGGGCCTGCACCGGCTCTACGTCGTGCTCACCCGGGCCGTCTCCCGACTGGACATCGTCCACAGCGAGCCGCTGCCCGCCAGCCTGGCGGGCGGGCAGGTTCCTGAAGGGTCGTGACCGGGCGCTCGGGTTCCTGAAGTGCCGTGACCGGGCGGGCAGGTTCCTGAAGGGCCCGTCACCTGGCCGATCAGTCGCGCTGGAGCGCCGTCACCGGGCCGGCCGGTCGCTCCGAAGCGCCGCCAGGAGATCGCGTACGGCGGGCAGGGCGAGGGAGGACTCCCGTACCGCCGCGTGGATCGAGCGGACCGGCTCCGGGCCGCGCACCCGGCGCACGACCACCTGCGGATGGCGGCTGCCCAGGCCCAGCAGCGGCACCAGGCTGATGCCGAGACCGGCCGCGACGAAGCCCTGCGCGGTGGCGTACTCCTCGCACTCCACCGCGATGTCCGGGGTGAACCCTGCCGCAGCGCACGCCTCCAGGACGGCGTCGAGGCACGGGCCCGGCCGCTCGCTGCCGACCCAGGGCTCGTCGGCGAGCTCCGCCAGGTCGACCGTCCGGCGGTCGGCGA
This sequence comes from Streptomyces sp. NBC_01353, assembly GCF_036237275.1. Taxonomy (GTDB): domain Bacteria; phylum Actinomycetota; class Actinomycetes; order Streptomycetales; family Streptomycetaceae; genus Streptomyces. The sequence goes on along the minus strand of NZ_CP108352.1, from coordinate 4,117,434 downwards.
GCGGGTGGCCCTTGGGCAGCACGACGCGGTAGGGATCGTCGAGGAGATGGACGAGCCTGACCCCCTCGCCGGTCGCGCCCCGGGGCCGTACGACGAGGGTGAGGTCCGCCTGCTCCTCGTCCGTCGCGGACTCGCCGACCAGCCGCAGGTCGACCCGCACGCCCGGGTGTTCGGCCCGGAACCGGGCCAGGGCGGGGGCGACGAGATCGGCGCCCGCCGTGGCGAAGTAGCGCACCACGATCTGCCCGGTGCGTCCCGCCCGCAGATCGGCGAGGGCGGTCTCCGCCTCCGCGACCTGCCGGCCGATCACGGCCGCGTGCTCGGTGAGCAGCCGCCCCGCCGCGGTCGGGCGGACGCCCCGGCCGAAGCGTTCGAGCAGGGCGATGCCGGCCTCCCTCTCCAGGACGGCGATCTGCTGGCTCACGGCGGAGGGGGTGTAGCCGAGGTTCGCCGCGGCGGCGGTGACGGAACCGCTGGTCACGACCGCCCGGAGCATCTGCATACGTCTCACGTCCAGCATGTAGCACAGCTTAACCCTGGATGCATGATTCTTCGCTTGTCCTGTCGAGTGGTGACGAGGACCGTGGAGGCCATGACATCGGCGATACGGATGGCAGTCCTGGCCCTGCTCTGGGGCTCCGGCTTCCTGTGGATCAAACTGGCCCTCGACCACGGCCTCACCCCGGGGTGGATCACCTTCGTCCGGTGTCTGCTGGGCGTGGGCGTGCTCCTCGCCCTCGCGTACGCGGCGCGGCAGAGACTGCCCAGGGACCGGGGGACCTGGGGGCGCCTTGTCGTCGCGGCCTTCTTCTGCAACGCCCTGCCGTTCTTCCTGTTCGGCGTGGGCGAGCAGACCGTGGACAGCGGTACCGCGGGCGTCCTGAACGCCACCACTCCGCTCTGGTCCCTGCTCATCGGCCTGGCTCTCGGCACGGAGCGCCCTCTGTCCGCGGCCCGGCTCGGCGGTCTGGTCCTCGGCTTCGCCGGTGTCCTGCTGATCTTCGCCCCGTGGAGCGGCGACGGCGGTCTGATGAGCCTCGGCGCGCTCGCCCTGCTCGCGGCCTCGGCGAGTTACGCGGTGGCCTTCGCCTACATGGCCCGCCGGCTCACCGACCGGGGCACCGCGCCGCTGGCGCTCTCCGCCGCGCAGCTGCTGACGGCGACGGTCCTGAGCGTGCCCGCACTGGCCTCCGGCGGAGAGGCACGGTTGACGTGGACGGGGGTGCTCGCGGTCGTCGTCCTCGGGATCTTCGCGACCGGTCTCACCTTCCACCTCAACTACCGGATGATCGCGGAAGAGGGCCCGACGAGCGCCGCGACCGTCGGCTATCTGCTGCCGGTGGTGTCGGTGACGCTCGGGGCCCTCGTGCTCGACGAACCGCTGACGGTACGGGTGGTGGCCGGGATGGCCGTCGTGCTGGCGGGGGTGGCCCTCACGCGGCGGGGGCTGCGACCCGCTCCCGCTGCTCCCGGGTCTCCGGCTCCCGGGTCTCCGGCTCCTGCGACTCCGGCTCCTGCAACTTCGTCTCCTGGTCCCGCGTCTCCCGGCTCTTCGTCTCTCCCCGGTTCGGCTGCCGCAGGACGGTGAGCGCGACCGCGAAGGCGGCGAGGACGAGGGCGGCGCCGACCCCGAAGGCCAGGTGGTAGCCGCTGGTCAGGGCCTCGGCGGCAGGGCGGCCCGCCGCGGTGAGGGACTCGGTGCGGGAGGCGGCCAGGGTGGAGAGGACCGCGATGCCGAGCGCCATGCCGATCTGCTGGGTGGTGTTGAACAGGCCGGAGGCGAGGCCCGCGTCCTCCTCCTTCGCGCCGGACATGCCGAGCGAGGTCAGGGCGGGGAGCGCGAGGCCGAAGCCGGCGGCCAGCAGCATCACGGGCAACAGGTCGGTGGCGTACGAGGCGTTCACGGGCACCCGGGTCAGCAGTCCGAGGACGCCGACGAGAAGGGCGAGGCCGGCGAGCAGGACGTTGCGCTCACCGAAGCGGGCGATCAGCCGGGTCGAGACGCCGAGGGACACCGCGCCGATGACCGCCGCGGCCGGCAGCATCGCGAGACCGGTCTTGGCTGCGCCGTAACCGAGGACCTTCTGCATGTAGAGCGCGACGAGGATCTGGAAGGAGAAGAGCGCGGCGACCATCAGCATCTGGACCAGGTTGGCGCCCGAGACACTGCGCGAGCGGAAGATCCGCAGCGGCATCAGGGGGTTCGCGGTCCTGGCCTGGCGGACGAGGAAGCCGGCGAGGAGGGCGAGGGAGAGGGCGCCCAGGCCGAGGGTGTGGGCCGAAGCGGCGCCGTACTCCTCGATCTTGACGACCGCGTAGATCCCGAGCATCAGACCGGTGGTGACGAGCAGCGCGCCGAGGACGTCCGCGCCGCCTCCGGCCTTCAGACCGGGGCCGCGGTCGCCCGGCAGCGCGGGGAGGGCGACGAGAAGCGCCGCGATGCCGATGGGGAGGTTGATGAAGAAGATCCAGTTCCAGGTGAGCGCCTCGGTGAGGACACCGCCGAGGACCTGGCCGATCGAGGCGCCGGCCGCGCCGGTGAAGCTGAACACGGCGATGGCCTTGGCCCGTTCGCGCGGTGCGGTGAAGAGCGTGACGAGGATGCCGAGGCTGACGGCGGAGGCCATCGCGCTGCCGACGCCCTGGAGGAAGCGGGCGGCGATCAGGACGCCGGGGGAGGTGGCGACGCCGGCGAGGAGCGAGGCGGCGGTGAACAGTCCCGTACCCGCGAGGAACATCCGCTTGCGGCCGATCAGGTCGCCGAGGCGGCCGGCGAGCAGGAGCAGCGAGCCGAAGGCGATGAGGTAGGCGTTGACGACCCAGCTGAGTCCGACCGGGGTGAAGCCGAGGTCGCTCTGGATGGCCGGCATGGCGACGGTGACGATGCTGCCGTCGAGGATCGTCATCAGCATCCCCGTCGCCAGGACGCCGAGGGCGAGCCGGCGGGAGCGCGAGGGGGCGGCTGTCGCCGCGGGGGTGGAGGTGGCAGGCATTGCGGTCTCTCCTGTCGTCGGGAGCCAACAGGAGAGACCGTAGCAGATAGTTTTGTTGCAGACTATCTTTTACAGATCGAAGGTTCGGTGATCGCTTCCGACCTGGTGTTCGCTATCCCTTCTGGCGCGCCCGACGGGCCGGCCTGGGGCTCTCCGTGGGCGATTCCAGATGTCCCGTGACCAGGCGATTCAGTGCTCGCAGCAGCACCTCGCGCTCGTCGTCGGGAAGGGAGGTCAGGGCGCTCTCGTGCACCCCGTCGACGATCTTCTGGCTCTTCGCGGCGACCTTCGCCCCCTCCTCGGTCACCGCGATGATCCGCGCCCGCCGGTCGGTGCTGGACGGCCTGCGCTCGGCCAGCCCGGCCTTCTCCAGCGCGTCGACGGTCACCACCATCGTGGTCTTGTCCATGTCCCCGATCTCGGCGAGCTGCGCCTGCGTCCTCTCCTCCTCGAGGGCGTGGACGAGGACGCAGTGCATCCGGGGGGTGAGCCCGATCTCCCCGAGCTCCGCGCTCATCTGCGTACGCAGGACGTGGCTGGTGTGGTCGAGGAGGAAGGAGAGGTCGGGTTCGGTGCGGGTGGGTGCCATGGCGGTCATGGCCGCCAGGGTAGCGAAAGTCGATCCGTAGCGGATTATCGGAAAGTGGACGACCGTCGGGTCGTGGCCATCGACCGTCGGGTCGTGACCATCGACCGTAGGGTCGGGGCAAGTGGACGACCTGCGGGTCGCGAATGCCGGCCGGCGATGGTCGCGACTACCGGTCCGCGGTGACCGGGCGACGGTAGGTGCAGACGTTGACGCCCGCGCCGCTGGTGACGGTCGAGACCAGCTCCAGCGTGTGCAGCCCGCCGTCCGTCGGGAAGATCGACTTACCGCCGCCGAGGAGCACCGGCATGATCATGAGCCGGAGCTCGTCGACCAGGCCCTCGCTCAGCAGGGTGCGGACGAGGCTGGGGCTCCCCATGACGACCAGATCGCCGCCGTCGGTCTCGCGCAGCTTCCGGACGGCGGCGACGGCCTCGTCACCGTGGATCGGTGTGGTGTTGTTCCAGCTGAGCTCGGACTCGCCGAGCGTGCGGGACGCGACGTACTTCGGCAGGGCGTTCAGCCGGTCGGCGAAGGGGTCGCCGGCCCGCTCGGGCCATGCCGCGGCCATGTTCTGCCACGTACGCCGCCCGAAGAGCAGGCCCTCGGCCCTGGTCACCGCGTCGGCGAAGGCCCCGCCGACCACCTCCGGGTCGAAGAAGGGGTGCGTCCAGCCACCGTGCGCGAAGCCGCCATCGGTGTCCTCCTCGGGGCCGCCGGGTGCCTGCACGACGCCGTCGAGGCTGATGAACTCACTGATCACGATGCGCATGGGAGGTGCTCCGCTTCTTCGCTCCGGGTGTGTACGTCTTAGAGACGCCCGGGCCGCTCGGAACTCATCGCTCCAGATGATCTCGGCGAAGTGATCCGGGTCACACGGGACTGGTGAGGTGTTCGACGGTGGGCGCCACGAGGCCGAAGAGGTCGCCGATGGTGGTCAGGCTGCCCGTCTGAAGCGTGGCGGCGGGCACCGTGCCGCCGTCGGGCGCGGGCAGGGAGCGGGTGGCGGTCGCCTCGGCGACGACGGTGGGCCGGTAGCCGAGGTTGAAGGCGCCCTGGGCGGTGAAGGTGACGCACATGTGGGTCATGAACCCGGCGAGGACCAGATCGGGTCCGGCGCCCAGGTCGCGCAGCGTCTTCTCCAGGTCGGTGGCGTGGAAGGCGTTGGGGACCTGCTTGACGACGACGGCCTCTCCCTCGATGGGCGCCACTTCGGGGCTGATCGCGCCGATCTCGGCACGGATGTCGTACGGGGTGCCCTCGCCGCCGTCGTTGACGACGTGGACCACGGGCGTGCCCGCCGAGCGGGCGGCGGCGAGCAGGCGGGCCCCTGCGGCCAGGGCGGGCTCGGCGCCTTCGAGGGCCATGACGCCGGAGCGGTAGGTGTTCTGGAAGTCGATCATGATCAGGGTGGTGTCGCCGAGGCGGGGCAGCGTGTTGTCGAGGCCGATCACGCTGCGGAGGGTCGCGGAGGCGTTCATGGAGGAGAGGTTCCTTTCAGGAGGGCATCAGGCACGGAGGCATGGCGAGGCCGCGGTCGCGGCGGCTCGCCGGGTCGGAAGAGGTGCGGGTGAGGAAGTGGTGCGGATGAGGAAGCGGTACGGATGAGGAAGCGGTACGGGTCAGGAAGTGGTGCGGAAGCGGCGGCGGTAGGAGGCCGGGGTGGTGCTGATCTGCTTGCGGAACGCGCGATGCAGCGTCTCCACCGAGCCCATCCCGACCGCTGACGCGATCTGTTCCAGCGACTGGTCGGTGGTCTCCAGCAGGCGCCGGGCGGCCTCGACCCGGGCCGCTTCCACGTAGGAGGCGGGGCTGGTGCCCGTCTCCTGGCGGAAGACGCGGGCGAAGTGACGCTCGCTCAGGCACATGCGCTCGGCCAGCACGGGCGCCGACAGATCGCCGTCGAGGTGCTCCGTGATGAACACGCGCAGCTCGTCGATGCCCCTACGGGCCGCCACCGGCCGGCTCAGCGGCACGCTGAACTGGCTCTGGCCGCCCTGCCGTCTGAGGTACATCACCAGCTGTCGGGCCACGGCCAGCGCCAACTCCTCGCCGTGGTCCTCGGCCACCAGGGCCAGCGCCAGGTCCATGCAGGTGCTGATGCCCGCCCCGGTCCACACCCGGCCGGAGCGGACGAAGATCGGGTCGGCGTCGACCCTCACCCGCGGGTGCTCGGCGGCGAGTTGCGCCGCGGTCGACCAGTGGGTGGTCGCCCGCCGCCCGTCGAGCAGCCCGGCGGCCGCGAGCAGATGCGCGCCCACGCACACCGAGGCGATGCGCCGTGCGTGCGGAGCGGTGGCCTTCACCCACTCCACGACGGTGTCGTCGACCCGGGCCACCGGACCGTCCGGGCCCAGGTCCACCGCGCCGGGCACCAGCAGCGTGTCCACCGCCGCCCCCACCTCGGCGAAGGTCAGGTCCGGCACCAGGCGCACCCCGGCCGAGGTGACGACCGGCTCGGCGCCGGGACCCGCCAGCCGGACCGCGTAGCCCGCCCGGCCGTCGGTCTCCCGGTTGGCCAGGGCGAAGACCTCGGCCGGGCCGGTGACGTCGAGCAGGTCGACGTCAGGGAAGACCGCGATGACGACGCGGTGTGCGGGGGATGCGGGGGACATGCGTCCATCGTGGCGAGGCCGCCCGATGACCGCAATGACGGCTCTCTGTCACATCCGGCCATCGCCATCGCCGTCGCCGTCGCCGTCGCCGTCGCCGTCGCCGTCCGGGGGCGAGTGGTGTCACAAAACTCGCGGGCCGCTTCGTCTCCCCGTAGAGAGGCAGTGACGGAATCCGTAATCGGGATGGTGATGGTCATGCGGGTGTTCCTGGCAGGCGGGACCGGGGTCCTGGGGCGGCGCATGGTGCCGCAGCTCGTCGCCCGGGGCCATCAGGTGACCGCCACGACGACGAGCGCCGCCAAACTCGGCCTGCTGGAGCAGCTCGGCGCGGTCGGGGTCGTCATGGACGGGTTGGACGCGGCGGCGGTGCGGGCGGCGGTGGCCGAGGCACGGCCGGACGCGATCGTGCACCAGATGACGGCGATCTCCCCGGGGCACTCCGGGAAGCCCGATCTGAAGCACATGGACCGCTGGTTCGCCCCCACGGTCCGGCTGCGCACCGAGGGTACGGCCCATCTGCTGGCGGCCGCCGAGGCGACCGGCGTCACCAACTTCGTCGCGCAGAGCTACGCCGGCTGGAACGGCATCCGCGAGGGCGGATGGGTGAAGACCGAGGAGGACCCGCTGGACCCGATGACGGGGATCTCCGCCCAGCCGGTGATGGAGGCGATCCGGTACCTCGAGGACGTGGTCCTCAAGGCCGGCGGCGCGGCCCTGCGCTACGGCGCGCTCTACGGGCCTGGCGCCACGGACGACCAGGTCGAGCTCGTACGCAAGCGGCAGTTCCCGCTCGTCGGAGGCGGCGCGGGCCACAGCTCGTGGGTGCACCTCGACGACGCGGCGAGCGCCACCGTGCTGGCCGTGGAGCAGCGGGCGAAGGGCGTGTTCAACATCGTCGACGACGAACCGGCCCCGGCGCGCGAGTGGCTGCCCTACCTGGCCGCCTGCGCGGGCGGGAAGCCGCCGATGAAGGTCCCCGTGTGGCTGGCCCGGCTCCTCGCCGGGGACGTGGCGGTCACGATGATGACGGAGGGCCGCGGCTTCTCCAACGCCAAGGCCAAGCGCGAGCTCGGCTGGCAGCTTCGCTACCCGTCGTGGCGTCAGGGCTTCAAGGAGGAGCTGACGTAGGCCGAGTGGGCCCATGTCTCCGCGAAGGGCCGTCAGTTGGCCGGGGGGACGGGCGGCGGGGGCGGCGGGAAGGGCGGCGGGGGTGGAATCCGCGGTCCGGGCGGAGCCGCGACGGGCGGTGGCGGGGGCGGCGCCGACCAGGGACGGCCGGGCTGCCGGGACCGGGCCTGCGAGGACGCCGAGGGCGCCGGGGGAGGCATGGCCGGTGGCGGCGGCGGAGGCGGCTCGACCGCCGGCAGCAGCGGACCGCCGGCGCGCAGCCGGGCGGTGGTCAGTTCGGCGCGGCGGCGTGCGCGCGGGTCCTCGTCGCGTTCGTGGTCGAGCCGGACGCGGCCGTAGCCGAGGTTGTGGACGGCGAGCAGCCGGTAGCCGAGCGCATGGGCGATCTCCTCGATCCGGCTCCTTCTCGAGGCCGTGACATCGCCGAGGATCAACTCGACGCGGGCACGACCGTCGAAACGCGCGCGTATCTCGTCGTCGTTCACCGGACCCCACTCTCGGGAAAGATCGGCGGCAGCCACCGCTCCACGCCTTGATCGTCGCACCTCTTCCGGGGGCGTCCGTTTTCCGGGGCCGTCCGAAGGCCGGGAGGGGAACTCCCCCCGCGAGCAGTGGATCAGGACGGCGGGGCTCCCCTGTCCACCTCGCGCCAGAAGGCGTCGACCCGTGCGTTGAACGCGTCCGGGGACTCCTGGAACGGCTGGTGGGCCTCCCCCTCCAGAACCTCGAAGCGGGCGCCCGGGATGGCGTCGGCCACAATCCGCCCGAACCGCGGCGGCGTGGCGATGTCCCGTTCGCCTGCCAGGACGAGGGTCGGTGCGGTGATGCCGGGCAGCCGGTCGAGCGTGTCGTGCCGGGTGAACGACTCCAGCTGACGCCGGAAGGCCTCGGGGGACTGCGGATGAGGGAAGGCGAGCGTTTCGTCGATGATCTGCCGCACCATGCCGTCGGCGTGGGCGCGCGGCGTGTAGATCCAGAGGAAGAACGCCTCCAGCATGGCGCGCTCGTCGGGCGCCTCCGTCGCCAGCCACCGCCAGAAGTCGGTCATGGCCGTGAAGTAGGCGTCCGCTCGTGCCCAGGTACTCATGAGGACGAGGCTGCGGACGGCCTCCGGGTGGCGGAGCGCCAGCTCCTGCGCGATCGCGCTGCCGCCGGAGAAGGCGGCGACATGCGCCCGGTCGACCCCGAACCCCCGGAGCAGTTCCACGGCGTCGTCGGCCATCGTGGCCATGGACACGGGCTCGTCGGGCAAGGCCGTCCGCCCGGACCCCCGGTTGTCGAAGGCGATGACCCGGTACCGGTCCGAAAGGCCGTCGAGCTGCGCCTGCCACGCCTCGGCGGGGTCGCTCAGCCCCGCGATCAGCAGGACGTCCGGCCCTTGGCCACGGCTCTCGGCCCAGATCCTTGTCCCGTTGGCCTCGACGTACGCGCCCATGGAATACCTCCCGCCCCATCGTCACCTCCGCCGGTTCGTGCGGAGGGTGTGCGGCGCGCCGGTGAGCCGCGACACTATTGCAAGCGGGTGCTTGCAATAGTTAGCAGGCGATGGCATCGTCGGGGCATGGCATCACTCAACGTCGGCAATCTTGGCGAGTACCTCCGCGAGCAGCGGCGCACCGCGCAGCTCTCGTTGCGGCAGCTCGCGGAGGCCGCCGGGGTGTCCAATCCGTATCTGAGTCAGATCGAGCGGGGGCTGCGCAAGCCCAGTGCCGAGGTGCTCCAGCAGGTCGCCAAGGCGCTGCGGATCTCCGCCGAGACTCTCTACGTGCGGGCCGGGATTCTCGACGAGAAGGAACGGGACGAGCTGGAGACGCGCGCCGTCATCCTGGCCGATCCCTCGATCAACGAGCGGCAGAAGCAGGTACTGCTCCAGATCTACGACTCCTTCCGCAAGGAGAACGCCGCCGAGAACGCTGCTGAGAGCGCCGCCGACACCGTCGACGGTGACGACGCCGCTCCCGATGCCGAACGAACCGTGAGCTAGTACGTACACATCCGGGAGGACCACACCCATGGCCATCATCGAAGAACTGCGTACCCCCCTCTACTTCGCCGCCGGCACCGCCGACCTCGCCGTCCAGCAGGCCAAGAAGGTCCCGGGGCTGATCGAGCAGATCGCCGCCGAGGCGCCCGCGCGGATCGACGCCGTGCGCAAGACCGACCCCAAGGCCGTGCAGGACAAGGTGGCCGACCGGGCCAAGGAGGCCCAGGCGACCGTGCAGTCGAAGTTCGCCGAGGTCGTCGGCAGTCTCGACACCGACCTGAAGAAGTTCGGCGAGACCGCCCAGGACCTGGCCCTTCGGGGCGTCGGCGTCGCCGCCGAGTACGCGGTCAAGGCGCGCGAGAAGTACGAGGAGGTCGCCGCGCACGGCGAGGAGGCCGTGAAGGCGTGGCGCGGTGAGATGGCCGAGGAGATCACCGAGATCGCCGTCGTCGTCGAGCCCGAGCCGGAGGCCAAGCCGGCGGCCAAGGCCGAGACGAAGGCGGAGACCAAGGCGGAGGAGCCGGCGGCCAAGGCCGAGGTGCCCAAGCCCACCCGCAAGACCACCGCCCGCAAGCCGGTCGCCAAGAAGACCGCCGCCGCCGAGAAGTAAGGCAGGGCCGGGCGGGGCACCAATCAGGGTGCCCGGTGCGTTGTACCGGGTACCTTGGCCGCGAGGCGCTCACTTCACCGACTAGGCGGTTCAGACATGTTGCGCGACGGATTCGATCTCGGTCTCTCCCTGGTGACCGACCTGGTCTTCCTCGGCTTCGCCCTCGTCTCGTTCGTCTTCGCCGCCATGGCACGCGAGGACGCGTATCGCGCGGCCGAGAAGCAGACCAAGAAGTTCTGGCTGATCATCCTCAGCATCAACCTCGCCCTGAACCTGCTTCTGGGCATGCTCTTCCTGCAGATCGCCGGCCTCATCGCCGCCATCGTCTTCATGGTCGACGTCCGGCCCGCGATCAAGCAGATCTCCGGCGGAGGCGGCCGGCGCGGCGGCTCCAGCAGCGACGGGCCGTACGGGCCCTACAACGGCGGCCGATAGAGACGCGGGCTGGTAGGAGCCACAGGCTGGTGGGGACACCGGCCTCGTGGAGACACCGGTCCGGTGGGGACACCGGCCTCGTGGAGACACCGGCCTTGTGGAGACACCGGTCCGGTGGAGACGCCGGCCTCGTGGAGACACCGGTCCGGTGGAGACGCAGGGCGGCCCGTGGAGCCACAGGCCGGTAGAGCTGGAGAACGCGCGAGCGGACCCAAGGGGCCCGGGGGTCATCCCCGGGCCCTCTCCAGTGCCAGGACCGCGACGTCGTCCGTCAGCTCCCCGCCGTTCAGCGCGCGCACCTCGGTCACCGCCGCCTCCAGGAGCTCCTCGCCCCGCAGGCCCTCCGCCAGCTGCCGGTTGATCATCTCGACCATCCCGTCCTGGCCGAGCCGCGGCGAACCCGGGCCCGCCGAGCGGCCCTCGATCAGGCCGTCCGTGTACATCAGCAGGCTCCACGCCCCGCCCAGCTCCACCTGGCGCCGCGGCCAGCGGGCGCGCGGCAGCAGGCCGAGGGCCGGGCCGCCGTCCTCGTACGGCAGCAGCCGTGCCGCCTTGCCCTGCCGGGCGATCAGCGGGGAGGGGTGTCCGGCCAGGCACAGGCCCGCGCGGCGCCCGTCCGGGGCGATGTCGACCGTGCAGAGCGTCGCGAAGATCTCCTCGCTCTCCCGCTCGTGCTCCAGGACCTGCTGCATCGTCGAGAGCAGCTCGTCCCCGCACAGGCCGGCGAAGGTCAGCGCCCGCCACGCGATACGCAGCTCCACACCGAGCGCCGCCTCGTCCGGGCCGTGCCCGCAGACGTCGCCGATCATGGCGTGGACCGTGCCGTCGGGGGTCCGGACGGTGTCGTAGAAGTCCCCGCCGAGCAGGGCGCGCGAGCGGCCGGGCCGGTAGCGGGCCGCGAAGCGCAGCTCGGAGCCCTCCAGGAGAGGCGTGGGGAGCAGCCCGCGCTCAAGGCGCGCGTTCTCCTGTGCCCGCAGCCGCGACTCGGTCAGCTTCACCTGCACCGCGTCGGCCCGCTTGCGCTCGACCGCGTACCGGATCGCCCGGCTCAGCAGCCTGCCGTCGAGCTCCTCGCGGAAGAGGTGGTCCTGGGCCCCGACCCGTACGGCCTCCGCCGCCAGCGCCGCGTCGGCCGAGGCCGCGAGGGCGAGGACGGCGTGGCGCGGCGCGAGCCGCAGGACGTGCCGCAGGGGCGCCAGGGGGTCGTCACCGGCCGCGCGGGGACCGGGCAGGGCCAGGTCGACCAGGACGCAGTGCACGTCGTCGGTGAGCAGCCGCTCGGCCTCGGTGAGGTTGCGGGCGGTGCGGATACGGACGCGGGTCCCGTCGGCGTCGAGCAGTTCGGGTACGGCAAGGGCACCCGCCGGGTCGTCCTCGACGACCAGGAGGGTGAGATCGGTGCCGGTCGCGGCCGTGGCGGCCGGGGCGGCCGGGGCGGCGGTGACAGCGCCTGCCGCAGCAGAGTCGTTTCTCTGTCGCGGTACGGGTACGGGCATCGGTCTTTGAATCCTTCCCTCCCCCCGAGGGCGGCAGGGCGACGAACGACGTCCCGCCTGACCGGGACCATAGCGGTACCCCGGCGGGCAGCGGAATGGCGATCACACCACGAGGACCGACAAGCCCTTGGCATATGCCGCGCATGGGGAGGTTGTTGCCTTCGAGGTCATGATGAACATCACGCCCGGGGAGGGCGGGACCGCGCCCTTCGAGGGTGCGGAACGTCTCACTCCGGGAGGTCTCGCTTCGGACCACCGCATTCCAGGTGGTCTCGTTCCGGAACAGCACACTCCGGACGGCGAACCCCCTCCGGAACGGCTCACTCCGGGCGGACGACTCCCAGGATCTCCATCGAGCCCGCCCCCGCGAGCGTCACGTTCCGCCCCGGCCTCGGCGCGTGCACGATCGCGCCGTTGCCGACGTACATCCCGATGTGGCTCGCGTCCTTGTAGTAGACGATCAGGTCGCCGGGCCGCATGTCCTTGACGTCCACGCGCGGCAGCAGCCGCCACTGCTCCTGCGAGGTGCGCGGGATGGACCGGCCGGCCACCCCCCAGGCCCGCTGGGTCAGCCCCGAGCAGTCGAACGAACCCGGGCCCTCCGCACCCCAGACGTAGGGCTTGCCGATCTGCGCCGTGGCGTACTCCACCGCCTGCTTGCCCTTCGGGGTCGCCTTGCCGCTCAGGCCCTTGAGGACGCCGGTGCTCAGCCAGGCGGTCTGCGCCTTGTACTGCTCCTGCTCCTCGAGCCGCAGCAGCCGCGCCCGCTCCTCGGCCGCCAGCTCGGACTCCAGCTTCTTGGCCGCGGCGATCTTGGCGTCGATGTCCTTCTTCGACTCGGCCTGCTTGACGCGGTTGGCCTCGAGCTTGGTCCAGTTGGTGCCCGCCTCCTTGGCGTAGACGTCCAACTGGGCCTGTGTCCTGGTCATTTCGGCGAGCAGGTCCTTGGTGGCCTTCTGTCCCTGCTGGAGCCGGCCGGCGTTGTCGAGGAAGAGCTGCGGATCGTCGGTGAGGACGAACTGGGCGCCGTCCGGCAGCCCGCCGTTGCGGTACTGGGCGCGGGCCGCAGCGCCCGCCTGCGCCTTGAGTGCGTCGATCTTCTCGCGGCCGGCCACGATCATCTTGGCCAGTTCCACGATCTCGGCGGACTGCTCCTTGGCCTTCTCCTCGGCGAGGTTGTACGCGTCCGTGGCGGCGGCGGCCTGTCGGTACAGACCGTCGATCTCCTTGCGTACCTCTTCGAGGGTCTTCTTCGGCGGCGCGGGTGGCAGCGGGGCCGAGGGTGCGGCGGGCGGTCGCGGGGCGGCGGAGGCCTGGAGGGTCAGCGCGGGTGAGGCCAGCACCGTCAGGGCGCAGACCACGGTGATCGCGGCGGTGGCGCAGCGGCGTCGGTTCACAAGCTCCCCCTCGGACGGCCTGGATGAGTCCCGGATCTGATTTACCGTCAGTAACTTCGCGGTGACCTTGGCGATGGTGCCATGCGAAACGTGAAAGCAACAGGGGATACCGGTCCCTGTCGGGTCACTGTCCCCCACAGGGGACGAGTGATGTGGGAGTTGCGTTCCCGACGTACCGCGAATTCATCGGCAGTTGGTGTGCGGACGGTCCCGGGGCTGCGGTGCACGGACGGTCCCGGGGTAGGGGCAAGGGCGGTCCATGGTGCGGCGCGGGGACGGTCCTTGGTGTGGCGCGCGGTCCCTCAGCGAGGCGCCAGTGCCTCCCAGCGCACCGTCACCTCGCCCTGCCGCCACCGCCGATGTCCGTCCGTCAGCGGCCAGTCCGCCGCCAGATCGCGTACGGCCCGGATCCAGCGTTGTCGCGCGCCGAGCGAGGCGTACGGAGCGGCAGCGGCCCACGCCCGGTCGAAGTCCCGGAGAAACGCGTGGACCGGCTCGCCCGGCACGTTGCGGTGGATGAGCGCCTTCGGCAGTCGCTCCGCGAGGTCGGAGGGCCGCTCCAGCGAGCCGAGCCGGGTCGCGAAGGTCACTGTCCGCGGCCCGCTCCGGTCGAGCGCCACCCACACGTGGCGCCGCCCGATCTCGTCGCAGGTCCCCTCCACCAGCAGCCCCCCGGGGGCGAGCCGGGCGCACAGCCGCGCCCACACCGCGGCGACCTCGCCCTCGTCGTACTGGCGCAGCACGTTCGCGGCCCGGATCAGCGCGACCTCGCCCGGCACCGGCACCTCGAAGCCGCCGTGCACGAAGGTGAGGCCCTCGCGCTCGTACGGCTCGGCGGCGGCGACCCTGGCCGGTTCGATCTCGATGCCGACGACCTCGGTGCGCGGGTCGGCGGTGCGCAGGCGGGTGAGCAGCTCGACAGCGGTCCAGGGGGCGGCCCCGTAGCCCAGGTCGACGGCGACGGGCGGCTCGGCGGACCGGCGCAGGGCGGGTCCGTGGACGGCGGCGATCCAGCGGTCCATGCGGCGCAGCCGGTTGGGGTTGGTGGTCCCGCGGGTCGCCGTGCCGACGGGACGGGATACGGCGGGGAGGGGCGTGCGCGGGGCCATGGAACGAGCGTAAGCGGTGCGCCACGCCGTGCCGTCACGGCAATGAATTGGCAAAACGGAAATGGATGGTGCCATTCCGGTGTTGTGCGGCTTGGAGGACGCTGTGCGCCGTCCGTTTCACCCTGCCCGCAGTGCCCGCAACGCCCCCGCAGTGCCCGCTACGCCCCCACTCAGCGGAAGGACCGTCGACGTGAGCCAGTACGTGTCCCGGCTCGCCGGCTCCCTGGCGACGCCGCCCCGGCTCCGGCTCCCCGGACGCCACCGGACCCCGCGCCGGGTGGCCATGCTCAGCGTCCACACCTCGCCCCTCCACCAACCGGGCACCGGCGACGCCGGCGGCATGAACGTCTACATCGTGGAGCTGGCCAAGCGGCTGGCCGCGATCAACATCGAGGTCGAGATCTTCACCCGGGCCACGACCGGCGGTCTCGCCCCGGTCGTCGAGCTCGCGCCGGGCGTCCTGGTCCGGCACGTCGACGCCGGTCCGTACGAGGGGCTGGCCAAGGAGGAGCTGCCGGCCCAGCTCTGCGCCTTCACGCACGGTGTGATGCAGGCGTGGGCGGGCCACCGCCCCGGCCACTACGACCTGGTCCACTCCCACTACTGGCTCTCCGGTCATGTCGGTTGGCTCGCCGCCGAGCGGTGGGGCGTCCCGCTCGTGCACGCGATGCACACCATGGCCAAGGTCAAGAACGCGGCGCTCGCGGCGGGCGACACCCCCGAGCCCGCGGCCCGGGTGATCGGCGAGACCCAGATCGTCCGCGCCGCCGACCGGCTGATCGCCAACACCGCCGAGGAGGCCGACGAGCTCGTCCGCTTCTACGAGGCGGAGCCGGGGAAGGTCGCGGTCGTCCATCCGGGGGTCAACCTCGACCACTTCCGCCCGGCCGACGGCCGGGCGGCCGCGCGGGCCCGCCTCGGGCTGCCCGCCGACGCCTTCATCCCCGTCTTCGCGGGCCGCATCCAGCCGCTGAAGGCGCCCGACATCCTGCTGCGCGCCGCGGCCCGGCTCCTGGACGAGGACCCGTCGCTGCGTTCGCGGATGCTCGTGCCGGTCGTCGGCGGGCCGAGCGGCAGCGGACTCGCCAAGCCGGAGGGGCTGCAGAAGCTCGCCGCCCGCCTGGGCATCGCGGACGTCGTCCGCTTCCACCCGCCGGTCGGCCAGGACCGCCTCGCGGACTGGTTCCGGGCGGCGTCGGTGCTGGTCATGCCCTCGTACAGCGAGTCCTTCGGGCTCGTCGCCATAGAGGCACAGGCGGCCGGCACCCCGGTCGTCGCGGCCGCGGTGGGCGGGCTTCCGGTGGCGGTACGGGACGGCGTCACCGGCTTCCTCGTCCCGGGGCACGACCCGGCCGACTACGCCCGGGCGCTGGGCCGGTTCGTGGCCGACCCGGCGCTGTCCGCCCGGATGGGCGCGGCGGCGGCCCGGCACGCGGAGTCCTTCGGCTGGGACACGGCGGCCTCCGGCACGGCGGACGTGTACACGGCGGCGATGCACGATCATCGCCGTCGCGTACGCTCGCACCATGGCTGAGGACGTGCGGCGGGTCATCGAGGACACCTTCAAGGACGCCGAACTGGAGTGGGAGTCACCCGAGCCGGGCTCGTACGTGGTGAAGCTCCCCGGCACGCGCAAGCTGTTCACGACGCTCTCGCTGCGCGTCGGCCGCCACTCCCTCTCGCTGAACGCCTTCGTCATCCGCCACCCCGACGAGAACGAGGCGGGCGTCCACCGCTGGCTCCTCGAGCGCAATCTCAAGCTGTACGGCGTGAGTTACGCGGTCGACGCCCTCGGCGACATCTACCTGGCCGGCAAGCTGCCGCTCGCCGCCGTCACCCCGGAGGAGCTGGACCGGCTCCTCGGCTCCGTCCTCGAAGCGGCGGACGGCTCCTTCAACACCCTTCTGGAGCTGGGCTTCGCGAGCGCGATCCGGCGCGAGTACGAGTGGCGGGTCTCGCGCGGCGAGTCGACCCGGAACCTCGACGCGTTCACGAATCTGACCCAGAAGCCCTCGAACTGACGGCTGTTCCGCCGGTGCGCCCTTAGGTGCACGCCTGTAGCTGCACGACCCCTTCCGCACCCCGCCCTGGCCGTGCCATGCTCGCCGCCGTCGCACATCTGAATGACGTTCACATCCATGAAAGGCGGGCTCATGGGAATCAACAGAAGGCAGTTCGTGGGCGGTGCGGTGGCGGTGGGAGTGGCCGCCACGACCGGCTTCCGGCCGGCGGGAACCTCCCCCCTCTGGGAGGAGTACGCGCGCTCCCCGTACACCCACCCCCAGATCCCCTACGTCGGCCGCGCCGGCGCACGCGGCGGCGCCACAGTCCCCCAGAGCTTCGCCTGGGGGCATCTCGCTCCGCTCGCCCGCCCGCCGGTCGTCGCCAACGTCCTCTCCTACGGCGCCACCCCCGACGGCTCCGCCGATTCCGCGGCCGCCATCAACCGGGCCCTTGCCGAGGCGGGGGAGCGCGGCGGCGGCACGGTGCTCGTCCCGCCCGGCACGTACCGCATCGACGACTTCATCCGCATAGCCCACAGCGGTGTGGTGCTGCGCGGCGCCGGATCCGCCCGTACGAAACTGCTCGCGACGAAGCACCTCACCGAACTCATCGGCCCGTACGGCTCGCGCTACGGCGGCGACAAGTCCTCCTGGTCCTGGGCCGGCGGCCTCATCTGGCTCGCCCCGCACGCCCGGCATGCCTCCCTCGTCGCCGCGATCCGCGCCCGGGCCTGGCCCTTCGAGGGCTGGACCGGCAACAGGCGCGACGAGTGGCGGACCCTGACCACCGTCCGCCCCGCCCGGCGCGGCGACTGGTCCGTGACCGTCGACGACCCGTCAGCCCTGCGCCGGGGCCGGCTGGTTCTGCTCCGCCTCGCCGACGACGCGGGTCACACGCTCCTGGAGCACATGGCGGGCGGGGGCACGGGCCCCGAGGCGTACCACTGGGACGACAAGACCAAGCTGACCTCGTACGTGCCGTACGAGTGGCCGGTCCGGGTGGTGTCCGTACAGGGCCGGAAGGCGACGCTGGAACGCCCCCTCCCGCTGGATGTCCGCCCGGAGTGGGACCCGCGCCTGACGACCCTCGCCGAGCCGCTCACCGACGCGGGCGTCGAGGGGCTGACCCTGGAAGCGGTCGAGACCCCGCAGTCCCCGCACCTCCTCGACAAGGGCTACAACGGCGTCACCTTCCAGTGCGCGTACGACTGCTGGGCCGAGGACATCGTCGTACGCCATGTCGACAACGGCTTCGGACTGGTCGCCGCCTCCGCCTGCACGCTGCGGCGCACCCGGGTCGAGGGGCGGGGCTCCCACCACCCGTACTTCTGCCGCGAAGGCGCGCACGACAACCTCGTCGAGGACTTCCGCATCGCGGCCCGTACGGTCCCCGCCCCGGCGGGCACCCAGCTCCACGGCATCAACGTGGAGGGTCTGTCCAGCTACAACGTCTGGTCGCGCGGGGTGATGGAGATGGGCACCTTCGACACCCATCGGGGGATGCCGTTCGCCAACGTACGGACGGAGATCACGGTCGAGAACAACGGCCGGCACGGCGGAGACGCCTCGGCCGGGCCGCTGTACGGCGCCCGCTTCACCCACTGGAACGTGACGGTGACGAACGGCCGGGCGGGCCTCGTCAAGATCGACACGATCGCCCCGTACAGCGCGACGGTCGGCATCAGCGAAGTCAGCGAGTTCGACCAGATCGACGTACCGGACTTCGAGGGTGCGCTCCACGCGCGCGTGGAGGCGTACGGGACTCCGGGGGCGGTCCGCCCCCGGAACCTGTACGAGGCGCAGCGGATGCTCAGGCGTTGAGGGCGCCGCTGTCGGTCTTGGTGAGGGCGACGGGCTCGGGCTCGTCGGTCTTGGTGAGGGCGACGGGCTCGTCGGTCCTCGTCGTCTCGGCCTTCACCGGGGCGGGTGCGGGCACGTCTCCCCGGACGTCGTTGTCGTCGTCCAGGGCCTTGCGGAGCCGCGTGGCGTAGCCGATGGCGGCGAGGCAGCCGATGACGCCGCAGGCCACCCACAGGGTGTCGGTGCCCGGGCCGTCCACGACCCAGCCCGCGAGGATCGGGGCGAGGAAGCCGGACAGGGCCCAGGACATGCCCATGACGCCCTGGTAGCGGCCGCGCGCGTGCTCGGGGGCGAGCTTGGCGGTGGCGGCGGCGTTGGTGGGGACGTGGACCATCTCGCCGATGGTCCACACGACCACGGTGGCGGCGAACACCAGCGGCGTGCCGGCCAGCGCGGTCGCGCCCGTGCCGAGCGCGAAGAGCAGCGAGGAGACGGTGAGCAGCATCGCCGGTGAGCGCTTGTCGGTGACCTTGTTGACCAGCAGCTGGAAGGCGACGATCACGACGCCGTTGGTGGCGATGACCAGGCCGTACGCGCCGGGATTCAGGCCGGCTTCCGCCACCGTGAGGGGCAGACCGACCCAGGGAGCGGTGAAGACGAGGCAGACGAGGAGGTTGAGGAGGACGAGGGTACGGAAGGGTGCGTCGCGCAGGACGTCGAGGACGCTGACGCGGTCCTTCTCCATGACCTCGCCGGCGGGGTCGCGGCGGGCCTCGGGGCGGGTCTCGGGCAGCCGCAGGAAGACGATCAGGGCGCAGAGGGTGGTGGCCACGGCCTCGATGAGGAAGAGGGTGCGGTAGCCGAGGAAGATCGCGGCGCCACCGCCGAAGGCGGCGACGGCGAAGCCGAGGTTGAGGGCCCAGTAGTTGAGGGCGAAGGCCCGGCGGCGGTCGTGCTCGGGGACCATGTCGGCGATGGTGGCCTGGATGGAGGGGCGTACGGCCTGCATCGAGACGCCCATCAGCAGCACGACGGCGGCGACGCCCCAGGCGGTGGTGACCAGAGCGAGGGCGGCGGCGCAGGTGGCCGTCACCAGGTGCATGGTGACCATGGTGGGGCGCCGGCCCCACTTGTCGGCGAGCGTCCCGCCGAGCGGGGAACCGGCGACGCCGCCGAGGCCGTGGAGGGCGAGGACGAGTCCGGCGAACCAGGCCGAGTGCCCGAGCTCCTGGGTCAGGTAGAGCGACAGGAAGGTGAGGACGAAGGCGCCGGTTCGGTTGACCAGGGTGGAGAGCCAGAGCCACCAGAAACCGCCGGGGAGACCGGAGACGGTCGCGCGAGCTGATCGTCTGAGCGAGTCGATGGACATGTGTGGCCGGCCCCCGTGTGCGTAAGTCCCTCTAACGGCTCTCGTAACTTACGCATCTCATACGCCGGACGCCAGCGAATTGACGGTGCGCGTCAATCGTCGGGCGTCGATTAGGCTCGGGCGCATGGCCGACGCACCGTACAAGCTGATCCTCCTCCGCCACGGCGAGAGCGAGTGGAACGCGAAGAACCTGTTCACCGGCTGGGTGGACGTCAACCTCACCGAGAAGGGCGAGAAGGAGGCGGTCCGCGGCGGTGAGCTGCTGAAGGACGCCGGCCTGCTGCCCGACGTACTGCACACCTCCCTGCAGAAGCGCGCCATCCGCACGGCGCAGCTGGCGCTGGAGTCCGCCGACCGCCACTGGATCCCGGTCCACCGCTCCTGGCGTCTGAACGAGCGCCACTACGGTGCGCTCCAGGGCAAGGACAAGGCGCAGACGCTCGCGGAGTTCGGCGAGGAGCAGTTCATGCTCTGGCGTCGCTCGTACGACACCCCGCCGCCGGCGCTCGAGGACGGCACGGAGTTCTCGCAGTCCGACGACCCGCGCTACGCGACGATCCCCCCGGAGCTGCGCCCGCAGACGGAGTGCCTGAAGGACGTCGTCGACCGGATGCTGCCGTACTGGTACGACGGCATCGTCCCGGACCTCCTGGACGGCAAGACGGTCCTGATCGCGGCCCACGGCAACAGCCTGCGCGCCCTGGTCAAGCACCTGGACGGCATCTCGGACGAGGCCATCGCGGGCCTGAACATCCCGACGGGCATCCCGCTGGCGTACGAGCTCGACGAGAACTTCAAGCCCCTGAAGCCGGGCGGCACGTACCTGGACCCGGACGCGGCGGCGGCGGCGATCGAGGCCGTGAAGAACCAGGGCAAGAAGTAGCCCAGACACACGAGATGGCCCCCTCCCTGCCGGTTTCCGGCGGGGAGGGGGCTTCTTCGTTGCCAAAGGGCCGTCAGGGCGACGAAGCCGTGTGATGTCGAGTCAGGCGATCAGATCCGCCCCCGCGTGAACGCAGATGGACAGCCTCG
This sequence comes from Streptomyces sp. NBC_01353, assembly GCF_036237275.1. Classification (GTDB taxonomy): domain Bacteria; phylum Actinomycetota; class Actinomycetes; order Streptomycetales; family Streptomycetaceae; genus Streptomyces. The sequence goes on along the minus strand of NZ_CP108352.1, from coordinate 4,096,877 downwards.
TACACAGCCTTGTGTGTCAGCAGCGGACTTGGGCCAGGGGGAACAATTGCGCGGGCGGGACGCACGGACGGTCGGTAACCTCCGGGCCATGCCTTCATCGCTCCGCCTCGAGAAGATCACCCCCGACAACGTCGACGCCGCGCTCGCGCTCCGCGTCCAACCGCACCAGGAGAAGAACGTCGCGCCCGTCGCGACCTCGCTGGCGGAGGCGTACGCGTTCGGGGACACCGCCTGGCCGCGGCTGATCTTCGACGGGGACGAGCTCGTCGGCTTCCTGATGGCCTTCATCGACATCCGCTGGGCCAAGGAGGACGACCCGGACGCCCGCCGCAGCGGCCTGTGGCGGCTGAACATCGGGGCCGACCGGCAGGGCAAGGGGTACGGACGGTTCGCCGTCGACGCCGTCCGCGAGGAGATCCGGCGGCGTGGTGCGCGTCAGTTCCATGTGACCTGGGAGCCGGGCGAGGACGGGCCCGAGGAGTTCTACCTGAAGCTCGGCTTCCGTAGGACTGGCGAGGTCAGTGGTGGGCAGACCGTCGGCGTTCTTGAGGTGTGAGGTCCTGGCGCGTACGACGACGCCATCGCCTACGACGAAGCCCCGCCCGGCTCCCCGGGCGGGGCCTCTCGTCGTACGCGGCTAACCGGAGCAGCCTCCGCACTGGCACGGCCCGCCGGACTGGCAGCCGCAGCCGCAGCCCGAGCCGCACCCGCAGGCGCCGAGGACGGGCAGGAAGACCGCGTCGCGCGGCGTCTCCTGCGGGGGGTCGGTGGTGGCGGATTCAGGCATGGCGTCCCTCCTCGAAGGCGTACGTCGCCTCCCCCTCATTCCATGCCCACGTCACCGGGCGCATCAACGGCGCACAGGAGTGCGAGCGCCGCCCTGCGCGGACTACGCGCCTGGGCGCCCCGCCCGCCCCCAGCGGCCCGCCGCCGAGGCTGCCAAGCCGCGAGCAGCGCCGAGCGGTGCCCGCCGGCAGCAGCGAGCCGTGCCCGCCGTCGAGAGCGCCCGCCCCAGCGGCCCGCCGCCGAGGCCGCGCCCCCGCCGCCCCCCGCCCGCCGAGCCGCGAGCCGTCCCCGCCGCCCGCCCGAGGGCTACGCGCCCTCGACCGGCGCGTCCGACTGCTGGAGCTCGTCCGCGTGCTCGCCCGTCACCAGGTACACGACGCGCTTCGCCACCGACACCGCGTGGTCCGCGTACCGCTCGTAGTAACGGCCCAGCAGCGTCACGTCGACCGCCGTCTCGATGCCGTGCTTCCAGCGGTCGTCCATCAGGTGCTGGAACAGCGTCCGGTGCAGCAGGTCCATCTCGTCGTCGTCCTGCTCCAGCTGGAGCGCCAGGTCGACGTCCTTCGTGATGATGACCTCCGCCGCCTTCGCCATCAGGCGCTGCGCCAGCTGACCCATCTCCAGGATCGTCGCGTGCAGGTCACGCGGCACCGCGGTGGCGGGGAAGCGCAGCCGCGCCAGCTTCGCCACGTGCTGCGCCAGGTCGCCCGACCGCTCCAGGTCCGCGCTCATCCGCAGCGACGTCACCACGATCCGCAGGTCCGTCGCCACCGGCTGCTGGCGCGCGAGCAGCGCTATCGCCCGGGCCTCCAGGTCGTGCTGAAGGTCGTCGACCTTCTGGTCCGCCGCGATCACGCTCTCCGCGAGCTTCAGATCCGCGTCGAGCATCGCCGTCGTGGCGCGCCCGATCGCCGACCCGACAAGACGGGCCATCTCGACCAGGCCCTCGCCGATCGAGTCAAGTTCCTCGTGGTACGCGTCCCGCATCGATGTCCCTCTCTCACAAGCGTCCGGGGTCCGGGTGGGGCTTCGGACCCCCACGCTCCCACGTTCGGCCCCCGACAAGTCAGCAGCGTCCACCCCAAGTGAATGACCTCTTTCCCCTCGGTGAACTCTGGGCGACGCAGGCCACTGTCCTCAACGGTTCAAATGAACCGGCACCGTCCCCACAGTGAACTCTGGGCGACGACTGTTCGAGCAGCCACTCGGACGGCTGGGAGAGAGTCCGTGACCCCGCATAACCTGGATGCCATGGACGTGAACGCGGCGGTCGCCGCATTGGCAGCGATCGCCGGGGTGTGCACCGGCGTGATCGCCATGCTGGCGTTCCGCTGGAGCGAGCGCGACCAGGCGCGACCCACCCGGACCTCCCTGCACACGGACGCCGTGCTCCCGCCCGGCGTCGACACCGTGCTGTCGGTGCTGCGCTCCTCCGCGGTCGTTCTCGACGAGAGCGACTCCGTGGTGAAGGCCAGCTCGGCGGCGTACGCCCTCGGCCTGGTCCGCGGCGGAAAGCTGGCCGTCGAGCCCATGCTCAACATGGCCCGCGACACCCGCCGTGACGGAGAGATACGACAGGTCGAGCTCGATCTGCCCCGGCGCGGCACCGGACGCGGCGAGGCCCTCGCCGTCTCCGCCCGCGTGGCACCGCTCGGCTCCCGCCTGGTGCTGCTCCTGGTCGAGGACCTGACGGAGGCCCGCCGCATCGAAGCGGTACGGCGCGACTTCGTCGCCAACGTGAGTCATGAGCTCAAGACTCCGACAGGTGCCCTCTCGCTGCTGTCCGAGGCCGTCATGGACGCCTCGGACGACCCCGAGGCGGTCACCCGCTTCGCCGGCCGTATGCAGATAGAGGCGACCCGGCTCACCAATCTCGTACAGGAACTCATCGACCTCTCGCGGGTGCAGAACGACGACCCGCTGGAGGACTCCGAGCCCGTACGGGTGGACGAACTGGTCGCCGAGGCCATCGACCGCTCCCGGCACACCGCCTCCACCAAGCAGATCACCATGGTCTCCGGAGGGGCCGCCGACCTGCACGTCTGGGGCAGCCGCGGCCAGCTCGCCGCGGCCCTCGGCAACCTCGTCGAGAACGCGGTCAACTACTCCCCGGCCCGTACACGGGTGGGCATCGCCGCCCGCCGCGTGGCGGCCCCCGGCGGCGACCTGATCGAGATAGCGGTGACCGACCAGGGCATCGGCATCTCCGAGAAGGACCGCGAGCGGGTCTTCGAACGCTTCTACCGCGTCGACCCCGCCCGCTCCCGCGCCACCGGAGGCACGGGGCTCGGCCTGGCCATCGTCAAGCACGTGGCCGCCTCGCACGGCGGGGAGGTCACCGTCTGGAGCACCGAAGGCCAGGGCTCCACCTTCACCCTGCGGCTGCCCGAGGCGGGCGCCGTTCGGGACCGCCGCCCGCCCGCCTCCCCCACCCCCGATCTCATGACCGAACCGCTCCCTGCCCCGGAGGTCCTTCCGTGACCCGAGTGCTCGTCGTCGAGGATGAGGAATCCTTCAGCGACGCCCTGTCGTACATGCTCCGCAAGGAAGGCTTCGAGGTCGCGGTCGCCGCGACCGGGCCCGACGGTCTCGACGAGTTCGAGCGCAATGGAGCGGATCTCGTCCTCCTCGACCTGATGCTGCCGGGGCTGCCCGGCACCGAGGTGTGCCGCCAGCTGCGCGGCCGCTCGAACGTCCCGGTCATCATGGTGACCGCCAAGGACAGCGAGATCGACAAGGTCGTCGGCCTGGAAATAGGAGCCGACGACTACGTGACGAAGCCCTTCTCCTCGCGGGAGCTGGTCGCCCGCATCCGCGCGGTCCTACGCCGCCGCGGCGAGCCGGAGGAGGTCACCCCCGCCGCCCTGGAGGCCGGTCCGGTCCGCATGGACGTGGACCGCCACGTCGTCACGGTCTCCGGCGGCAAGGTCGATCTCCCGCTGAAGGAGTTCGACCTCCTGGAGATGCTGCTGCGCAACGCGGGCCGCGTCCTGACCCGTATGCAGCTGATCGACCGGGTCTGGGGCGCGGACTACGTCGGCGACACCAAGACCCTCGACGTCCACGTCAAGCGACTCCGGGCGAAGATCGAACCCGACCCGGGCGCGCCGCGCTACCTGGTGACGGTCCGGGGCCTGGGCTACAAGTTCGAGCCGTAAGCCGTAGCCGTGAGCCGTAAGCAGCCGTAAGCCGTAGCCGTGAGCCGTAGGCAGCCGTAGCCGTAGAGCCGTGGCCGTACGCATGGAGCCGCACCGTAGGGCCTTACGCATACGGTCGTACGCATACGAAGGGGCGCCCCGCCGGAGTGATCCGGTGGGGCGCCCCTTTCGTGCGCGGTGCGCTGCGCGCGGTGCGTCGAGCGCCGTACGTCAGTGGCCGGCAGCCGAGTGGCTCGCCTCGCCCGACGGGGTGGCCGTGGAGCCGCCCTCGGCGCCGTGGCCCGCCGTCGAGGTCGCGGTCGGGGTCGCCGTCGGCGAGGCGGCCGGCGGCTTCGGGATCTCGGTCGGGCCGTAGTCCTTGAAGTAGCTGGTCGCCGGGACGACGAACGCCTCCAGGCCCACGTCACCGGTCTTGCTGAGCTTGAAGACGACCTCCTGCGCGTCGCCGTTCTTCGCGGCCAGCCGGCCGTCCTCGATCGTGGCGGTGGCATTGCCCTCGCCACCGATGACCACCGAGCCGCCCGCGGGGACGGTGATCGGGCCGGAGCCCTCGGCGGGCTTCAGGACCACCGTGGCGCGCGTGCCCGGCAGGGTGATCGAGTCGAGGGTCTGCTGGCTGCTGCCGTTGTTGAAGACCGTGGCCGAGACGACGGCGGGGCCCTGCACGGTGGCGTCGGGCTGGGTGATGACGAGCGCGTTCTGGATCTTGACGTCGTCCACGGTGACGGCGGCGTTGTCCGGCTTGACTCCGAGCGTCTGTGCGTTGTTGCCGGCGCCACAGGCGGACAGCGAGGCGATCGAGATCACGATGGCGGAGGCGGCGAGGGCGCCGCGTCGAAGGCTGCGGCTCACGGCGGCGGCAACTCCTAGGACGTACGGACGGGCTAAGGGCGGCCGGCTGGGGTCGAGCTCAGGATCAACCGGCTGAGGAAGAGCTAAAGGTGCGTCAGCGCGCTTAGGTTACCGAGCCGCGCTCTCCGTCCCGCACCCGACCCGCCCCTTCGCGCCCCCGGGCCCTCCGGGTGCGCTCCGTGTGCCCTGCAGAAGCCCTCCGTGATGGCCGGATCGCGACCCATTGGCGCGCCGTTCACATAACCGCCTTGATCAATTCGACGAGAGTCCGCGCATTCCTCCGCCCGCCCCGCGGAAAAACCCCGCTGCGGTGCTCGGGTGATCAATTCGGGATTCGACGCCGGAAGCATCCGTACGAGTGACCGATCCTCGAACGGAGTACGCGGAGAGGAGCGACGCGAACCAGGCAAAACGGGACATCGTTCCTCCTTCGGAGCCCTCCGGGCGGGTGTAACGTGCGCGTTTCTCTCCGTCCGTGCAGCCGCTCCGACCTGCGAATACCGCCTTCCGTAAGCCCTCCGCAGCACGTTCGCGTCGCTGTTGTCAAGCCCCGAGATATGCCCTGACCTGCGAAAACGCCATTCAGAAGAAGCCGTATCCGTGTTACCCTGGATAGCCACGGAAGGGGTACCTGTCACATGACGTTCAAGGTTGGCGACACCGTGGTCTATCCCCATCACGGGGCCGCGCTGATCGAGGCCATCGAAACTCGCCAGATCAAAGGCGTGGACAAGACCTACTTGGTGCTCAAGGTCGCCCAGGGCGACCTGACGGTTCGTGTGCCGGCGGACAATGCGGAGTTCGTCGGTGTTCGCGATGTGGTCGGTCAGGACGGGCTGGACCGGGTCTTCGAGGTGCTGCGTGCGCCGTACGCCGAAGAGCCGACCAACTGGTCGCGCCGCTACAAGGCAAATCTCGAGAAGCTCGCCTCCGGCGATGTCATCAAGGTCGCCGAAGTAGTCCGCGACCTGTGGCGCCGGGAGCGCGAGCGCGGGCTTTCCGCAGGTGAGAAGCGAATGCTCGCCAAGGCTCGGCAGATCCTGGTGAGCGAGCTGGCCCTCGCGGAGAACACGAACGAGGACAAGGCCGAGGCTCTCCTCGACGAGGTCCTCGCGTCCTGAATGAAGCGATGCCGCGGTGCCCGTTGACGTGCTGTGAAACTCACAGCACCGTCGCCGGGCGCTGCGGCATGTTCGCGTCCTTGCGAACCGTTCACCGCGACAATGACCGCCGTACCGACGATCGCCGCCGTACCGACATCCGGTCGCTCGACGATCACCGCCGTACCGACATCCAGTCGCTCGACGTCCGTCGCCTCGCGATCCGGCCGTCCACGGCGCTGCTACAACCGCCCCCCTCGCGTCCTCCTGTGCCACATCCCCTGTGCCGCGCGGTGCGCCTCGGCCGTCGTCACGGAAAGGGCCCGGTCAAGGCGTCGCGTCCAGCACGCTGAGGCCATACCCATGTCGGCCGAGGAAACAAACCTGCCGGAGTGCAACCGATGACAGACGAAACGCGTCCCGCGCGCACCGCCGCTGTGATCCCCGCGGCGGGCCGGGGCGTACGGCTCGGCCCGGGCGCCCCCAAGGCGCTCCGCGCGCTGAACGGCACCCCCATGCTCATCCACGCCGTCCGGGCGATGGCCGCCTCACGCGCCGTCTCCCTCGTCGTCGTGGTCGCCCCCTCCGACGGCGCGGCCGAGGTCAAGAACCTCCTCGACGCGCACGCCCTGCCCGAACGGACCGACTACCTCGTCGTCCCCGGCGGCGACACCCGCCAGGAATCCGTACGCCTGGGCCTCGAAGCGCTGCCCGAGGGCGTCTCCACCGTCCTCGTCCACGACGCGGCCCGCCCGCTCGTGCCCGTCGACACCGTCGACGCCGTCATCGAGGCCGTACGGGACGGGGCCGTCGCCGTCGTCCCCGCGCTCCCGGTCGCCGACACGGTCAAGGAGGTCGAGCCCGCGGAGACGAAGGGTGACCCCGAGAGCGTCGTCGCCACCCCCGAGCGCTCCCGGCTCCGCGCCGTCCAGACCCCGCAGGGCTTCGACTACGAGACCCTCGTCAACGCGCACGCGACCGTCGCCCTCACCGGTGACGGCGCCACCGACGACGCCGGCATGGTCGAGCGGCTCGGCGCGCCCGTCGTGGTCGTCCCCGGCCACGAGGAGGCGTTCAAGGTGACCCGTCCGCTCGATCTCGTACTGGCCGAGGCCGTACTCGCCCGCAGGAGGGCCAACGATGGCTTCTAGCATCCCCCAAGCTCTCGGCTCCGCTCGAGCAGGGGGTACCCCCACCCCCCTGATCCCCCGGACCGGCATCGGCACCGACGTCCACGCCTTCGAGAAGGGCCGCGAGCTGTGGTGCGCGGGCCTCCTCTGGGAGGACGAGGAGTACGGGCTCGCCGGGCACTCCGACGGAGACGTCGCCGCCCACGCCGCCTGCGACGCGCTCTTCTCCGCCGCCGGCATCGGCGACCTCGGCGCCCACTTCGGCACCTCCCGCCCCGAGTGGTCCGGCGCCGCCGGCGTCACCCTCCTCGCCGAGGCGGCCCGCATCGTCCGCGCCGAGGGGTACGAGATCGGCAACGTCGCCGTCCAGGTCATCGGCGTCCGCCCGAAGGTCGGCAAGCGGCGCGACGAGGCGCAGAAGGCGCTGAGCGAGGCGGTGGGCGCCCCCGTCTCCGTCTCCGGCACGACGACGGACGGCCTCGGCCTCACCGGCCGCGCCGAAGGGCTGGCCGCACTCGCGACCGCGCTGGTCTACCGCCCGGCGTGACGTACCGGACGGTGCTGCGCTGCCTGACGCACCGGACGGCACCACGCTGCCGCCCGGGTGACGCACCGCCCCGGACCGCGCCTCCTGACGTACCGGACGGAGCTGCGCCGCCCGGTGCACCGCACCGCCCCGCCTGACGCACCGGACCGCGCCGCCGTACCGCCCCGCCTGACGCACCGCCGGAAAAATCCCGCCCCGCGACGCGCAATCGGTCGCGGGGCACTACCACACGCCCACTACCCTGGAGTGGTGACTATTCGCCTGTACGACACCAGCGCCCGGCAGATCCGTGACTTCACCCCGCTCACACCGGGCTGCGTCTCGATCTACCTCTGTGGCGCCACCGTCCAGGCCGCCCCGCACATCGGCCACATCCGTTCGGGGCTGAACTTCGACATCATGCGCCGCTGGTTCGAGTACCGCGGCTACGACGTCACGTTCATCCGCAACGTCACCGACATCGACGACAAGATCATCACCAAGGCAGCCGACCAGGGCCGCCCCTGGTGGTCCATCGGCTACGAGAACGAGCGCGCCTTCAACTCCGGTTACGACGCGCTCGGTTGCCTCCCGCCCACGTACGAGCCCCGCGCCACCGGCCATGTCACCGAGATGGTCGAGATGATGCGCGGACTCATCGAGCGCGGTCACGCCTACGAGGCCGACGGCAGCGTCTACTTCGACGTCCGGTCGTTCCCCGGCTACCTCGCCCTGTCCAACCAGGACATCGACGACCTGCGCCAGCCCGCCGAGGAAGGCATCACCGGCAAGCGCGACCCGCGCGACTTCGCCATGTGGAAGGCCACCAAGCCCGGCGAGCCGGACTGGGAGACCCCGTGGGGCCGCGGCCGGCCCGGCTGGCACCTGGAGTGCTCGGCCATGGCGCACAAGTACCTCGGCTCCGCCTTCGACATCCACGGCGGCGGGCTCGACCTGATCTTCCCCCACCACGAGAACGAGATCGCCCAGGCCAAGGCCTTCGGCGACGACTTCGCCTCGTACTGGGTGCACAACGCCTGGGTCACCATGAGCGGCGAGAAGATGTCCAAGTCGCTCGGCAACTCGGTGCTCGTCTCCGAGATGGTCAAGAACTGGCGCCCCATCGTCCTGCGCTACTACCTGGGCACCCCGCACTACCGCTCGATGATCGAGTACAGCGAGGAGTCCCTGCGCGAGGCCGAGTCCGCGTTCGCGCGGATCGAGGGCTTCGTCCAGCGCGTCACCGAGAAGGCGGGCAAGACCGTCCCGCCCGCCCCCGAGGTGCCGCTCGCCTTCGCCGAGGCCATGGACGACGACCTGGGCGTCCCGCAGGCGCTCGCGATCATCCACACCACCGTCCGCCAGGGCAACAGCGCCCTCGCGGCCGATGACAAGGACGAGGCCATCGCCCGCCTGGCCGAGGTCCGGGCCATGCTCGGCGTCCTCGGTCTGGACCCCCTCGACCCGCACTGGGCCGAGGAGACCGACCGCGGCGAGGAGCTCCACGGCGTCGTCGACACTCTCGTACGGCTCGTTCTCCAGCAGCGCGAGTCGGCCCGGGAGCGCAAGGACTGGGCGACCGCGGACGCGATCCGCGACCAGCTCGGTCAGTCCGGCCTCGCCATCGAGGACAGCCCCGACGGCCCCCGCTGGACGCTGGGCAACCGCTGATGATGTGCCGCTCGGGGAGCCGGGCGGCACACTTCACTTACAGACCTATGTACGCAACACCGAGGATTAGGTAGTCATGGCCGGGAACAGCCAGCGCAGAAACCGCCGCACGTCCAACAAGAAGGGCGCGACGATCGGCAGCGGTGGCCAGCGGCGCAAGGGCCTCGAAGGCAAGGGCCCCACGCCGCCCGCCTCCGCCCGTAAGGGTCACAAGAAGAACCGCGTTGCCAACGCCCAGGCGAGGCAGGCCGCCACTCGGCGTCCCGCCCCGCGCCGAGGCGGCCCCAAGGGCACCTCGGAGATGGTCGTCGGCCGTAACCCGGTCTTCGAGGCGCTGCGCGACGGCGTCCCCGCGACCACGCTCTACGTCCAGCAGTTCATCGACAACGACGAGCGCGTCCGCGACGTCCTCAAGCTCGCCGGCGACCGCGGCAACATCAACCTGATGGAGGCCCCGCGCCAGGAGCTCGACCGGATGACGAACGGCCTGAACCACCAGGGCCTCGTCCTCCAGGTCCCGCCCTACGAGTACGCGCACCCCGAGGACCTCACCGCGGCCGCCTACGACGCCCACGAGGACCCGCTGATCGTCGCCCTCGACGGCGTCACCGACCCCCGCAACCTCGGCGCGATCGTCCGCTCCGTCTCCGCCTTCGGCGGCCACGGCGTCGTCGTCCCCGAGCGCCGCGCGGCCGGTATGACCGCCGGCGCCTGGAAGTCCTCGGCCGGCACCGCTGCCCGTACCCCGGTCTCCCGCGTCACCAACCTGACCCGGGCGCTGGAGGGCTTCCAGAAGGAGGGCCTCACGGTCGTCGGCCTCGCCGCCGACGGCGAGCACACGGTCGAGGACCTGGAGGCGCTCGACGGCCCGGTCGTCATCGTCATCGGCAGCGAGGGCAAGGGCCTCGGCCGCCTCGTCGGCGAGACCTGCGACTACCGCGTCCGCATCTCGATGCCGGGCGGCGCCGAATCCCTGAACGCCGGCGTCGCCGCGGGCATCGTCCTCTACGAGGTCGCCCGCCGCCGCCAGGGCTGAACCGCGCTCGACCAGGGCCTGGCCCCATCGGCCCCGGCATTCTTCCTCGCCGGCCCGCCGCGACATCCCATCGCGGCGGACCGGCGCTGCGTGCGGCACTGACCACCGGTGGTGCCGAGTTGCATGAGCTCCGAGGCCTACGCGCCCCACAAGGAGCACACCCTCGACCGCTTCGACCCCGAACCGGGAATCGAATGGCCGCCGCCATCCGCCCCCTGCTGCCACCGCAGGACGCGCAGGCGCCGAGCCTCGCCGAGCCGGCCGTCGACAACGCGCTGCCCTCGTACGACAGTTGCCTCGCCCGTGCCCCGGCCGCGCCACGCGTGAGGGACGAGCCGCACACACGTACCGCGGCGGTGGCCCCGGCCGCGGATCACGCGCCCCGGATGCGCCGCACCCGCCGTTGATCTTGACGGGTCTCGGACATTTCCCGCCCGTCAAGGCAGTGTCCTAAACCCGCGTCACTCGGTTAGATGAGTGTGGACACCAGAACGCCCCGGCCGGGGTTCGACGATCAGCCCGCGCTGAGCATGGTCAAAGTGGATTCCGACCCCGCGCAGGTCATCGTGAACCACGCCAGCTTCCGTGTGCGGCTCGCGCCGGCCCAGCAGCCGAAGTTCGCCGCCGCCTCCCGCGGTTCGGCCCTCGCCGGAGCGCGTGCGGGCGCGGCCGCCGGGCGCCGGCGGCCCGTCGTGTGGACCGGAAAGTCCGCGCCAGGCGACCCCGGCGCCACCGGACTGCTCCAGGCCGTACGGGAGTCCTCGGTCTCCACGCTGGAGCCTCCGGGACCCCTCGACGCGGGCATCACACAGGCCATCCCGCGCATCGACGACACCATGCCCACCCCCGTCGTCCCCGCCGAGTCGGCCCCGCTCCTGCCGCCCATGCGGCGCGCCGAGGGCGCCTACGACGGGCCGTACGGCGGCACCCCGTCCGGCGGCCGGCATGACGGTCCGTACGAGGCGGCCTACGGGGACGACCGGGACGCCGACGACGAGTACCGCACCCGCCCGCACCGCCACGGCGCCGACCCGGTCCGCCACGCCTACTACCCCGGGCGCCGGATGAACCTCGGCGTCGTCCTCCTTCCCCTCCGCGTCTTCCTCGGCTTCATCTCCATCTACGCCGGCATGGGCAAGCTCTGCGACCCCGTCTACTTCGACGGCGGCGAACGCGGCTCCATGGTCAAGTGGCTCAACTCGCTCAACCCCTGGGCCCTCGCCGAACCCCTCCGCGACTTCGCCCTCCAGCACCCCGTCGGCGCCGGACTCACCGTCGCCTTCCTCCAGGTCGTCGTCGGCGTCCTCACCGTCTTCGGACTCTGGCAGCGCGTCGCCGCCGTCTTCGGCGCCCTGCTCTCCGCCGCGCTCATCCTCACCGTCAGCTGGAAGAGCGTCCCGGTCTACGACTCCGCCGACATCATCTTCCTCGCCGCCTGGTCCCCGCTGATCATCGCCGGCGCCCCCGTCTACTCCATCGACGGACGCCTCGCCGGCGAAGCCTGGCGCACCCTCGGACCCCGCTCCGAAATCTGGGACCTCCGCCGTCGCGTCCTGCGCCGCGGCGCCCTCGTCGCCTCCGTCGTCGTCGGCCTCACGCTCCTCCTCGGCTCCATGCTCGGTGGCGCCGTACGGTCCACCGAGATGGTCACCGTGCCCGGCCCCAACGATGACCCGATCAACCACCTCCCCGGCCGGTCCCTCCCGCAGGAGCCCGGCGAGCGCAGCCCCTCCCAGTCCACCTCCACCCGCCCCAAGCCGTCCGCGACGGCCGGCGCGAGCGGAGAGCGCGAGAACGAGGAGAAGGCCGAGCCGAGCGAGACCGTACGGGAGACCGGCCGGATCTCGGAGAGCCGCCCGACCGCCACCCGCGGCACCGACAGCACCCCGAGCCAGTCCAGGCCCGCGGCCCCGCCGTCCACCAGCTCCGGCCCGACCAGCTCGGGCGGCACGAGCAGCGGCGGCACCGGCACCACCGACCCCACGAGCGGCTCCACCTCAGGCGGCAACCGGAACCCGATCGGCGGCCTCCTGGGCTGACGACCCGGCTCCGTACGCCCCACCCGACCACGACAAGGGCGGCACCACTTCCGAGTGGTGCCGCCCTTCCCTTACCTACGAACCGCTGTCATACCCCCTGAGCCGCCAGCTCCTTCGCCGCCTCCGTCAGGTCCTTCGCGGTGTCGATCGCCCGCCAGTAGGCCCCCTGGGGCAGCGGGAAGCCCGCCAGGCGGCGCTCTCGGGCCAGCCGGGGGAACGTGGTGCGCTCGTGGTCGCCGCGATCGGGGAGCAGCCCCGTGAACTCGGGGGAGAAGACGTACACGCCGGCGTTGATGAGGAACGGCGACGGCGGCGACTCGATGAAGTCGGTGATGTGCCCGAACGTGTCCGTCTCCACGGCACCCCACGGGATTCGGGGGCGGGCGAGGGCGAGCGTGGCGGTGGCGTCCCGCTCCGCGTGGAACTCGGCCATCTCGCGCAGGGAGAAACGGGTCCAGATGTCGCCGTTCGTGGCGTACCAGGGCTGCCCGGGCTCAGGAAGATGGGCGGCGGCGTACTTGAGGCCGCCGCCACGGCCCAGCGGCTCCGACTCGACGACGGTCGTCACACGGAGCGGCAGATCGGCGCCCTCCAGCCACTCCTGGAGCACCTCGGCGAGATGTCCGCAGGACACGACGGCATCCGTCACGCCCTCGGCGGCGAGCCAGGACAGCTGATGGCCGATGATCGGGGTCCCGGTGCCCGGGATCTCGACCATCGGCTTGGGGCGGTCGTCGGTGTACGGGCGCAGGCGCGAGCCCTGGCCGCCCGCCAGGACCACGGCCTGCGTCGGAGAGGTGTTCATACCGGGAACGATATGCGCACCTCGTGAGGCAGCCGTTCAGCGTCGCGGGGGTGGGTTCGCGACTCAGCTCGCGTACATCACGCCGGTCGCGAACGAGGTGTCGCAGACCGGGCGGGAGTAGGACTGGGCGCGGGTGGGGCCGTAGTACCGCACGGCCGCCTTGCCGAGGGCGCGGGCGATGGACATGCAGTGCTTGGCGAGGGACGGGCTGTTCTCGACCTCGCGCTGGAGGTGCGTCAACGCCGTGCCGGGGTCCTTCTCCTGAAGCTCTGCGAGCAGGCGGTCGCGCAGAATATCCTGCGGAGCACGGGACTTGGCGGGGACGGAGACGTCCTCCGAGGACGCGGTGAGCATCTGGGTCCCGGAGGCCTGACCGGCCCACGGGACGGCGGACACCGCGAGCGTCCCGGAGAGCACCAGGACGACGGGCAGGACGAGAGCGAGAGAGCGGCCGATACGGCGGGCAGTGTGCGTCACGCAGGCGAGCGTAGCGGGCGGTAGTGATATGGCGACATTTAGTCACTCTCGCGAGGGATGGTTCGAAGCGCCTTTTCGAATTCCGTGTTGACGCCGGTGCCCGAATTGACGGGTCTGCCGGGGTATTTGTCGACACGCCGGTCGTGTACGCGAACGGCCCCGCACCCGCAAGCGGGAACAGGGCCGAACGGCACTGACGAGGACCGGCTGGGCGAGCCGGACCGGCTGGATCAGCCGGAGAGGCGCTCACCCGTCGAGGTGGAGAACACGTGCAGCTCGTCCGGGCGCGGCACGACGTGCAGCGTGGAGCCCTTCTCCGGCACGGCACGGCCGCCGACGCGGACGACCAGGTCCTTGTCCTCGCTGCCGACGCGGGCGGAGCCGTAGACGTAACCGTCGGCGCCGAGCTCCTCGACGACGTTCACGGAGACGGCCAGGCCCTCCTTGCTGGTGGCACCCGAGACATCGAAGTGCTCGGGGCGGATGCCGACCGTCACGGTCGTGTCGCCCTTGGCGGAGGCGGCGGAGAGCGCGTCACGGGAGACCGGGACGACGCTGTTGCCGAACTTCACACCGCCCTCGGTGATCGGCACCTCGACCAGGTTCATGGCCGGGGAGCCGATGAAGCCGGCGACGAAGAGGTTGGCGGGACGGTCGTACATGTTCCGCGGCGAGTCGACCTGCTGGAGCAGACCGTCCTTCAGCACGGCCACGCGGTCGCCCATGGTGAGGGCCTCGACCTGGTCGTGGGTGACGTACACCGTGGTGATGCCGAGCCGGCGCTGCAGGCTGGCGATCTGCGTACGGGTGGAGACACGGAGCTTGGCGTCGAGGTTCGACAGCGGCTCGTCCATGAGGAACACCTGCGGCTCACGCACGATCGCGCGACCCATCGCGACACGCTGCCGCTGACCACCGGAGAGCGCCTTGGGCTTCCGGTCCAGGTACGGCGTGAGGTCGAGGATCTTCGCGGCCTCTTCGACCTTGGCGCGGATCTCGCTCTTGTTGACGCCGGCGATCTTGAGGGCGAAGCCCATGTTGTCGGCGACGGTCATGTGCGGGTACAGCGCGTAGTTCTGGAACACCATCGCGATGTCCCGGTCCTTCGGCGGCAGGTGCGTGACGTCACGGTCACCGATTCGGATGGAACCGCCGTTGACGTCCTCAAGACCGGCGAGCATCCGCAGGGAGGTCGACTTGCCGCAGCCGGACGGGCCGACGAGGACGAGGAACTCGCCGTCCTCGATCTCGATCTCGAGCTGGTCGACGGCGGGCTTGTCGGAACCCGGGTAGAGCCGGGTCGCCTTGTCGAAAGTGACAGAAGCCATGGTGATGTATCCCTTCACCGGCAGGAACGTGCCGGACGATCCGAGTAAAGGAAGGATTGAGGTCTAGTCCACCGGAGCGAACTCCGGGTGACGCTACCTGGCGATTCCGGATCTGTCAGCACTCCGGAGCCGGTGAGATTTCCGACCTGGGCGGGGCGGGCGTTGGTTACACTGCACTCGCTGCCTCCTTAGCTCAGCTGGCCAGAGCACCGCTCTTGTAAAGCGGGGGTCGTCGGTTCGAACCCGACAGGGGGCTCCAGGGCGAAGACCCCCAACCGATCATGGTTGGGGGTCTTTGACATCTACGGGTGACATCAACGGGGGCGGTCGGCCGCGGTCCGGGCGCTTTCGTGTGAGCAGCCGGTCCATGTGACTGATGGCCTCGCGCTGGGTGTCCTGGACTACGTGGGTGTAGACGTCCATGGTTCGACCTGGTCTTCCGCTGCAAGCCCACTGGTGGCGAGGAACGAACCTCCGCAGAGTCGACCGCGGTCGCCTGGCCTACCCCGGAAGAGATCACCAAGCGCATGACCGAGGTCTACGCAATCCGCCTCCTCGACGCCCTGGACGACGCAGGCCCCCACGTCCGCAGCCACGACGGCCGACACCTGGCCGGTGGCTCCAACTGAAGAGGAGCAACGAGTGACGACTCCCGTCCCCCTCCAGTTCGAGCGTCTGAGTAAGAAGGGTGACCACAGCGACCTCAGGTTGAGCCTCGGGCCGTACCTCCACACCTGCGATTCGTACTACCTCGTGATCGACGAGTCCCCCACGGCATCACGACGCCTCGGGGCGAACCTGGCGCGCCTGCTGGAGCAATGGAAGGACCAGGTAGACGAGCTGAAGGGCGCGGGCGGCACCGCATACCTTCCCTACGACTTCTCGGACCAGTGCACAGCATGGCTCCGCGTAACCTCCACAGACGGACGCGATGCAGAGGTGCACGCCGGATGGAGCCTGGTCGAGGCTTGGGGCATCGAGCCTTCCAACTACGTTGCCACGGCACCGGAGATCACGGACTTCGACCCGATCGCGAACGCCCAGATCGCGTGCTCATTGGACGACCTGTCTGAGTGCATCGCCATGAACGCCGAGGCCCACGCGACCTCGCGGCAATAGGGCCTGTCCGGCCGATCATGTCCGCAGCCAGATGATGGTTGCCGCGACGGGGACGGGACCCAGGTAGACGTGTGCGCGCCGGCAGCATTCACTACGACGATGCCCGTTGCTTCCCAATACCGGGTGCAAGACCGATCATGAGGTTCATGGTGTCAAGCATCGTCGTTCAGTACACCGATCTCCTGCGGACCAGCGACTACGACCTATGGAGCCGGTTGCGGGAGCTGCTGAAGGGCCAGGGACTGGACCCGGACCGGACGGTTGTCGTCGACCTCTTGCAGGAGGGGCCCGATCACGAGGACGGCCAAGTGATCTCCGATGACGGCAGGGTCTACAGATTCAGCCTCTTCTACGACCAAGCAGCTGAGCACGGCGCGCGCAGCGCCTACCTCCACAACTGGACAGACATCACTGGTTCCTGGCAGACCGGGTCGCTGGCTACTCGAACAGCAGACGCCTTCGCTTGGATGGCCCAGTCCACCGAGTTGGGTTGACCGCCAAGGCATGGGCGGTGAACCGTTGGTCCCGCTGAGTGTCTAACTGCGTGACAACACCGACGCACACCGGCGGACAAGCACGGACGCCTGCGGACCGTTGGTGCAGGTGAGAGGCACACCAACCCAAAGTAGAGGGCCCGACCGAGTTGCTTCGGGACAAAGTGGTCATCGCGCAAGGCGTCACCTATGTGCTTCCGTCGTCTCCCAATGCGGTGCTCAGCTAGGCCCTAGGCACCTCGGGACAGCCGAAAGGGCGCCCGGCCTGGAACTTCGGGCCGGGCGCCCTTCGTCGGGGCGTGCGCGTCAGGACGCGGAGGCGCTGTTCGCCGCGGGTGTGCCGGCCAGGATCGTCTCCTCCACCGCTTCGTACCGCATGCGCTGGTCGGCCGGGTCGCGTTCGTAGAGCACCGTGCCGAGCCAGCCCGCGAGGAAGCCCAGCGGGGCCGAGAGGATGCCCGACGTGGTGAACGGGAACCAGTTGAAGTCCTGGTCCGGGAAGATCGCCTGGGGCGATCCGGATACCAGGTTGCTGCCGGTCATGAGGATGAACGCGGAGGCGCTGCCCACGATGAGGGTGCAGAGCAGTCCCGTACGGGAGTAGCGGCGCCAGAAGAGGCTGTAGATGAGGGCCGGTGCGACCGCGGACGCGCCGATGCAGAACGACAGGGTGAGCAGTGCCTGAAGGTTCAGATGCCGTGCACCGGCGGCGATCGCGATCGCCACGAGCCCGACGCCCGCCGCGGCGGTCCGGGCGATGGCCATCTCTGCGGAGTCCTTCAGTTGCGCCTTGCGGCGCAGCCCGTGCGTGATGAGGTCGTGCGCCAGGGTGTTGGCGCAGGCGAGGGTGATCCCGGCGACCGAGGCCAGCAGGGTGAGGAAGATGGCTGTCGCCACGGCCGTGAACAGCAGTGTCTCGACGGTCGTCTGGTCCGTGCCCATGACGGCCTGGCTGACCATGAGGAACGCTGTCTTGCCCTGCGGGTCGCCGGCGACGATCCTCTGGTGGCCGACGATCGCCGCCGCGCCGAAGCCGATGACGGCGATCAGCAGACAGGTCACGACGACGGTCGACACGGCCCAGGACATCGAGCGCCGCACGGCTGCCGCGCTGCGCGCGGTGAACATGCGCATGGTGATCTGCGGCAGCACCGCGGCGCCGAGCACGACCGTCAACTGAGTGCTGATCATGTCGAGTTCGTTGCCGCCGAACTGCAGACCGGAGGCGAGATAGGCGTCTCCCGCCCCGCTGCCGCGCTTGGCGGCGTCCAGTAGGGAGGGCAGGCTGAAGTCGAAGCGGTTGAGAATGAGCGCGGCGATCGCGAGGGACGCGCCGAGCAGGGCGACGGTCTTGACGATCTGGATGAAGGCGGTGCCCTTCATGCCGCCGATCGCCGCGTACGCGATCATCAGCAGGCCCAGGAACACGATCGCGCCGGTCTTGAAGCCGTCGGCGTCGAAGCCGAGGACGACGGAGAGGAGATCGCCGGCGCCCGCGAGCTGGAAGATCACCAGCGGCAGCAGTGCGGTCAGGGTGACCGCGGCCGTGGTGATCCGCACGGCGGGGCCGGGGAGACGCCGGGTGAAGACGTCGCCGATCGTGAACCGGCCGGCGTTACGCAGCGGTTCGGCGAGCAGGAACATCATCAGGACCATCGAGAGCACGGTGCTCAGGGCGAGCGTGACGCCGTCGTAGCCGACGAGCGCGATGATGCCGATGGTGCCGAGCACGGTGCCGGCGGAGATGTAGTCGCCGGCGATCGCGAGGCCGCTCTGCACGGGGGAGAGCGAGCGGTAGCCGGTGTAGAACTCGCCCAGGTCGTCACGGTCGGGGCCGGTCATCACGCACAGCAGCAGCGTGACAGTGATGACCGCGATGAACGCCATCAGCGACATGGTCTGGGCCTCGGAGCTGAAGCTGGTCATGCGCGCGCACCTCCGGTGGGCTGCTGCCACACGGGACGTCCGGAGCGGCTCTGGCGTTCCGGCCGGGGCGCGGTTGCCGCGGCCGCCTGCTCGGCGCGTTCGCGGATCACCGCGGCGAGCGGGTCGACGCGGTTGCGTGCGATCCGCTCGTACAGCGCGATCGCAGCCAGCGCCACGGGCAGCTGGAGGAGCCCCAGGACCAGACCGGTGGTGAGACCACCGGTGATGTTGCTGGTCATCAACGAGGGGGCGTAGCCGGACAGGAAAAGGAAGATGACGAAGTAGCCGAGCGCGGTGAAGGTGGCGACGCGGCGGAGCCTGCGGTAGGCCGATCCGAGCCGGTGCAGATCATCACGATCGTCGGTGGCGGCGGGCGGTTGCGGCTGCGGGGACGCGTCCCAGGGCTGCTGCGCGGAGTCCCAGCCCTGCGGCGAGGAGTCCCACGCTCGCGGGGACGAGTCCCAGGCTGCCTGTGGATCGGTGTCCCAGGACGGCGATCCACCCTCCCAGGACTGCGACGCCGCCTCTTGGCGGTGCCGCCCGGCATTCCGGTGCTGGGGTACGGGCGGTGGGCCGGGGAAAGGCTCGTGGTACGACATCGATCTTGCTCCTTGCCGCCCCGGGGAACGGGCGGGTGGCGCTGGTGGTCCGCGTACGTTACTCATGGGTATAGCCCCTGCGTAAGGGGGTTTCCGACCGCTCGGTATGTCGGTTCGGTGACGATCCTGTGCGCGTGGCGACGGAACCCGCGGTAACCCCCGTCGTGGATCTTTCCGCAGGTCACGGGTGAGTCTCGGGCCGCCCCTGGGGCCGGGCAGGCCGCTCGGCACGACCGGTCCGGCGAATGCGCCGGGCGGGCCGACGATGTGGTCGATGGGCCTTCAGCGGGCCCGCCGCGTCACGGCCGAGGCCCACTGCAGCAGTCACCGTGCGTCCGTTGTCCGGCCGTTCTGACCCCCCGGCTGCTGGACGGTCCTGCCGCGTTCTGGCCTGCTCGACCGCCGACACCAGGAACCGGGCCGCGACACCCAGACGTCCCACGGTCAGGTGCTCTTCCACGCACCCGACAATGCGGCATGACGCCACGTGAGGGTGAAGCGCCGCGCTCCTGGTACCGCACGTGGCTCCACCGCCGCGCCGGGACCGCCATGCGGGGTCAGCGGCCGCTGAGGCGGTCGGCGAGGTTGGCGATGGGGGACGTGGTCGCCGTGTGGGTGGTGGATTCTTGGTGGTCGGCTGTGCGGTAGGCCGCGTACATGGCTTGGACGCCGAGCCAGCGGAGGGGTTCCGGTTCCCACTTGCGGACCTTGTGGTTGACCCACGGGAGGGTGGTCAGGTCCGTGGGGCCCGACTGGCCGGAGTCCTGTTGGATCAGGTCGCGGAGGGTGCGGGCGGCGAGGTTCGTCGTGGTGACGCCTGAGCCGACGTAGCCGCCGGCCCAGCCGAGGCCGGTGGAGCGGTCGAGGGTGACGGTGGCGCACCAGTCGCGGGGGACGCCGAGGACGCCGGACCAGGCATGGGCGATGCCGAGGCCGGCGAGGGAGGGGAAGAAGCGGATGAGGATCTCGCGGAGGGCCTCGATGGTCTGGGGCTGGGTGCGGCCGTCGTTGTCGGTCTTGGAGCCGTAGCGGTAGGGGACGCCGCGGCCGCCGAGGGCGATGCGGCCGTCGGCGGTGCGTTGGGCGTACATGTAGGCGTGGGCCATGTCGCCGAGGGTTTCGAGGCCGTTCCAGCCGATGGTTTCCCATTGGGCGTCGGTGAGGGGCTCGGTGGCGATCATGGAGGAGTTCATGGGGAGCCAGGTGCGGCGCTGGCCGGTGAGGGAGGCGGTGAAGCCTTCGGTGCACCGGAGTATGTAGGGGGCGCGGACGGTGCCGTACGGGGTGATGGCGTGCTTCGGCTTGATCTCGGTGACGGGGGTCGATTCGTGGATCGTGACGCCGAGTGCTTCGACGGCTGCCGCGAGGCCCTTGACCAGCTTGACGGGGTGGAGGCGGGCTCCGTGGGGGGTCCAGCTGGAGCCGACGGCGCCGGTGACGCGGATGCGGTCGGCGGTTTCGCGGGCGCCGTAGAGTTCGCGGTCCGTTTCGCCGAAGGCGAGTTCGACGCTGTGGAAGTCCTTGAGGCGGGCGAGCTGGGCGGGGGAGTGGGCGATTTCGAGGACGCCGCCGCGGTGGATGTCGGCGTCGATCTTCTCGGTTTCGCAGACGGTGATGACTTCGTCGACGGTGGCGTTCATGGCCTGCTGGAGGCGGACGGCTGCCTCGTGGCCGTGGATCTTGGCGTGGCGGTCGCGGCCGGCGATGCCGTTGTAGAGCCAGCCGCCGTTGCGTCCGGAGGCTCCGTAGCCGCAGAACTTGGCTTCGAGGACGGTGATGTTGAGGAAGGGGACGGCCTTCTTGAGGTAGTACGCGGTCCAGAGGCCGGTGTAGCCGCCGCCGACGATGCAGACGTCGGCCGTGGTGTCGCCGGGCAGCGGTTCGCGGGGGGCGGGGGTGCCCTCTTGTGCGTACCAGAACGAGATGCCGCCGTTGACCGTGGTGCTGCCCATGGTGTGTCCGTCCTCTGCCTCTGGGTGGGTGGGCGGGAGGTTACTGGATGGGTCGGGGGGCTGGGCGGGGGGTTTTTCGTGTGCCGTGTGGAACGCCTGTGCCTAGCATCGCCGTGTGATCGATATTCCGGAGGAACTCGCCGCGTCTCAGGCCCGGTTCAACGGCGAGGCGGGACGGGCGTTCATCGCCGCGTTGCCCGGGCGGGCCGCGCACTTTCTCGATGCTTGGGGGCTGCGGGTGACGGGGCCTTCGATGTACGGGATGGCGTCGTTGGTGCTGCCGGTGGTCCGGGTGTCGGACGGTGTGCGCGCGGCGCTCAAGTTGCAGCTTCTGGACGAGGAGAGCGCGGGCGAGGCGGTCGCGCTGCGCGTGTGGGGCGGCTGCGGGGCCGTACGTCTGCTGGCGGATGATCCGGCGACGGGGACGCTGTTGTTGGAGCGGCTGGACGAGGGCCGGCATCTGTCGGGGCTGGTGGATACGCGGGAGGCGACGCGGATCCTGGCGGATCTGTTGGCGCGGCTGGTGGTGGTCCGGGCGCCGGAGGGGCTGCGGGGGCTGGGGGACATCGCGGCCGCGATGCTGGAGGCCGTACCGGAGGCGGCGGCGCGGCTGGGGGCGGAGGACGCGGCGCTGCTGCGGGATTGTGCGGCGGCGGTGCGGGAGGTGGTGGGGGAGCCGGGGGATCGGCTGCTCCACTGGGATCTGCACGTCGACAACATCCTGGCGGGGGAGCGGGAGCCGTGGTTGGCGATCGATCCGAAGCCGTTGGCGGGGGATCCGGGGTTCGATCTGCTGCCGGCGTTGTCGAGCGCGTTCGATCCGGATCAGGCGGAGACGCTGTGGCGTTTCGATCTGCTGACGGAGGTGCTGGGTCTTGACCGGGGCCGGGCGGCGGCGTGGACGTTCGGGCGGGTGTTGCAGAACGCGTTGTGGGACGTGGAGGACGGGGAGCCCGCGCTGGACGAGGAACAGGTGCTCATCGCTCGGACGCTGCTGGCCCGCGCGGGGTGATCCGGTGCAGGCTGGCCGCATGATTCGTACCGCCACACCTGCCGATGTCCCTGTGATCCACGCGATGATCCGTGAGCTAGCCGCGTACGAGAAGGCGCTGGAGGAGGCCCGCGCGACGGAGGAGCAGCTGCGCGAGGCCTTGTTCGGGGAGCGCCCCGCGGCGTTCGCGCACGTCGCGGAGACGGACGAGGGCGAGGTGGTGGGCTTCGCGCTGTGGTTCCTGAACTTCTCGACGTGGCGCGGGGTGCACGGGATCTACCTGGAGGACCTGTACGTGCGGCCGACGAGCCGGGGCGGCGGGCACGGGAAGGCGCTGCTGCGGGCGTTGGCGCGGATCTGTGTGGAGCGGCGGTACGAGCGTCTGGAGTGGTCGGTCCTGAACTGGAACACCCCGTCGATCGACTTCTACGAGTCGCTGGGGGCGAGGCCGCAGGACGGGTGGACGGTGTACCGGCTGACGGACGACGCGCTCGCGGAGCTGGGTGCGCGGGGGTGAACGGCGGCGGTGAACGGCGGCGGTGAACGAGGGCGGGTCGACGGCGGCGGTCGGCGACTACGCGGGGCAGGCGGCGAAGGCTGTCGAGAACATGCGGGTTGCCCTCGCCGCTGCCGGGGCGCCGTTGGACGACGTCATCAGTACGCGGGTCCTACGGGATCAGGACCACCTTGCCGGTCGTGCCCCGGGTTTCCAGGGCGTGGTGGGCCGCTGCCGCTTCGGCGAGGGGGAAGCGGTGGACGGCCGGGCGGAGGGTGCCTTCGGTGGCCGCGGCGAGGGAGGCGAGTTCGAGGTTGCGGACGTCGCCGCCGGCCTTCTGGAGCATGACCGGGCCGAGGACGCTCTCGGAGGTGATGCCTCGGGTGGTGAGTTCCTCGGCGGTGAAGGTGAGCGGTTCGCCGTCGTGGATGCCCTTGCCGGACCAGCCGAAGACGAGGTGCTCGCCGCCCTTGCCGAGGAGGTCGACGGCCGCGCGGCCGGTGTCGCCGCCCACGGAGTCGAAGACGATCGTGGCGGTACGGGAGCCGAGGAAGGCGCGGACCTGCTGCGGCCAGTCCGGCTGCTTGTAGTCGACCGCCAGGTCCGCGCCGTTCTCCCGTACGAGGGCCACCTTCTCGGGGCCGCCGGCGAGGCCGATGACGGTGGCGCCGGCGTTCTTGGCGTACTGGACGAGGAGGGTGCCGATGCCGCCGGCGGCGGCCGGGACGATGGCGATCGAGTCGGGGCCGAGCTCGGTGAACTGGAGGATGCCCAGCGTCGTGCGGCCGGTGCCGATCATGGCGACGGCTTCGGCGTCACCGAGGGTGTCGGGCAGGGCGTGGAGCTTGGCGGCGTCGACGACCGCGAGTTCGGCGTAGCCTCCGGGGGCGAGGCCGAGGTGGGCGACGACGCGCTTGCCGAGCCAGGTCGGGTCGGTGCCCTCGCCGAGCGCGTCCACGGTGCCGGCGACCTCGCGGCCGGGGATCGTGGGGAGTTCGGCAGGGGCGGGGAAGGGGCCGGTCTGCCCGAGGCGCAGGGCGGTGTCGAGGAGGTGGACGCCTGCCGCGGTGACCGCGATCCGGACCTGGCCGGGTCCGGGGACGGGGTCCGGGGTCTCCTCGTAGGTGAGGTTCTCGGCCGGGCCGAAGGCGTGGAGGCGGATGGCGTGCATGGTGGGCTCCCCTGGTGATGTTCTCCCGTTGACGTACGACAGCCTCTGACCTCAAGCGTGCTTGAGGTCAAGCCTCTTCGTGCGCAGTGCCAGGGACACCGCCTCGACGGCGCTCGTGAACGACACCTCGGCCAGGACTCCGGGCGCCGCGACCTGGTCTCCCACGAGGTAGACGTCGTCGCCGCGGTCGATCGCGGGGCGGTCGCGCCAGGTGGTGCCGGGGCGGTCGAGGGCCCCCGTACGGCCTGCGCAGACGGCCTCGCGGCGCCAGACCGTGCGTTCGCGCCAGCCGGGGTAGCCGAGGTCGAGCAGGCGCTCGGCGTGGGCGATGCCGTCGGTCTTGGAGCGGCCGGGGCCGATGGGGAGCTGGGCCTGGATCAGCTGCTCGCCGGCGGGGGCGAGGGAGGGGTCCTGTGCCGTGAATCGCTCGATCCAGCCGGGGGTGTCGAGGTCGGACACGATGTACGGGTCGCCCGCCCGGGTGCGCAGTGCCAGGTCGAACAGGACGGTGCGGCCGCTCTCCCAGGTCAGCCCGGGGTCGCCGAGGAGCCGGGAGGCCGCGGCGAGGGAGGTGGCGACGACGACCGGGCCGTCGGCGAGCGGCAGTTCGTCGAGCCGGGAGGAGGTCTCGATCCGTACGCCCAGGTTCCACGCGCGGGCTGCCATGCGGTCGGTCAGCTGTCCCCAGCCGCCGCGGATGAAGCGCGCCTCGGGCGGCAGGGCGGCGGCCCGGTGGAGGCGTTCCTGCACGAAGCGGGCGGAGAGCGTGCCGGGGTCGTGGTGGAAGAGGGCGACCGCGCTGTACGCGGCGGCCTGACGGGCGGCCTCGGGTCCGGCGACGCGAGTGGCCCAGGTGAGGAAGTCGGTGTCGACGGGGGCCTCTTCGGCCGTACGGAGGGTGTGGCGGATGAAGCCGAGCGGCGGGGTGCGGCGCAGGGCCCCGGCGCGGTGGAAGCGGAAGCGGGCGGCTTCGCGCAGCGGCAGCGGTGCGAGCGGGCCGAGGAGGTCACGCTGGGTGAGCCAGGTCCAGTGGGGGCCGCCGTTGTAGATGGCGTGGGGGCCTTCGTTGGTGCGGTAGCGGCCTTCGGCGGTGCGGGCGCGGCCGCCGAGGGTGTGGTGGGCCTCGTGGAGGGTGACCTTGGCCCCGGCTTCGGCGGCGGTGATCGCCGCGGTGAGTCCGGCGAATCCGCCGCCGATGACGGTGATGTGCTTCCTGTTCCGCTGCATTGCGTGCTCCCTCGTCCGGGTCTTGCACAGGGGACGGCCGAGGGGGCTCGGTCTGTGACATCGGGGGCGTTGTCAGTGGCGCACGTCACTATGAGTGCATGGCGACAGCGAAGAAGAAGGTGGCGGTCGTGCGTCGGCCGGAGGTGCGGCTGCCGCCGCTTGAGGCGTACGGAGGGGGGCTCGATCCGGACGGGGACTACGACGGCCTGGAGTTCTCGGGGCTCGATCTGGCGGGGCAGGACGGGGGAGGGGCGCGGTTCCTGGACTGTGCGCTGCGGGACTGCGCGGTGGACGAGACACGGCTGACCTCGGCGCGGGTCCTGGACTCCGTGCTGAGCGGGATCCGGGGTGTGGGCACGGACCTGGCGGGGGCGTCGCTGCGGGACGTGGAGATCGTGGACGCGCGGCTCGGCGGGACGCAGCTGCACGGGGCGGTGTTCGAGCGGGTCCTGGTGAGGGGAGGGAAGATCGACTATCTGAATCTGCGGACGGCGAAGCTGAAGGACGTCGTCTTCGAGGGGTGTGTGCTGAGCGAGCCCGACTTCGGGGGCGCGGTGCTCGAGCGGGTCGAGTTCCGGGACTGTGTGCTGAAGGGGGTGGACTTCAGCGGGGCGCGGATGAAGGACGTCGATCTGCGGACGGTGGAGCGTCTGGAGATCGCGCGCGGGGTGGACGCCCTGGCGGGTGCGGTGATCAGTACGGCGCAGTTGCTGGATCTGGCGCCGGTGTTCGCCGCGCAGCTGGGGGTGCGGGTGGAGGACTGAGGGGGACCGGGCGGGGGCCCGGTTACGGGAGGCGGGGGAAGCGGGCCTGGAGGTCCCAGATCGCCGGGTTGTCGCCGAGGCCCTCGTGCATGTCGGTGAGGTCGGCGATCAGGTCGTGCAGGAAGTCGCGGGCCTCGCGGCGCAGTTCGCGGTGGCTGAAGGTGAGCGGGGGCTCGTCGCCCGGCATCCAGTCGGCCTCCACGTCCACCCAGCCGAAGCGGCGCTCGAAGAGCATCCGGTCAGAGGACTCGGTGAAGTCGAGCTCCGCGTACTGGCGCTGCGAGGACCGGCTGCCGCGCGGGTCGCGGTCGAGCTGCTCGACGATGTCGCACAGCGCCCAGGCGAAGTCGAGCACCGGCACCCATCCCCAGGCTGTGGACACCTCGCGGTCGGCCTTGGGGTCGGCGAGGTACACGTCCCCGCAGAACAGGTCGTGGCGCAGGGCGTGGACGTCCGCGCGGCGGTAGTCGGTCTGCGGGGGGTCGGGGAAGCGACGGGAGAGGGAGTAGCCGATGTCGAGCACGGAGACGATGCTCCCACGCGCACGGGACCCGGGGCGCACGCGCCGGCCCCGCCCGGTCTCCCCTGCGGACGGGAGCGCTCCGGCCGGGGGCCCGCCGCGCCCGTGCGCCGGGAGCCCGCCGCGCCCGTGGGCCGGGCCTCCCGCGCCCGTGCGCCGGGGGCCAACCGCGCGCCGCCGCCCTCAGCGGCGCACCCGCCGCGCGCCGCCGCCCTCAGCCGCGCCCCGCTGCCCCTTCAGCCGCGCGCCCGCGCGTGCAGCGCGCGGGCCATGCGGGGGCCCAGCCAGCGCTTGAGGCGGCGTAGGGGTTCCAGCTGCTCCGCCACCCGGTCGATCCGGTAGTAGAGCTGTGGGGGGATGTGGGGGAGCAGGGGCGAGTGGCGCTGGCCCAGGAGCGCGAACATCTGGCGCGGCTCCAGGCTCATGTAGCGGGGGAGGTTCTCGTACCACTGGGCGCTGTAGCGGGCCGCGCTCTGGGCCGAGAGGAGCTCCGCGCGCCGCCGCCGGCCGTAGCGGGTCAGGGCGGAGTCGAGGTCCCCGGCGCCCCCGCGCAGGGCGTCCGCGAGGGCGAGGGCGTCCTCCAGGGCCAGGGTGGTGCCGGCGCCGATCGAGTAGTGCGTGGTGTGGGCGGCGTCGCCGAGGAGGACGAGGTTGCCGCGGTGCCAGGCGCGGGTGGCCAGGGTGCGGAAGTTCAGCCACTGCGCGGCGCCGTCGTCCTGCGCGCGGCCGATCAGCGGATGGCCGTCCAGGAGGTCGTGGAAGAGCTTCTCCAGCACGTTGAGGCTGTCGGCCTCGCTCATGGTGCCGAGCCCGAGCCCCGTCCACGTCTCCGGGGAGCACTCGACGACGCATGTGGACTGCTCGCCGCTGAAGCCGTACGCGTAGCACCAGATCCAGCCGTGCTCGGTCTCCTTGAAGGCGAAGCTGAAGGAGTCGAAGACCTTGGTGGTGCCGAGCCAGATGTAGTGGTTGCGGCCGGTGGCGACCTCGGCGCCGAAGTCGGCGGCGTGGGCCTCGCGCAGCACGCTGTTGACCCCGTCGGCCGCGACGACCAGGTCGGCGTCCGCGAGTTCGGGCGCGTCGGGGCCGGTGATGCCGTGCTCGAACTCGACGCGTACGCCGAGCGCTTCGGCCCGCTCGGCGAGGAGGGCGAGCATCCGGCGCCGGCCGATGCCGAAACCCTTGTCGCCGCGGTGGACGGTCCGCTCGTCGCGGACGATGGCGACGCCGTCGGTCCAGCGGACGGAGGCCTCGTCGATGGCGCGCGCCGACTCCGGGTCGCCGGCCCGCAGCTTGTCGAGGAGCCCGGCCCAGTAGGTCACGCCCCAGCCGTAGGTGGAGCCGGCCGCGTTCCGCTCGTAGACGGTGATCTCGTGCGACGGGTCCTGCCGCTTCATCAGGATCGAGAAGTACAGGCCGGCGGGCCCACCGCCGACGCAGGCGATCTTCACATGCGCTCCCACAACGAGACGAGACGAACTGACACTCTGCGATAGAACGGCAACGCAGAGTAGCAGCGTCAGGGGAGCAGGCGCTGTTCCTTCGCCACGGCGACCGCGCCCGCACGTGTGTCCACGCCGAGCTTGGCGTAGATCCGGCCGAGGTGGGTCTTCACCGTCGCCTCGCTGATGAAGAGCGCGCGGGCGATCTCGCGATTGCCGAGGCCGTGGGCGAGCTGGCCGAGGATGTCCCGTTCGCGGTCGGTGAGGGTGGGCCCGGCGGCGCCCCGCATCCGGTCCATGACCCGGCTGGCGACCGGCGGGGAGAGGGTCGTACGGCCCTGGGCGGCGGAGTGGATCGCGGCGAACAGCTCCTCGGGGCGCTCCGCCTTCAGCAGGTAGCCGGTGGCGCCGGCCTCGATGGCTCGGGTGATGTCCGCGTCGGTGTCGTACGTGGTGAGGACCAGGACGTGGACGCCGGACGTGGACCCCGCGATCCGGCGGGTCGCCTCGACGCCGTCGATGCCGGCGCCGAGCTGAAGGTCCATCAGGACGACGTCGGGTCGCAGTTTGGCGGCCATCGCGACCGCCTCCTCGCCGCTGCCGGCCTCGCCGACGACCTCGATGTCGGGGGCGCTGCCGAGCAGGGCGAGCAGCCCGGCGCGTACGACGGCGTGGTCGTCGCAGAGCAGGATCCGTACGGTCATGCGCCGGCCTCCAAGGGCGTGGACAGGGGGATCGCGGCCGAGAGCACCGTGCCCTCGCCGGGGGTGGACTCCACGGTGAGTGTGCCGCCGAGCTGCTGGGCCCGCACCCGCATCGCGGGCAGGCCGTGGCCGCGGACGCCGCGCTCGCCGCTCGGGCGGCCGGACGCGGACCCGGACCCGGCGTCGAAGCCGCGGCCGTCGTCGGCGATGTCGAGGACGACCTGGTCGTCGAGGTAGGTGAGGGTCAGGGCGGCGGAGGTGGCTGCGGCGTGCTCGCGGACGTTGGCGAGGGCGCCCTGCGCGATGCGCAGCAGCGCCGACTGCACCCGTTCGGGCAGCGGGACGGGGGTGCCGTCGACCCGGAACGCGGCGGACTCGCGCCCCGCGAGTGTGCGCAGTGCCTCCTCCAGGCCGCCGCCCTCGGCGAGGTCGGCCGGGGCGAGGTCGTGGACGAAGCGGCGGGCCTCGGCGAGGTTGCGTTCGGCGATCGACTCGGCCGTACGGACATGGCGGCGGGCGGTCGACGGGTCGGCGTCCCAGGTGCGCTCGGCCGCCTGGAGCAGCATCTGCTGACTGGACAGGCCCTGGGCCAGGGTGTCGTGGATCTCCATGGAGAGCCGCTGGCGCTCGGCGAGGGTGCCCTCGCGGCGCTCGATGGCGGCCAGTTCGCGGCGGGTGCGGATCAGGTCGTCGATGAGCGCCCGCTGCCGGTCGGCCTGCCGCTGCGCGTGGACGAAGACGGCGGTCGCGATCGCGGCGACGGCCGGCGGGGCGACGATCAGGTTCGGGTCGAAGCCGCCGTTGGAGAGCTGGACCTGCGCGGTGACCACGAAGACGGTGAGGAGGGTGACCAGGACGAGGGCGGCGCGGGGCGGGAGGGTGCGAAGCCCGGTGTAGAAGAGCGGCACCGCGCACCAGGCAAAGCTCGGCGCGAGGACCACCAGGACCATCCAGACCGCGACGACCGTGAAGAGCCAGGCGATCCGGCGGGGTGTGGCACGGGTGCCGAGGACGGGGCCGAGGAGGTAGAGGGCGGCGAGGGCGCCGGAGAGGGCGACGATCCACGGGCTGCGGTCCTCCCACGGGTGCCGCAGCAGGAAGCGGACCAGCGAGGCGCCGAGGAGGAGGAAGAAGGCGATGTGCATGACCCGCGCCAGCCAGCGGGCGTCCGGGTCCTGCTCCATCGCGTACCTCTCCATCAGGGCCCCGGCCACGGCTCTGACCTGGGTCTACGTATCCATCCTGGCCCGGGAGGACCACGGGGGCATCAACCGATCGGCTGACACCCCCGTCGTCCATCATGCGCGACGGGGGCAGCCGGTTCGTGGACCGTACGGGCCCGGAAACGGCCGGAGGATCGATGGCAGAGCGAACGAACGACACGCCTCGATCACCGCCACGGCCTCAGACCGTCACTGCCTCAAGGAGCCCTCCATGAAGAAGAAGATCCTCTTCGGTGCCGCCACCGCCGCCGTCGTCGCCGCCGGTACCTTCGGCGCCGTCTCCGCGAACGCCTCCGCCCCGGCCGCCGCGCCGGCCGTCGCCGCCAAGGCCGACGCGTCGAACCAGAACCTGCAGCAGACCACGCACCTGACGATCGAGGCCGCCACCAAGGCCGCGCAGGCCACCCTGGACGCCGCCGAGGACGAGAACCAGCGCATCACGGTCGCGGTCGTCGACCGCAACGGCAACACCATCGTCACCCTGCGCGGCGACGGCGCGGGCCCGCAGTCCTACGAGTCGGCCGAGCGCAAGGCATTCACCGCGGTCTCCTGGAACGCCCCCACCTCCGTCCTCGCGGGCCGCCTCGCCCAGGCCCCGAACCTGAAGGACATCCCCGGCACCCTGTTCCTCGGCGGCGGCGTCCCGGTCACCGCCAAGGGCGCGCCGATCGCCGGTATCGGTGTCGCCGGTGCGCCGAGCGGCGACCTGGACGAGAAGTTCGCCAAGGCGGGCGTCGAGGCGCTCAACAAGTAAGCCCTGCGAGCAGGCCCGGCGAGCAGCTCCTGGGTACGGGACCTGTCCGTCGGTCACCTCGCCGGCCACCCGCGTCGGTGGCGCCCGGACCCCCGTCGGGCGCCACCGATGCCGTACGCCCGCCCTACGCCCCCGCGTACCCCTGCCTAAGATCGAATGGTGGATGTACGTAGCCGGGCCGCTCTGGCCACCGCCGTGGCCGCGCTGCTCGTCCTTGTGGGCTGCACCGGCGGCGGGGGCGGCGGCGGTGGTGTGGACGTCGGCGGGGTGCGCGGCACGCCCGGCGCGGCGGGGCTGCGCGATCCGTACTTCCCCAAGCTCGGCAACGGCGGCTACGACGTCACGCACTACGCGCTCGACCTCGCCTACGACCCGAAGAGCGGCCGTCTCGACGGCACCGCCATGATCACGGCCCGCGCCACCCAGGACCTCAGCGCCTTCAATCTCGACCTCGCCGGTCTCACCGTCGACTCCGCCTCCGTCGACGGCGAGCGGACCGCCGTCAACCGTGCCGGGAACGAGCTGACGCTGCGCCCGCGCGCGGACATCGAAGAGGGCAAGGTCTTCCGTACGACGATCGCGTACTCCGGCCGGCCCACGACGATCACCGACGCGGACGGCTCGCAGGAGGGCTGGCTGCCCACCGCGGACGGGGCGCTCGCGCTCGGCGAACCGCTCGGCTCCATGGCCTGGTTCCCCGGCAACCACCACCCGTCCGACAAGGCGACGTACGACATCACGCTGACCGTCCCGCAGGGAACGCAGGCGATCTCCAACGGCGTACGGACCTCCGAGCGGACCGCGAACGGCCGCACCACCTCCGTCTGGCACTCCGCCGAACCGATGGCGAGCTACCTCGCGACCGTGGCCGTCGGGAAATTCCGGACGCAGGTGTCTGCCACCCCCTCCGGCCTGCCCGTGCTCACCGCCGCCGACCCGTCGGTCGCCGTGAAGAGCGCTCCGCTGCTCGCCCGGATCCCCGAACTCCTCGCCTGGCAGGTGGAGAACTTCGGGCCGTACCCCTTCTCCTCCACCGGCGCGATCGTCGAGCGGAACGGCGACGCGGGCTACGCGCTCGAGACCCAGACCCGGCCCGTCTTCCCGCAGGACTCCCTCACCGTCGAGATCCTCGTCCACGAGATGGCGCACCAGTGGTTCGGCAACTCGGTCACGCCGTCCACCTGGAAGGACATGTGGCTGAACGAGGGCTTCGCGGTGTACGCGGAGTGGCTGTACGCGGAGGACTTCGAGGCCACCCCGGCGCAGGTGAACTTCGAGGCGGCTTTCGCCGCCGACGCCAACTGGGCCTTCCCGCCGTCCGATCCGCCGTCGGCGGAGAACCTCTTCGACCCGCCGGTGTACCAGCGCGGCGCGATGGTGCTGCACAAGATCCGGCAGCAGGTCGGCGACGAGGCCTTCTTCGAGCTCCTGTCCGGCTGGGCGGCGGAGCACCGTCACGGGAACGCCTCCACCGACGACTTCACCGCGTACGCGGAGGAGGCGACGGGGGAGGATCTCGGTCGGGTGTGGGACGTGTGGCTGAACGGGGACGGGAAGCCGACGAGC
Source organism: Streptomyces sp. NBC_01353 (assembly GCF_036237275.1). Taxonomy (GTDB): domain Bacteria; phylum Actinomycetota; class Actinomycetes; order Streptomycetales; family Streptomycetaceae; genus Streptomyces. The sequence goes on along the minus strand of NZ_CP108352.1, from coordinate 4,065,021 downwards.
CCGAACTAGGGGTCAGGGGCCGGGACCAGGAGTCCGGATCAGGTGCCCCACCGGGCCGGCCGGAACGCCGGAGCCCCGGCGCGGTCCTCGCGCCGGGGCTCCACTGTTCTGGCGTACGTCAGAGGTTGACGCCGAAGTCGCGGGCGATGCCCTCCAGACCGGAGGCGTAACCCTGGCCGACCGCGCGGAACTTCCACTCCGCTCCGTTGCGGTACAGCTCGCCGAAGACCATGGCGGTCTCGACGGCGGCGTCCTCGGAGAGGTCGTAGCGGGCGATCTCGGTGCCGCCGGCCTGGTTGATGATGCGGATGTACGCGTTGCGGACCTGGCCGAAGTTCTGCGAGCGGTTCACCGCGTCGTAGATGGAGACCGGGAAGACGATCTTGTCGACGTTCGGGGGCAGCGCGGCGAGGTTGACGTTGATCTGCTCGTCGTCGCCGCCGCCCTCGCCGGTGCGGTTGTCACCGGTGTGGACGATGGTCTGGTCCGGGGTGGCCTTGTTGTTGAAGAAGACGAAGTGCGCGTCGGAGGCGACCTTGCCGGCGGGGTCCACGCCGATGGCGGAGGCGTCGAGGTCGAAGTCGGTGCCGGTGGTCGTACGGACGTCCCAGCCGAGGCCCACGGTGACGGCGGTGAGGCCCGGGGCCTCCTTGGTCAGGGAGACGTTGCCGCCCTTGGAGAGGCTTACAGCCATGGGAAGTGCCTTTCTTCGTGACCTTCGTGATGTCGTCACACGGGATAACGCGGACGACGCCCTGCCGGTTCCACGGTGCGGGACAGGTGCGAAAACAGGATGACGTGCGGGAGCCGCTCCGGGGAACATGGATGACATGTCCGGTCCCTATTTCATCCGCGGCTCCGTCTCACTTCCCGAGGCCGAGCTCATGTGGCGTTTCTCGCGGTCGTCGGGGCCGGGTGGGCAGCACGTCAACACCAGCGACTCGCAGGTGGAGCTCCGCTTCGACCTGGCGTCGACGGAGGCGCTGCCGGAGGTCTGGAAGGCGCGCGCGCTCGAACGTCTTGCGTCGCGCATGGTCGGCGGGGTGGTGACGGTCCGTGCGTCCGAGCACCGCTCGCAGTGGCGCAACCGGGAGACGGCGGCGGTCCGCCTCGCCGCGCTCCTCGCGGAGGCGACGGCGCCCCCGCCGAAGCCGCGCCGGGCGACGAAGATCCCACGGGGCATCAACGAACGCCGGCTGCGGGTGAAGAAGCAACGCTCCGAGACGAAGCGGGGCCGCCAGGGACGCGACTGGGGCTGACGGGGTGCCTGGGGCGTGAGCCCCCTTGGGGCCGGGTTAGGCCAGGCGGCGGTACTTGCCGCGGAAGTAGGTCAGCGGGGCGCCGTCCGAGGACGGGAAGGCGGCCGTCAGGACACGGGCCACGACCAGGGTGTGGTCACCGGCCACCACGCGGTTCTCCGTGCGGCACTCCAGCGTCGCCAGGGCGCCGCCCACCAGCGGGGCGCCGCTCTCCTCGCCGCGGGTGCAGGGGACGTCCTCGAAGAGGAGCCGGTCGCTCACCCGGCCCTTCATCGCGAAGCGGCCCGCGATGTGGCGCTGGCTCTCGGAGAGGACCGAGACCGCCCACACCGGGATCTCGTCCAGCAGGTCGTCCATGCGGGAGCCGTTGCGGAGGCTGACGAGCACCAGCGGCGGGTCGAGGGAGACGGACATGAACGCCGTCGCCGTCATGCCGACGTCCTCCCCGCGCGGACCGTCGTCCGGGTCATGGGCCGTCACCAGCACCACGCCCGCCGCGAGGCGGGACATGGCCGCCCGGAACTCGTCGTTGCTCACCCCCTCAGCATGAGGGATCGCCAGATCCGAGGCGGGGGGCGGGGCGGGGGTCGTCGTCAGCACACTCCGCACGCTAGCCTCGCCCCGCGCCCCCGGCATCGGGCCCGGGGACCAGTCCACGCCCCCTCGCCGGTCCTAGGACCCCCGGCCCCGGGGCCACGCCCGCACGGTCCGGGGCCGTACCCCTACCGCCGTACCGCACCGTTCTCTTTGCGTTCAGGAAAGAACGGGAGCGCTTTCCGGCACCCCCTGCAACCCTTCATGACCTGATGTGACTTGAGTCACAGAGGTCAGTATTTGTTGACCCTGTGTACCGGGTGCAACGCTCGCTGTGATTCAGTGGCAAGGACAATGCAGCACGAGTGCCGATGAGAACCCTGGAGTTGCTGTCGAGGTCTCGGGGAGAGCGAGCGATGGAGACCGAGTCGGAGCCGTACGTCCGTCTTGCGACCCTGCGGCAGCTGCATCAGGTCGTGGCCGACCTCAATACAGCCCGCAGTCTGGCGGACACCCTGCAGACCGTCGCCGACGGCATCGTCGCCGGCCTCAACTACGAGCTGGCCTGCGTCAACCTCGTACGCCCCGACGGTGACCTCGTCGTCGCCGCCTTCGCCGGCAGCCCCGCCGCCGAGGCGCTCATCACCGGCCGCGTCGGCTCCCGTGAGTCCTGGGAGCGCCGCCTCTCCATGGGCGTCGCCTGGGGCGACCTGAGGTTCATACCGCACACCGAGGGCTGGGTCCTCATCGAGGACGACGTCCCGCAGTGGCACACCGAGGGCCCCGCCCCCCGCTTCGAGGACGAGTGGCACCCGCACGACCGGCTCTACGCCCCCATGTACGCCTCCGGTTCCAAACGCGAACTGCTCGGCGTGATCTCCGTCGACCGGCCCCGCAACGGCCGCCACCCCGGGCCCTGGGGCCAGGAAGCCCTGCAGATGTACGCCTCCCAGTCGGCGATCGCGATCAGCAACGCCCGGCTGCGAGCGAACATGCAGCGCGCCCTCGTCCGCCTGGAGCGCGAGCAGCAGGCCCTGCGCGCCAGTGAAGAGTCGTTCCGGCAGGCCTTCGAGTATGCCCCCTCCGGCATGGCCATCGCCGAGATGGGCGGCGACCAGCACGGCCGCCTCCTGCGCACCAACGACGCCCTCTGCCGGCTCCTCGGCCGCCCCGCCTCCGCGATGCGCCGCTACTCCTTCGCCGACCTCGTCCACCCCGAGGACATAGGGACCCTGCTGCGCACCTCCGCCGAGGGCGGCCGCGCCGAGCTCCGCCTCGGCCGCCGCGACGGCACCTACGTCTGGGTCTCCCTGCGCAACTCCGTCGTCGCCGACACCGCCGACGGTCCCCGTTTCCTCCTCACCCATGTCGAGGACATCGAGGAGCGCAAGCGCCACGAGCTCCAGCTCGCCCACCGCGCCTCGCACGACGCCCTCACCGGCCTGCCCAACAGCGCCGAACTGCGCTCCCGGCTCAGCGCCCGGATCTGCGAGCGCCCGCACGCCACACCGGAGACCGACTACGAGGCCCCGTACCCGCACGAGCACAACTTCGGCTTCGACGCCGGACCGGGCGCCGGCGGACCGTACGACCATCACGTCCACGCCTTCGCGCCCGCCGGCGGCGAGGTCGACGACGGGACGAAGGGGCTCGCCGTCCTCTTCTGCGACCTCGACGGCTTCAAGTCGATCAACGACCGCTTCGGGCACCACACCGGCGACGCCGTCCTCATCGAGGTCGCCCGGCGCCTCACCACCGGCGTACGGGACGGGGACACCGTCGCCCGGCTCGGCGGTGACGAATTCGTCGTCCTCGCCGACGGCCTCGGCGCGGCCGACGCCGCCGACCTCGCCGTACGGCTGCGCAACGCCATCATTCCGCCGATCCGGGTCGACGGACGGGCGGTCAGGGTCGGGGCGAGTTTCGGCATCGGCTGGGCCGAGTGCGGTATGACCGTCGAAGAGGTCCTGAACTCCGCCGACCAGCGGATGTACATAGAAAAGCGCTCCCGGGCGAAGATCCACCGCCGCGCCGGATAGCCCGTTTCGCCCCCGTACCCCGCCCCTGCCGCGCCGCCTCCGTTACTCACGGGTCACCTGCCGCTCGGTCAAGGGACGGATCGTCGGGTGGTCCGTTCGGGGTAGGCTCGGCCGGTCGGCGACGGCTGGCGAGCATGGATAGGAGTGACCAGGGATGGCTGCCGGTAACGACGGCGCGAACACGCCCGAGGACGACGATCCGTTCGGCTACCTGTACGCGGACGGCCAGGCGGCAGGCGCCCAGCCGCCCGGGCAGGCAGGTGGCTACGGCTACCCCGGTCCGGCCGCGCAGCCGGGCGTCCCCAGAACCTCGTACAACCAGGTCAGAACGGTCGGCGAGCGCCAGTACGGCGGTGGCCACGGCCAGCCGCAGGTGCCCCAGCAGCAGAACTACGGCGGCCAGCAGCAGTACGGCCAGCCGCACCCGCAGTACGCCGCGCCCGAGACGTACCCCGGTGGCGAGCGGACCACCCGGCAGTCCCCGATCCCGGCGCAGCGCGGCGGTGGCGGCCGCGGACCCAACACCAAGGGGCTGCTGATCGGCGCGATCGCGGTCGTCGCGGTCGTGGTGATCGGTATCACCGCCGCCGTCATCAGCAACACGGGTGACAAGAACAACGACGGTGGCACCGCGGGCGGCAAGCCGACCGGCGGTTCCACGCAGGTCCAGGAGACCCCCTCCGCCCAGCCCAGCGCCGACGACACCCCGGCCGCGCTGCCGCAGCAGGACGCGGCCACCCTGAAGCTCGGCGGCACCGCGCTGCTCGCCAAGGACATCAAGGGCGCCGAGGGCACGGACGGGCTGTACGTGACCGGCTTCAACGCGGTCGGCTCGTCCGCGACCTGGCAGACCGAGGTGCCCGAGGGCGGCACGTACCGCATGTACGTCCGCTACGCGATCCCCGCCAAGGACGCCAACGCCACCGTGACCGTCAACGGCAAGGCCAACACCAAGCCGATGAATCTGAAGAACTTCATCGGCTCCTCGGACCCGAACCCCGAGAAGAACTGGCAGACCACCTGGTCCCAGGTCTCGCTGGAGAAGGGTCAGAACACGATCAAGCTCTCCTGCGAGGCGGGCAACCAGTGCGACGTGATCTTCGACTGGGTGAAGATCAGCAAGGGCGAGATCTGAGCCGTACGGTTCGCGAACGGCCCCGTGGAACGTGCTTCCGCGGGGCCTTCGTCATGCGGTGGGCGTCACGCCGCCTCGGCCTGCTCCGTCACCTTCACCCGGGTGAGCAGCTCGTCGTACGCCGTCCGGTCGAACTCGCCCGCGACCGGGGAGAGCACCGTCGCCGCCGACAGCGCGACCGCGCGGGTCAGCCGGTCCGGCCAGGGGAGTCCGTCGACGAGACCGGACAGCAGACCCGCGACGGCCGAGTCGCCTGCGCCGGTCGGGTTGCCCCGCACCACGGTCGGCGGGGCCGCGTGCCACAGGCCGTCCGGGGTGGCGGCGAGCATCCCCTCCGGGCCGAGCGAGGAGACGACCGTGTGGGCGCCGCGGCGGCGGGCGTCGCGCGTGGCGCGGTGCGGTTCGCGTGAGCCGGTGAGCTGGGCGAGCTCGTCCGCGTTGGGCTTGACGAGGTCGGGGCGGGCGGCGATGCCGCGCCGCAGGGGTTCGCCGCTGGTGTCGAGCAGGACCGGGACGCCGGCGCCGCGGGCGATCCGGACCAGCTCCGCGTACGCGCCGACATGGATGCCGGGCGGCAGGCTGCCGCACAGGGCCACGGCCTCGGCGCCGGTGAGCAGTTCGGTGTAGCGCTCGGTGAACGCGGACCATTCGGCGGGGGTGAGGGTGGGGCCGGGCTCGTTGAGCTGGGTGGTGTCGCCGGTCGCGGTGTCGACGACGGCGACGGTACGGCGGGTGGGCCCGGCGGTCGGGACGAGTGCGTCGGTCAGCGGCAGGCCGGCGAGGTGGGTGTGCAGGACCTCGCCGGTCGCGCCGCCCGCGAAGCCGGTGACGACGGTGTCGTAGCCGAGGGCGGCGAGCACGCGGGCGACGTTGAGGCCCTTGCCGCCGGGGCGCTCGATCACCTGGGTGACGCGGTGGGAGGCGTGCGGGGTGAGAGCGGGCACGCGATAGGTGAGGTCCAGTGCCGTGTTGAGGGTGACCGTGAGAATCACCTGCCGTAACCCCCGTACGCCGTCGAATGATCGTGGATCGGCCGGACCTGCCGGAGCGGCCGTGGAACGCGTCCCGATCATGCCAAACAGAAGGCGGTTGGCCCAGTCCCCGGACCAACCGCCGTGCGCCACGGTCGACGCTGTGCCTTCCGGGGGATGCCCCCGGACCCCCTCAGGCCACTTGGGGGGCAACCACCCAGGCGCCCTTGCGCATCACGCCGGTGACGTCGAAGTTCTCGTCGAGGACGACGAGGTCGGCGTCCTTGCCGGGCTCGAGCGAGCCGACCTTGTCGTCGATGCCGAGCAGCCGGGCCGGGTTGGCGGAGATGGCCTGCACGATCGACTCGACGGGCAGGCCGTCGATGGTCGCCGCCCGCTTGAACGCGCGGTCCAGGGTGAGGGTCGAGCCCGCGATGGAGCCTCCCTCGACGAGGCGTGCGACGCCGTCCTTCACCTCGACGGCCAGCGGGCCGAGCGAGTACTGCCCGTCGCCGAAGCCCGCCGCGTCCATCGCGTCGGTGATGAACGCGACCCGCCGCGGCCCCGCGTGATGGAACGCCAGCTCCAGCGAGGCCGGGTGCAGATGTGTGCCGTCGTTGATCAGCTCGACCGTGATGCGCTCGTCCTCCAGGAGGGCGGCGATCGGGCCGGGGGCGCGGTGGCCGAGGGCGGGCATCGCGTTGTAGAGGTGGGTGGCGACGGTGGCGCCCGCGTCGATGGCCTCGACGGTCTGCTCGTACGTCGCGTCGGTGTGGCCGATCGCGGCGATCACGCCGTGTTCGGCGAGCAGGCGTACGGAGTCGATGCCGCCGGGCAGCTCGGTGGCGAGGGTGACCATCCGGGCCTTGCCGCGGGCCGCGTCGACGAGCTTGCGGACGTCGGCGGGGTCGGGGTCGCGCAGCAGCGTCTCGTCGTGCGCGCCCTTGCGGCACGGGGAGATGAACGGTCCCTCGAAGTGGATGCCGGCGATGTCGCCCTGCTCGGCCAGTTCGGAGAGTAGTCCGGCGCGGCGGCTGAGGAAGTCCATCTCGCCGGTCACGAACGAGGCGACGACCGTGGTGGTGCCGTGCAGCCGGTGGGTGTGGACGCCGGTGAGGATGTCCTCGACGGTGCCGGAGGTGAAGGAGGCCCCGCCGCCGCCGTGGTTGTGCATGTCGACGAAGCCGGGGACGACCCAGTGGCCGGTGAGGTCGAGCGCGGGCGCGTCGGCGGGCGCGGCGCCCGCGATGCGACGGCCGTCGACGATCACCCGTCCGTTCTCGACGACGCCGGTGGGCAGCACCACGCGGGCTCCGGCGAGAACTGTGGAAACGGCCATCAGGTGGATACCTCCGAGTCGAGGGAGAGCAGGTCCCAGGCGAGGAGGCCCGCGCCCAGGCATCCGGCGGTGTCCCCGAGGGCCGCCGGGACGACGGCGGGCAGCTTCTGGAACGTCACGCGTTCCTCCACCGCGGCCCTCAGCGGTGTGAACAAGGTTTCCCCTGCCTCGGCGAGACCGCCACCGATGATGAGCGTGCGGGGGTCCAGCAGGGTGAGCGCGGTGACCAGGCCGTCCGCGAGGGCGTCGACGGCGTCCTGCCAGACCCGGACGGCCCGGGCGTCCCCGGACTCGACGGCCTTGGCGCAGTCGGCGGCGTCGGCGTCCGGGTCGCCGGAGGCGGCGGCCCAGGCGTGGGAGACGGCGGAGGCGGAGGCGTACCGCTCCAGGCAGCCGCGCTGGCCGCAGCCGCACTCGGCGCCGCCGGGGCGGACGACGATGTGGCCGATCTCGCCGGCGTAGCCGTGGGCGCCCGCCTCGATGGTTCCGCCGATGCCGATGGCGCCGGCGATCCCGGTGCCCAGGGGCACGAAGAGGAAGCGGTCGGCGCCGTTGCCGGCGCCGATGCGGCCCTCGGCGAGGCCGCCGGTGCGGACGTCGTGGCCGAGGGCGACGGGGATGCCGTCGAGGCGTTCGCTGAGCAGGGCGCGCATCGGGACGTCGCGCCAGCCGAGGTTGGCCGCGTAGACGGCGATGCCGTTCTCGGCGTCGACGATGCCGGGGACGGCGACGCCGGCGGCCGCGGCGGGCTCGCCGTACCGCTCCAGGCCGTGGGCGCGCAGGTCGGCGGCGAAGCCGAGGATCGCCTCCACGACGGCTTCGGGGCCGCGTTCGCGTCCGGTGGCGCGCCGTGCCTCGTGGAGCAGGGTGCCGTCCGTGCCGACGAGGGCGGCCTTCATGCCGGTGCCGCCCACATCGAGGGCGATGACGTGTCTCACGGGAACAGTCTCGCGCGTGAACGCCCGAAAGGTCTAGTCCACTGGCCGATATTGTTGCGCGGGCATACAAATTACCGGCGGGGGTGTGCGGCACCTGGGGGGCGATGCCGAAGCGATACCCAAGTGGTGTAGACCTTATGCTTTTCCTTCTGTGAAAATCACAGCTCGACGACGAGCCAAAGAGGGTGGGGCAGCGCTGTGCAGCGGCGATTCCTTGGACTGACCGCGACCATCGCCGCGATGGGCATGACCGCCGCACTCTCCGGCTGCGGCCTCACCGGCGCCGACTCGGGCGACGTGACCCTCAAGCTCGTCGCCGCCGACTACGACCTCACCGGCGGCGACACCACCAAGAAGTACTGGGACGAGCTCACCGCCGCCTACGAGGCCGAGCACCCCGACGTGAAGATCGACGTCCAGATCGAGTCCTGGAACGACGTCGACCGCAAGGTCGCCGAGATGGTCGAGGCCGACCAGGCCCCCGACATCGCACAGATCGGTGCCTACGCCGACTACGCCGCCGCGGACGAGCTCTACTCCGCCGACGAGCTGCTCTCCATCCCCGTCCAGGCCAACTTCCTCGCCCCGCTCGTCTCCGCCGGCGAGATGAAGCGCACCCAGTACGGCCTGCCGTTCGCCGCCTCCACCCGGCTGCTCTTCTTCAACGAGGAGCTCTTCGACAAGGCCGGCATCACCGAGCCGCCGACGACCTGGGACGAGCTGGCCGCCGCCGCCGAGAAGCTGAAGGACGAGGACGTCCCCTACCCCTTCGCGCTGCCGCTCGGCCCGGAGGAGGCGCAGGCCGAGACGATGATGTGGCTGCTCAGCGGGGGTGACGGCTACACGGACGGCAGCGACCGCTACCGCATCGACTCCGACCTGAACGTCCAGACCTTCGACTGGCTGAAGAAGAACCTGGTCGAAAAGGAGCTCACCGGCCCCATAGCCCCCGGCAAGCTCAACCGGAAGGACGCCTTCGCGGCCTTCTCGCGCGGCGAGGTCGGGATGCTCAACGGCCACCCCTCGCTCATGCAGGAGGCCGAGAAGAAGGGCGTCAAGGTCGGCAAGGTCGCGCTGCCCGGCGTCAACGGCAAGGCCAAGGCCTCCATGGGCGTCGCCGACTGGATCATGGGCTTCAAGCAGAACGGCCACCGCGAGGAGATCGGCACGTTCCTCGACTTCGTCTTCAGCGACCAGAACGTGCTGAAGTTCGCGGGCGGCAACGACCTGCTGCCGCCGACGGTCAGCGCGTACTCCCGTATGCAGAGCGAGGAGGAGCACAAGAACCTCCGCGAGTTCCTCAAGGAGCTGCCGAACTCCCAGCTCCCGCCGGTCGGCAAGACGTCCTGGGCCAAGGTCAGCGAGAACGTCAAGCAGAACATCGGCAAGGCCGTCGCGCCCGGGCAGAAGCCCGCCGAGGTCCTGGCCAAGCTCGCCCGCGAGGCGACGGAGGCGGAGAACGCGGAATAAGTTGGCTCGTATGACCAACGATGAGGAACCGGGAGAGCGTCGCGCCCTGGGGGATCGGGAACGCGCCGTTCTCGCCCTGGAGCGCCGCTCCTGGCCGGGCCCCGGCGCCAAGGAGCGCGCCGTCCGCGAACAGCTCGGCCTCTCCGCGACCCGCTACTACCAGCTCCTCAACGCGCTCCTGGACGACCCGCGCGCCCTGGAACACGACCCGGTGACCGTCAACCGGCTGCGCCGGATCCGTGCGGAGAAGGAGCAGCGCCGCTGAGCCCGCGTCGGTAGGGTCGTCGTATGGTCAGCAGCCTTCCGCACCCGACCACACCCGCAGGCCGCGACGGCCTGGCCGCGCTCCTCGCGCGGCCGGACAAGGCCGTCGTCGCCCTCGACTTCGACGGGACGCTCGCCGAGATCGTCCCCGACCCCGAACAGGCCCGCGCCCACCCCGGCGCCGTCGCCGCGCTCGCCGCACTCGCCCCCGAGGTCGCCTCGGTCGCGGTGGTGACCGGCCGGCCGGCCGGGGTCGCGGTCCGCTACGGCGGATTCGCCGGCGTCCCCGGCCTCGAACACCTCGTCGTCCTCGGCCACTACGGCGCCGAACGCTGGGACGCCATCACCGGCACCGTCCAGGCCTCCGCCATCCACCCGGGCGTGGCCTCCGTCCGCGCCGAACTCCCCGGCTTCCTCGACAGCGTCGGCGCCTGGCCCGGCACCTGGATCGAGGAGAAGGGCCGCGCGGTCGCCGTCCACACCCGCCGCTCCACCGACCCCCAGGCCGCATTCGAGGCCCTCAAGGCCCCCCTCGCCGACCTCGCCGCCCGACACGGCCTGGTCCTGGAACCCGGCCGCATGGTCCTCGAACTGCGCCCCCCGGGCATGGACAAGGGCGTGGCCCTGGCGGAGTACGTACGGGAGGTGGGCGCCGGGTCCGTCCTGTACGCGGGCGACGACCTGGGCGACCTCCCGGCCTTCGCCGCGGTGGAGAAACTCCGCTCGAACGGCACCCCGGGCCTACTGGTCTGCAGCGGCTCCACCGAGGTCCCGGAACTCACCGACCGAGCCGACCTGTCCGTGCCGGGGCCGGGCGCGGTGGTGGGGTTCCTGGCGGAACTGGCGAGGGCGGTACGGGAGGCCTGAGGCCGCCCGCACCGCCCTCGCGATGCGCTGTGCCGTGCTGTGTGTCAGTGCGCGGCCGGGTTGACCACGCTGATCGTCAGGTCGTCACCGGCGTCGCCGGTGACCGTGACCTTCACGCCGTGGCCCGCGACCTTGACGCTGGCCTGCGGGGCGGCCGTGTCGTAGTACGCGTTCGGGTTCGTGTCGTCGAAGACCGCGATGCCCGGGACCGACGGCGCGCACGCCGCCATGGTCACGACCGTCTGGCTCTGGCCCTTGCCCGTCAGGGCCTCCTTGTGGAGGCAGGTCGCGTCCGTGGCCTCCAGGCCGAAGGTCGCGTCGAAGGGCTGACGGCGGTTGCTCGGGGCGGTGCCGTCGGCGAACTTGAACGGCGTCGGACGGGCGTCCACCGCCATGGCCTGGCCGCCGCCCGGGTGCGAGCTGACGTTGTTGTCGTCGTAGGACCGGTCGACGTACCAGACCAGCATGCCGTTCTGGTACGTGAAGAACTCGACCCAGTCGGGGGCGGTGACGCCCTTGCTGAACTGGTACGGGCCCTCGGCGAGGAGTGTGTCGCTGCCGACGTACTCGCGGTTCTCCACCAGGTAGTAGCGCGGGTACGTGTCCGTCTCCGTGCCGGTCGAGATCTTCCAGCGGCCGTCGGCGGTCCAGCCGCCCACGCCCTGCTCGACGTCGTCACTGGCCAGCGACGTGCCGCCGGCGGTCAGCGTGATGTCGTCGAGGAACGCGCCGGCGAAGTGGACACCGCCGTCGGTCTGGTAGCGGAAGCGGAACAGAGAGGCCTTGCCCTGGGAGTCGTACGCGTACCGCAGCGTCGTCCACTTGCCGGCGGAGGAGCCGTCGACGGCCGCGCCCGCGCGGGCCCAGGACGTCCCGCCGTCGAGGGAGTACTCGGCGAAGAGGTAGTCGAAGTCGGCCTCGATCTCGTACCAGGCGCTCGCCTTTACGGTGACGCGCGAGGCGGCCGGGACGGGCCGGGTGAGGGACTGGTTGAGCCCGTCGGCCGAGCCGGTCCACCAGGCGTGCGTGCCGGAGGTGGGGCTGGCGTAGCTCGTGCTGCTCGTCTTGTCCGGGAGCGCGACGCGGACCGCCTGCTCCTTGCCGGTGACCTGGAGCTGTGCCGGGTTCAGGGTGTACGAGCCGGAGGTGCCGAGCTCGGCGTTCGCGTAGTCGAGCCAGCCGAGGAACAACTTCTCCTCGGCGCCCATCAGACCCGGGTGCGTGCCGATGCCGGCGTCGGCGGAGGCGCCGTGACTCAGCCAGGAGCCGGAGCTCATCAGGGTCCAGAAGGCGGTGGAGTTCTCGCCGCCGTTGGTGTCGTAGTAGTCCGGGAGGCCGAGGTCGTGGCCGAACTCGTGGCAGAAGACGCCGAGTCCGCCGTTCTCGCCCTCGGTGGTGTAGTCGCCGAACCAGTACTTCGACTGGCCGATCCGGGCGCCGCCCGCCTTGTTCTGCGCACCGGAGACGTCCGGGCCGGTCAGGCCGAAGTCGTCGCCGTTGACGTACCAGCGGTGCGACCAGATGGCGTCCTCGCCCTGCGCGCCGCCGCCCGCGTCCTCACCCATGCCTGCGTGGACGGCCTGGAAGTGGTCGATGTAGCCGTCGGCCTCGTCGAAGTTGCCGTCGTGGTCCCAGTCGTTGCGGTCCCAGACGTCGAACTGGGCGAGGTACGCGTCGATCTCGGCCGGGGTCTTGCCGGCCGCGATCTGGGCGTTCCACCAGGCGTCGCCGGTGTCCTGGACGAAGGCCCACGAACCGCCGGTGTCCTCGACGGCGTTGTCGCCGTAGAGGGAGGCGTTGCCGGGGACCTTGACCCAGTCCTCGACGGTGTTGGTGACCGAGTAGCGGCCGCCCGAGAGCTTCTCGTAGTACGTCTTCATCGACTCGCCGGAGCCGTTGAAGAGGTTCTCGTAGTACGCCTTGTCGAAATCGGCCGTCCAGGCGTTGGAATTGTCCACGCTCCGGTCCGGCTGGGCTATTTCGTTGTGCAGCGGGCCGGGGACGGTGCCGTACTTTCCGGCGGCCTGGTCGCCGAACTCGGAGAGGATCGTGAAGATCTTCTCCTCGCGGACGGCCGTGCTGGTCGTGGTCTCCACGAACTTGCCGGGCGCGACCTCGACCACCCCGCGGGCGTTCGCCTTGGCCTTCCCCTTGGCGATCTTGTCGATCGCCTGCTTGCGCAGCTGGGTGCGCTGCTTCGTGAGCGGTCCGGGACGGTTGTCGGCCCGGGGCGCGGAGGCGGCCCCCGAGGCTTCCGACGAGGTGTCCTGGAGCTCCTGCGCCACGGCGGGCTGTAGCCCCGCGGCGAGGAGCGCGGTGAGCGCCGACCCTAGGGTCATGCCCACGACAAATCTCTTCACGTCTGCGATCCCTTCGCATGCATGCATCGCATGATTCGCGTGGTTCTGTTTGTCGCCTGCAGATCGCCTGGGGGAACGATCGCGGCAGAGTCTGACACGAAAGGAGTCGTGGAGAGGAGGGGTTGATCGCGGAAATTCGCCGCCGGATCCCGGGTTCTACCGGAGCGCCACCAGGGGCGCGTGAGTCAGGTGCGGTCAGGCCTGACGCAAGGCCTCCAACTGCTTCAGGAACCACTGCTGCGGGGGCAGCGCCGTCGCCGCGGCGGCCAGGCGCTTCGAGCGGTCCGCGCGCTCCGCGGGCGGCATCGTCAGGGCCCGGTGCAGGGCGTCCGCGGTCTCGGACACGTCGAACGGGTTGACCGTCAGCGCGTCCTCGCGCAGCTCGTCGTACGCCCCCGCGCCCGTCGAGAGCACCAGCGCGCACCCGGCCTCCGACACCACCGGGATCTCCTTCGCCACCAGGTTCATCCCGTCGCGGACCGGGTTGATCAGCGCCACGTCCGCCATCCGGTACGCAGCGAGGGAGCGCGGGAAGTCGTCCTTCACCGACAGCAGCACCGGCTGCCAGTCGTCCGTGCCGAACTCCGCGTTGATCTCCTCCGCCAGCTCCGCCACCGCCGCCGTGTAGGCGCGGTAGACCACCAGGTCCTGCCGGGACGGGTACGCCGAGGCCAGATGGACGACCCGGTCGTGCCACTCGGGCCGCTCGCGCAGCAGCTCCCGGTACGCGAGCAGGCCACGGACCACGTTCTTCGACAGCTCCGTGCGGTCCACCCGCACGATCGTCCTGCGGTCACCGACATCGGCCCGCAGCGCGGCGAGTCGATCGTCGACCTCCGGGCGGTGCGCGAGGGCGCGCAGCTCGTCGCCGTCCACACCCAGGGGGTAGACGTGGACCCGGGTACGCCGCGCCGTTCCGCCCGCTCTGTGGTGGTGCACGCCGCGCCAAGGGTCGTCCGGGCGCAGCACCCCCTCGGCCACCCCGCCCGCGCCGTCGATGCGCGCGCCATCGATGAACGCCGAGGCCCATGCCCAGGTGTGAAAGCCCAGCTCGTCCGCGCCGAGCATCCCCCAGACCAGCTCCTCGCGGATGTCCTCCGGAAGCATCCGCGCGTACTCCGACGACACCCACGGCGTGTGTGTGAAGTGACCGATCCGTAGATCGGGCCGCAGCTCCCGCAGCTGCCCCGGCACCAGCGCCAGGTGGTAGTCCTGCACGAGCACCGCCGCGCCCTCCGCCGCCTGCGCCGCCAGCTCCTCGGCGAACGCCCGGTTGTAGGCCCGGTACGACTCCCACCTGCGCCGGAACTCCGCGTCGAAGACCGGCTCGCGAGGGATGTCCCACAGATGGTGGTGCAGGAACCACAGCACCGAGTTCGCGATGCCGTTGTACGCGTCGTCGTAGACAGCCGGCTCGACGGCCAGCATCCGTACGCCCGGCTCGGAGACGCCCCTGCGGACCGCCTCCCGGTCCCCGTCCGACAGCGCCGCGCACACCCAGACACTGTCCTCGGAGGACACGGCACTCAGCCCGGAAACGAGGCCGCCCCCGCCGCGCCGGGCACTGAGCGTGCCGTCGGCGGCGAGGGCGTACGAGACCGGACCCCGATTGGACGCCACAAGCACAGAAGCCATGTGCCGAACCTAGCCCGTCGCGTAAACGCTCAAACGTACGTATACAAGTGTGGCGAATCCACGCCGCGGGGGCGCGTCAGGATTCGCGCCGATGCCCGCGTCAGGGTTGGCGTCGGCTGCGCATGGCCGCCTTCGCCACCGCGCCCGTCGCCGCGAGAGCGAGGGCGAGCCCGCCGAGCAGCCACAGCCGCTCACCGTTGCCGCCCGTCTCGGCCATCGAGCCGCCGGGCCCGTGCGGGGCGGGGCGCGCCTGGTGGGTGGTGGGGTCGGGGATCGGCGTGGGAGCGGTCGTGGTCCAGGCCGGTGAGGGGGACGGGGACGGGGACGTGGGGGACGGAGACCACGAGGGAGCCGTCGCCATCGTCGCGGCCCGCGTCTGCATCGGCGTCGGTGTCGGTGTCGGCTTCGTGCTCTGCGCGTCCTGTACCGGTACGGAGAAGGCCAGCGCGGAGGGTACGTAGGTGTCGCCCGCCGTCTTGAAGGTCAGGTCGGCCGACCTTGCGCCCGCCGGGATCGCCCCGTCCGGGATGTCGAAGGCCTTCACGTCGATACTCAGGTTGTTGGCCGAGTCGGGGGAGACGGCGCCGGCGTCCCCGCCGATGAAGAAGTTGTTGATGTTGCCGGTGTGGGCCTCGGTGACGCTCTTGCCGTTCACGAGGAACATGTCCCCCGGCGTGTTCCAGTCGCCCTCGTACGCCGTCACGCTCGCCCGCGCCAGGCCCGCCGTCCGGTGGAAGCCGTCGACGGTGATCGTCGTCGCGGGGGAGGTGGAGCGCTGGAGCACGTGCCCGCCGTAGACGTACACCTGGCGGCGGTCCGGCGCGTGCGTCGGCTCGGGGCCCGGGTACGCGTAGACGACCGTCAGGGACCAGCCCGCCACACAGCCCTTGCCGTTCGGCGCCCAGACGTTGCCGACCGCGACCTGCGTGGCGCCGCCGCGCACACCCGCGAAGGCGGCGGTGACGTCCGACTCTCCCGTGTAGTAGTGCGGGCCGGTGGTCTCCTCCGGGTCCGTGACCATGGAATCGATGGAGACCTCCGTCTCCGTCGCCGCGCCGACCCGGATGTGCGGCGCGGTCGTCGCGTGGTCGCCGGGCGAGGGCGCCGCATCGGTGCCCGCGAGGTCGCAGCGCTTGAGCTGCGCTCCGCTCGGCCCCTTGTACGTGCCGTCGTTGCCGCCCCAGAAGAGCCGGGCGTACGCGACCTCGGTGCCCGCGGGGATCTCCACCCGGCCGGTGCTGGAGCCGTAACCGGCGCCCATGGAGGCGGTGTTGATCCGCTTCATGGCGAAGGTGTTGTTGTTGTCGCCGCCCTGGCCTGCGGCGGCGGTGGCGCAGCGCGCGGCCAGGTCGGCGGGGCCGTTGGGGCAGCCCATGACCGTGTTGCCGACGGTCGTGAAGTCGCCGTGCAGGGAGGCGTCGTACCGCTTGCCGAAGGGCTCCACCCCGTCCGCCGCGGCCGGTCCGGCCGCGGCGAGGGACAGCGAGCCGAGCGCGCCGACGGCGAGGACGAGCGCCACCGGCAGTGTGGTCATCCGATTGTTGAACCGCATGAAACGGAAATTTAGTTAAAAAGCATCATCATTCGGTGTTACGCCACGCGGCGGCGCGCGTACTCCGTGATGTCGACCATCGGCGGTCGCTCCTCCGTGTCCACGGCGTACGTCCGCGGCGTGAAGCCCTTCCCCTCGCCCGTCTCGTCCCGCTCGAACTGCGTCAACAGCGGCCGCACCAGATGCCCGCGGGACAGCCGCAGCTGCGCGGTCCGGTAGATCGCCGCCGCCATCCGGCCGAGCGCCTGCTCGTCCTGGTGGCGGTGCTTACGGACCCCGACGTCGACCTGCGCGAGGGCGTCGAGGCCGACCGTGTGCAGCGCGTCGACGAGCAGCCCCAGCTCCACTCCGTAACCGACGGGGAAGGGCAGCCGCTCGAGCAGCGAGCGCCGCACCGCGTACTCGCCGCCCAGCGGCTGGACGAAGCCGGCCAGCTGCGGCCAGTGCAGATTCAGTAGCGGCCGGGCCACCAGCTCCGTCACCCGCCCGCCCTGACCTGGCGTCCTGCCGGAGGCGAGCGGATCGAACCCGGTGCCCAGCGGGCGGTCGTACATCGCCTTCACGAAGTCGACGTCCGGCTCGGTGAGAAGCGGGCCGACGATGCCGGTGACGAAGTCCGCGGAGAAGTCCCGCAGATCCGCGTCGACGAAGCAGACGATGTCACCGCTGGTCACCATCAGTGACCGCCACAGCACCTCGCCCTTGCCTGGCACGGCCGGTATCCGCGGCAGGATCTCGTCACGCGCCACCACCCGCGCCCCGGCCGCCGCCGCGACCTCGGCCGTACGGTCCGTGGAGCCGGAGTCGATCACCACGAGCTCGTCGACCAGCGGCACCGCCTCGGACATCAGCTCCCGGCGGATCACGGAGACGATGTCGCCGACCGTCGCCTCCTCGTCGAGCGCCGGCAGCACCACGCTGACCGCCGTCCCCCGCTTGGCGGCCAGCAGCTGCTCCAACGGACGGTCTGCCACGGACCAGGACCGCCGGTCCAGCCAGCGCTCCACTTCATCCAGCAACGTGATCTCCATCTCGCGGTTCGGACGACCATCTCAGCCGTCCATGCCTTCGGTTACAGTCTTGAACAACGCGGACGCCCGATGCATGTCGGGGTGCCGCCCGCGTCCTACAACCGAATACCGCTCATCCAGAGGGGCAGAGGGAAACGGCCCGTTGAAGCCCCGGCAACCCTCCAGCCGGTCTCGTCCGCAGTCGTCGTACTGCGCCCGCGAGGCTCCCGGCTAGGGAAGGTGCCAAATCCGTCTCATGGCGACGTTCGTCATGGGAAAGATGAGGAGAAAGGGCCTCGCCTCCATGGCTGTACAGACTGTTTCCACCACCACTTCGACGGTTGACCTCGGTCCGGCTTCCGGACTCTCCTGTCGTGAATGCGGTGAGAAGTTCCCCCTCGGTCCCATCTTCGCCTGCGAGCTCTGTTTCGGCCCGCTCGAAGTCGCCTACGACCTGCCCCTCGGCGACCCGGAGGCCCTGCGCAAGCAGATCGAGGCCGGCCCCGCCAACATCTGGCGCTACGCCCCGCTGCTGCCCGTCCCCGCCGACGTCGCCGAGAAGCCGAACCTGAACCCGGGCTGGACCCAGCTCGTCCAGGCCGACAACCTCGCCCGCGAGCTGGGCGTCGAGCCGGGCAAGCTCTACGTCAAGGACGACTCCGGCAACCCGACGCACTCCTTCAAGGACCGCGTCGTCGCCCAGGCCCTCGAGGCCGCCCGCGCCTTCGGCTTCACCACCCTGTCCTGCTCCTCCACCGGCAACCTGGCCGGCGCCGTCGGCGCCGCCGCCGCCCGTGCCGGTTTCCGCTCCTGCGTCTTCATCCCGCACGACCTGGAGCAGGGCAAGGTCGTCATGGCCGCCGTCTACGGCGGTGAACTCGTCGGCATCGAGGGCAACTACGACGACGTCAACCGCTTCTGCTCCGAGCTCATCGGCGACCCGCTGGGCGAGGGCTGGGGCTTCGTCAACGTCAACCTGCGCCCGTACTACGGCGAGGGTTCCAAGACGCTCGCGTACGAGATCTGCGAGCAGCTCGGCTGGCAGCTGCCCGACCAGCTCGTCATCCCGATCGCCTCGGGCTCGCAGCTCACCAAGATCGACAAGGGTCTGCAGGAGCTCATCAAGCTCGGTCTCGTCGAGGACAAGCCGTACAAGATCTTCGGCGCGCAGGCCGAGGGCTGCTCCCCGGTGTCGACGGCCTTCAAGGCCGGCCACGACGTCGTACGGCCCCAGAAGCCGAACACCATCGCCAAGTCGCTCGCCATCGGCAACCCGGCCGACGGCCCGTACGTCCTGGACATCGCGCGCCGCACGGGCGGTGCGGTGGAGGACGTCAACGACGAGCAGGTCGTCGAGGCGATCAAGATCCTGGCCCGGACCGAGGGCATCTTCGCCGAGACGGCGGGCGGCGTGACCGTCGGCGTGACGAAGAAGCTGATCGAGGCCGGTCTTCTCGACCCGACGCTCACCACGGTCGTGCTCAACACCGGTGACGGCCTCAAGACCCTGGACGCGGTGGCCGATACCTCGCAGGCGACCGCCACGATCCGCCCGAGCCTGGACGCGTTCCGCGAAGCCGGCCTGGCGGGCTGACGCCCGCGACCGAGGGGGTGCCGGGGCGGCCCGGTGCCCCATCGGCCCCCATCAATCCGTCCCCGCCCCGAAGCCCCGAAGGTGAACCACCCATGAGCGTCAAGGTCCGCATCCCCACCATCCTCCGCACGTACACCGGCGGCCAGGCCGAGGTCGCCGCCGAGGGCGCGACGCTCTCGGAGGTCATCGCCGACCTGGAGAAGAACCACACGGGCATCGCCGCCCGCGTCCTGGACGACCAGGGCAAACTGCGCCGGTTCGTGAACGTGTACGTCAACGACGACGACGTCCGTTTCGAGCAGGGCCTGGAGACGGCGACGCCGGACGGCGCCGGCGTCTCGATCATCCCGGCGGTCGCCGGCGGCTGCTGAGCCCCGGGACGGCCTCGTACACAGGGCCCCTGAGTACCCACGGTCACCCGAGTTACCCACGGTCACCTGAATTGCCCCCTCCGCCCGAGAAGCGGAGGGGGCAATTCTGCATGGTTAAGCGGGGTAGAGTTGGGGAAGTCCCCCCGACTTCCCTTCGCTGCTTGTGCCAGACGCATATGAGAATGCGTCCGCGCCCGACAAGAAGCAGCCAAAGTGTTCGAGTGTTGTGTACCTTCTGCGCACTTTGACGGGCCCGACTTGCCCCGGGATTCAGTGAATTCTCCTTAATTCTCCTTTCCGTCGTGCCCAGATTTCTCGTCCGATTGACCTGTTGCAGAGGGCAGTTGGACAGATACATTCAGCCGCGGTCGACGCGTTCCGGCGCAGGGTCTGACCCGGGTCCGCGAAGTGCGGTCCCGCGCAAGGGCCAGTAATAGGGGAGTTAGGCATGGCTCAGGGCACCGTCAAGTGGTTCAACGCGGAGAAGGGCTACGGCTTCATCGCGGTCGACGGTGGTGCGGATGTATTCGTCCACTACAGCGCGATCCAGATGGACGGTTACCGCACCCTTGAAGAAGGTCAGCGGGTCGAGTTCGAGATCTCGCAGGGCCAGAAGGGTCCGCAGGCGGACATGGTCAAGCTCGCCGTCTGAGCACGGCGCGATCGGCCACCACGTACGCACTCACGCGTTCTCTACGTCGAGGGGTCCGCATCCTGACCAGGATGCGGACCCCTCGCGCGTGCGGGGGAGGGTGCGGGCGCGTGCGGGTACGGGCGGGTACGCGTGACGGGCGGGTACGGGTGACGGGGGTCCCGATCACCGAGAGGCGCTTGCACTCGCATGGGCCGAGTGCTAATCATTGGCGTTAGCACTCTGAAGGTGAGAGTGCTTACGAGGATCGGGCAGACGAGGTCCGCGGCCAGGTGGGGCAAGGAACCACAGGGCACGCAGGCCGTCCGTCGCGGGCGTCGGCGCGGTCCTGGAGCGTTATCCACCCCATGTCCGGGAGGACCACTTCACATGGCCAAGATCATCGCGTTCGACGAGGAGGCACGGCGCGGTCTCGAGCGCGGGATGAACCAGCTCGCCGACGCCGTCAAGGTCACCCTTGGCCCCAAGGGCCGGAACGTCGTCCTCGAGAAGAAGTGGGGCGCCCCCACGATCACCAACGATGGTGTGTCCATCGCCAAGGAGATCGAGCTCGAGGACCCGTACGAGAAGATCGGCGCCGAGCTGGTCAAGGAAGTCGCCAAGAAGACGGACGACGTCGCCGGTGACGGTACGACCACCGCGACCGTCCTCGCCCAGGCGCTCGTCCGCGAGGGCCTGCGCAACGTGGCGGCCGGCGCCAACCCGATGGCCCTCAAGCGCGGCATCGAGAAGGCCGTCGAGGCCGTCTCGGGCGCCCTGCTCGAGCAGGCGAAGGATGTCGAGACCAAGGAGCAGATCGCTTCCACGGCCTCCATCTCCGCCGCCGACACCCAGATCGGCGAGCTCATCGCCGAGGCGATGGACAAGGTCGGCAAGGAAGGCGTCATCACCGTCGAGGAGTCCCAGACCTTCGGTCTGGAGCTGGAGCTCACCGAGGGTATGCGCTTCGACAAGGGCTACATCTCGGCGTACTTCGCCACCGACATGGAGCGTATGGAGGCGTCCCTGGACGACCCGTACATCCTGATCGTCAACTCCAAGATCTCCTCCGTGAAGGACCTGCTCCCGCTCCTGGAGAAGGTCATGCAGTCGGGCAAGCCCCTGCTGATCATCGCCGAGGACGTCGAGGGCGAGGCCCTGTCGACCCTGGTCGTCAACAAGATCCGCGGCACCTTCAAGTCCGTCGCGGTCAAGGCTCCGGGCTTCGGCGACCGCCGCAAGGCCATGCTGAACGACATCGCCATCCTCACGGGCGGCACGGTCATCTCCGAGGAGGTCGGTCTCAAGCTCGAGAACGCCGGCCTGGACCTGCTGGGCCGCGCCCGCAAGGTCGTCATCACCAAGGACGAGACCACGATCGTCGACGGCTCCGGCGAGAGCGACCAGGTTGCCGGTCGCGTCAACCAGATCCGTGCCGAGATCGAGAACTCGGACAGCGACTACGACCGCGAGAAGCTGCAGGAGCGCCTGGCGAAGCTCGCCGGCGGTGTTGCGGTCATCAAGGCCGGTGCCGCGACCGAGGTCGAGCTCAAGGAGCGCAAGCACCGCATCGAGGACGCCGTTCGCAACGCGAAGGCGGCCGTCGAGGAGGGCATCGTCGCCGGTGGTGGCGTGGCCCTGCTCCAGGCCTCCAGCGTCTTCGAGAAGCTCGAGGCGGACCTGACGGGCGACGAGGCCACCGGTGCCAACATCGTCAAGCTGGCGCTCGAGGCCCCGCTGAAGCAGATCGCCGTCAACGCCGGCCTCGAGGGCGGCGTCGTGGCGGAGAAGGTCCGCAACCTGCCCGTCGGCCACGGCCTGAACGCCGCGACCAACGAGTACGTGGACCTCATCGCCGAGGGCATCATCGACCCGGCGAAGGTGACGCGCTCTGCCCTGCAGAACGCGGCCTCCATCGCCGCGCTGTTCCTCACCACCGAGGCCGTCATCGCCGACAAGCCCGAGAAGGCCGGCGCGGCCGCTCCGGGCGGCATGCCGGGCGGTGACATGGACTTCTGATCCTTCTGGATCGGTAGTTCCTCGCTGTACGCGACCGAGGGCGGTACTCCCTGCTGGGGGTACCGCCCTCGGGCTGTTTGGGGGTGCTGCCCTCGGGTTGTTTGGGGGTGCTGCCCTCGGGTTGTTTGGGGGTGCTGCCCTCGGGCTGTTTGGCGGTGCTGCCCTCGGGCTGTTTGGCGGTGCCGCCCTCGGGCTGTTTGAGGGTGCCGCCCTCAGGCGTTCGGGGTGATGCTGGTGGGAGGACCCCTGACGGGTCCCGCACGGCCGGATCCCCCACGGCGGGAGCGTTCCATGATCACGCTGCTGACGACACCCACCGACCGCGAGCTGGTCATCACCCGCACCTTCGAGGCCCCGCCCACCCGCGTCTGGGAGGCGTGGACGAAGTCCGAGCACGTCCGCCAGTGGTACGGGATCGCCGCGCTGACCACGACGGTCGTCGACGTCGATCTCCGGGTCGGCGGAGCCTGGCGCTGGGGACAGCAGGCGCCGGACGGCCAGGAGATCGTCTTCTCGGGGACGTACGAGGAGATCGTCCCGCACGAGCGCCTCGTCTACACGGAGAACTTCGAGCTCATGCCCGGCCCGCCCGTGCACGTGACCCTCACCTTCGACGACACCCCGGACGGCGGCACGGCCCTCACGAGCACGTCGCTCTGGCCGTCCACGGAGATCCGGGACCAGGCGCTGGCCACCGGAATGGAGGACGGGGTGAAAGAGGAGTACGACCGCCTGGCCGCGTACCTTCGGACGATGTGAGCCTCATCGTTCCCCGGCTGGCGGCCGGGGCCTTCGAGCTGCGCCGCTGGGAGCGGGCCGACCTGCCCCTCCTGGAGGAGGCGTCGACGGACCCGTACATCCCGCTGATCACGACCGTCCCGCCGGTGTACTCGGACACGGAGGGCGAGGCGTTCGTCCGGCGCCAGTGGGCCCGCGCAGAGAACGCCGGCGGCTACCCCTTCGTCATCGTCCGCCGCCGTGACGCGCGGGCCGTGGGCATGATCGGCCTCTGGCTCCGCGAACTCCCCGAGGGCCGCGCGACCCTCGGCTACTGGATCGCCCCGTCCTGCCG
Organism: Streptomyces sp. NBC_01353; assembly: GCF_036237275.1. GTDB lineage: Bacteria > Actinomycetota > Actinomycetes > Streptomycetales > Streptomycetaceae > Streptomyces. Next base: position 4,041,961 of record NZ_CP108352.1, on the reverse strand, counting down.
CGGTGAGGGCGCGGCCGGGGCGGCGCTGACGGCGGTGACCGAATGGGCGTTCGGCGAACTGGGCATCCCGCGCCTTCAGTTGCTCGTGGAGCCCTGGAACGAGGCCTCGATCAGGACGGCGGAACGGGCAGGGTACGTACGGGAGGGGGTGCTGCGGTCCTGGCAGGAAGTGGGCGGGGAACGGCGGGACATGGTGATGTACGGGCGGGTGCAGCGGCCGCCTGGTTGATGAACTGCGGGTAGGCGGGTGCAGCGCCGTCTGGTTGATGAACTGCGGGCAGGCGGGTGCAGCGGCCGCTTGGCTGATGAACTGCGGGTAGGCGGGTGCAGCGCCGTCTGGCTGACGAACTGCAGGCCGCCCTACCGTCGGCCGCCTACCGTCGGCGGCTTCTGGCGTACGCGGTCGGTCGCCCGCCGGGGTGGTCACGGTGGTCGCGGTGGTCACCGTGACCACGCTGGTCACCAGGTGACCGGTCGGCCGCCGAAGGACACGGTGAGGCGGCCGTCGGCAGCGTAGGACCAGCTCAGGGCGCCTGCGTACGAGGAGCAGCGGGAGCCGTTCGAGCCGGACCAGAACTGGTTCGAGCCGTCGACGTCACCGATGGTCCGGTCGTTCGTCCCGGTGGTGGTGGAGCGGCAGGAGGTGTTGCTCCGGAACACCGAAGTGCCGGCGTCGAAGGTGTAGTTGCGCTCGGCGTTGTCGATGCTGATGTTGTTCGACATCGTGATCGTGCCCGGGTTGCTGTTGTACGTGAACCCGTGCTTGCCGTTGTGGAAGGCGATGCTGCGCCGGACGACGTGGTCGACCTCGATGTCCTCGCCGCCGAGCTTGTAGCCGTTGCGGTCGCCGTTGCCTGCCTGGGAGCCGTCGCTGAGGGTGCCGTTGTCGTACGCGAGGGAGTCCTCGATGGTCACCGGGCCGATGGGGCCGGTGTCCGTCTTGGTGTACAGGTCCCAGCCGTCGTCGATGTTGTGGTGGGACACGGCGTAGCGGAAGACGTTCCCCGAGCCGACGGTGAGCTTCGCGGCGAAGCCGTCGGCGTCCTCGCCGTCGGAGTCGGCGTTGTCGTGCGACTCGGCGCTCAGGATCAGATTGTTGGACGGCCACTGCTCGCGGGGGGTGGAGGAGGCGATCCGCGAGAGCTGCAGTCCGGTGTCGCGGTTGAAGCGGGTGACCGTGCGCTCGATGACGTTGTTGCTGCCGCCGACGAGGATCCCGTTGTCGCCGGCTCGTTCGACGACGATGCCGTTGACGTGCCAGTACGAGCCGTTGAGGGCGAGGCCGCGGTTGGCCGGGTCCTCGGCCATGGCGGAGAAGTCCAGCACCGGGGTCTCGCCCGGGTAGGCGGAGAGCGTCTTACGGGCGGCGGCGGTGCCGTTGTTGGTCGGGGGGACGGTGATCGTCGTGGAGTGACGGTACGTGCCGCCGCGGAGGTAGATCGTCCCGCCGGCGCCGACGCGGCTGATCGCGGAGGTGAGCGTCGTCGGGTCGGACTGCGTGCCGGACGCGCTGTCCGTGCCGTTCGGGGCGACGTACAGCGCACTGCCGGTCGGCGGGGGACCGTCGGCCGTCGTGACGTTCAGGGAGTCGATGTTGGGGAGGCCGGCGGCGGTGGTGGGGGAGAGCCGGATGGTGTTGCTGCCGGCGTTCAGGGTGACGGTCAGGGTCGTGGTCGACCAGGTGGACCAGGCGCCGGTGGCCTCGAACGCGGGGGTCTGGACGGTGGATCCGTTGACGACGAGGCCGGCGGGGCGGGCGGTGGTGGTGCCGTTGGCGAACCGGACGGCCAGGGTGGCGGTTCCGGCGGCGGGGGCGTTCACCGTGAACTGGGAGGCGGCGCCGACGGCGTTGGTGCCGTTGCAGAAGCCACTGCCGGTGAAGCCGCCCCAGTCGGAGTCGACGGTCCCGGTGCAGACGGCGGGGGAGGCCTCGGCCTCGTGGAGGGCGGACGCGGCGTGGGCGGGGGTGGGGGTGGTGACGGTGAGGGCGAGGGCGAGGGCGGTGAGGGTGGTGGGGGTGAGGGCGAGGGCGAGGAGGGTGGTGGCTAAACGGGCGGTGGGGGTGACGGGTCGCAGATGCATGGGGGGCTCCGGGGTGGGAGTGATGGCGTTCCGGGACTGGACTGGAAAGCGCTTTCCCCGGAAGCTAGGGGTGCGGCTGCGAGGGCGTCAAGGGTTGTGTATGTGATTGGTGTTCAGGTGGGTGAACGGTCGGGCGTTTCTGAGGGGGCGTCGGCCTGGGCGGGGGTGGGTGGCTTCGGGTCTCTGAGCCGCCTGGCGTGGACGCCCCTGTGGGCTTCTGGTGCGGCCGCCCTCGTTCCGGGTGTGGCGACCGGAGGCGGTGGGTCAAGGGCGCTCCTGCGTCGCGTCGGCTTCGCCGATTGCGCTGCGCTTCACCCTTGACCCACCGCCTCCGGTCGCCTTTTCACACTCGGAGGGCGGCCGGGGGGCGTGGCCACGCGACAACTCCCTCGGACTTGGGCGGGGATCGGCGCCTGCGGGTGTAGTGGGTGGTGGTGCGCGGCAGTTGAATGGGGCGGCTCGGCGGCGCTCAGCGTGTGACCGCCGTCGGTCGGCCGGGACTCATGCCCCGCTGGTGCCGGTGGGTGGTGGGGTGAGTCCGCCAGTGTGAGGGGCCCTAAGTCTGCACAACTCGCCTTCGGTGGGCCCCAAGGGGTCCTAATCGGGGAAGTTACCGCGAGTAGTGGAGAGTTAGGGACACCAGCCGTTGGTCCGGCTCCCACGACGCCGATTGGCCGGGCATCGCCGGCCCCGCTCGACCCCGGCCGTGTCCACAGGTTGTGGGCAGGCGTTCCGCGGGGCCGGGGGGGACCCCCACCGCCCCAGCGGAACGAATGCCCACAACGGAGTGGGGCGAGCGGGGGGCGCCGCCCCAGCGGAACTTAAACCGGTGGAGTGGCGCCGCTGTGCGCCAGTACCGTGCTGCCGAACCGAGTCGTCTAGGCAAGGACGTGCCGTTGTACACCCTGTGAGACCCCCCGAGAGCTGATCTGTCGCGCGTCGCGCATATGCGCCGCGCTCCTTCTTGCTGCGGACTTCTCACTGAAACCGGTGTACTTCTGTGCTCACCAGCTGGGTGGTCATGCCCACCTGCCTGCCGCTCGTTCTCCGTCGTTGTCACGCGTGCGCGTCCGAGCGTTTCCGGGCCAACGGAAAATTTCGCGTCAACGCGAACCACAAGCTCATCGACGCCTGGCTCCTCGTGCTCTGTACCGCCTGCGGGGAGACCGCGAAGCTCACGGTCCTGGAGCGGATGAACGTGCGCTCCGTACGACCTGAGCTGCTGGACCGGCTGCATGGCAACGACCTCGGCCTGGCGGCCGAGTTGCTCCAGGATCCGGTCGTGCGGCGCCGTAATCGCATCGCCCTCGACTGGGAGAACGCCTGGCGCCTCGACACCGACGGATCGGATCACCTGGACCGCGGTCTCCCCTGCTCGAGCGAAGCCGAGAGCTTGGCGAATCTCGACGTCTCGGTCCGCTTTGCGGCGCGGATACCTGTCCGGCCGGTGCGACTGATCGCTGAAGGGTGCGGCCTTTCGCGGGCCGAGGTCGAGAGGCTGATCACGGAGGGGAGTCTCGTTTCGGCGGTCCGGCTGAGCGGCAAGCTCTCGGGCGACTTCACCTTCACGCTCAAGCGCTGAGGCCTCCTCGGGACCCAGGGCCTGTCCGGCATGATCCGCCGGACAGGCCCTGCCCTGGGGGTCACGGGTGGGCAGGCAGGGGGGTAACCCCACTCCGTACCGTCCCGGCTGCCGGATGTGATCGTGATGGTCCGTCAACAAAGCTTGGTGCATGACCACTTACAGGATCGGCGCACTTGCTCTCGCCGCCGCTGCCGTTGCCGTCACCCTCTCCGCGGCTCCCCTCACCACCACCGCTCGCGCCGCCTCTGGCGGGCTCACGTGGACGAACTGCGCCCAGAAGGACGGGCCCGCCACCCAGGAGTGCGCCACGCTCACCGTGCCCGTGGACTACAGCAACCCCCGTGGGCCCCAGCTCTCCCTCGCCGTGTCGCGGATCCGTAGCGAGCGGCCCGGGGAACGGCGTGGGACGTTGGCGGTGATTCCCGGTGGGCCCGGGAGTTCCGGTGTGCAGCGGCTGACGATGAAGGGGGAGGCCCTGCGCAGAGAGCTGGGCGGGACGTACGACCTGGTGGCGCTCGATCCGCGTGGGGTGGGCGGGAGCGCGAAGGCGAGTTGTGGGCTGGACGAGGGCGACCGGCGGATGGTGACGCTGCGGTCCTGGCCTGCGGCGGACGGCTCGATCGACGAGAACGTCGAGCGGTCCCGGCGTACCGCGGAGGCGTGTGCGCGCAACGGGGGTGATGTGTTGCGGAGCATGACGACGGCGAACCAGGCGCGGGACCTGGACCGGTTCCGGCAGGCGCTCGGGGAGGAGAAGCTCTCGGCGTGGGGTGTCTCGTACGGTACGTATGTCGGCGCCGTGTACGCGCAGAAGTTCCCGCACCGGACGGATCGTTGGGTGCTCGACAGCAGCAACGACCCGGACCCGAGCCGGGTGGCGCGGGGCTGGCTCGCGTACATGGGGGAGGGTGCGGAGGACCGTTTCCCCGACTTCGCGGCCTGGGCCGCGCATCCGGACCGGGCGAAGGAGGGGCTGCGGCTTGCGGAGCGGCCGGAGGACGTACGTCCGTTGGTGATCGCGCTGGCGGAACGGCTGGACGGTGAGCCGAAGGAGTCCGCGAAGGCGGGCGTACCGCTGACGGGGAACGTGCTGCGGCAGGCTCTGCAGAACGCGCTCTACAGCGACGGGGCCTTCGCGGGGTTCGCCCGTCTGGTGGTGGACGCCCAGGTCCCGGACCGTAAGCCCACGCTTCCGCCGCAGCTCGCCGAGGCGCTGTCCGACGAGGACGCGGCGATCATGGTCGGCGTCATCTGCAACGACGTGAAGTGGCCGCGCTCCGTCCCGGCGCACCAGCGGGCCGTCATGGCCGACCGGGCCCGTCACCCCCTCACGGCGGGCCTTCCGGCGAACATCACGCCCTGCTCGTTCTGGAAGGCTCCGGCCGAGAAGCCGACGCGCATCACCGACCGGGGTCCGTCCGACATCCTGATGATCCAGAGCCTGCGTGACCCGGCCACTCCGTACGCCGCCGGTCTGAAGATGCGCCGGGCCCTCGGCGACCGGGCCCGGCTGGTGACCGTCGACCACGGCGGGCACGGGATGTACCTGGGGAACGGGAACGCGTGCGGGGACGCGGCCGTGACGCGGTTCCTGCGCACGGGGGAGCGGCCGGCCTCCGACACGTACTGCGCGAACTGACCAGGGAGCCTTTCTCGTGAGGCCGTCTCCCTCAGGAGGCGGCCTCGCGCGGTGTTCTCCCGCGGCCGAGGTGGACGGCAAGGAGACGTCAATGGGGTGTTTAGGACACCGTCGTCTTCTGAGTCGCAGACCCGTACCGGCCGTAGCCGGTACGCGACCGCAGGGGGAACTGTGCTGAGCATCCGCTTCACCGATGCCGACGTAGGGCGTGTCCGGCTGGCCGCCGAGCCGGACGTCATGTGGGAGACGAATCCTGAGTCTGCATCAACTGGCAAGGCCGGACGCGTTCTTCGCGCCGTGGAAACGCCTCGCGCGCCGGGCTCTGGCCGATGCGGGAATGGGCCGGGACGGGCACCTGCTGACGGCTCTCGCGCCGATCAGCTCGTACTTCCCGGACTTCCTGACGCCTCCCGGGCACATCACGTCTCTCGAGGGCGGAGTCGACGCCGTGCTGTCGACCGGGAAGAAGCGCCTGCGGGCCGAGATCACCAGACTCGCCGAGTCCAGCCCGGGCCCACAGGCCTGGTTCGACGACATCGCCGTCGGCCGTCCCCGCGCGTTGCGTCGGCTCGGTGGCGCGTTACGCCGCTATCACGACGTCGCCCTGGCTCCGTACGCGCCCGCCGCAGCGGCGGTCGCCGGGCGGGACGTGAACCGTCATGCGCGGCGGATCGCCGAGCAGGGCAGCGAGGGCCTGCTGGACGGCCTCGGGCCGCAACTGCGCTGGCGCCCGCCGGTGCTGGAGGTGGACTATCCGGTGGCGCAGAGCCTGGAGCTGGACGGGCGCGGTCTGCTCCTGGTGCCCAGCTTCTTCTGCCACAACCATCCGATCGCCCTCGCCGATCCCGGGTTGCCGCCGGTCCTGGTCCTTCCGGTCGCCCGGGGACCCCTGTGGATTCCGCAGCCGGGGACTGCCCCGCCGCGCGGCTTCGAGGCGGCGGGCCTCGACGAGCTGATCGGGCCGACCCGCGCCGCCGCGCTGCGCTTCCTCGACACCGGCCACAGCACGACCGAGCTCGCGGCCCGTCTGTGCACGTCCGTTTCCACGGCCAGCCGCCACGCCGGGGCGCTGCGTCGTGCGGGCCTGGTGGTCACCGCGCGGATCGGAGCGTCCGTCCTGCACACGCGTACGGCGCTGGGCACCGGGCTGGTGCACGGCATCTGAGCGGTGGGGAGGGTGCGCCTTTGCGCCGCAATGCAAAGGGTTCGTTCACAACCTTGGAATCCGTAGCGTCATGCGGGACAGCCGGCCCGGGCCTCGGAGCGGAAGAGGCCGGGGGGCGTCCTCAGGAATCTCCGGATCTGGAAAGGATCGTGAGACCAAGTGGCAGTGATCTCCTTTTCGTCGATGTCGTCCCTTCGGAAGACCGCGGTGGCGGCGGGCATGACGGCGTTGGTGGCCGTCGCGCCCCTGCTCGCCGCGACCGACGCCCAGGCGCTGGGCAACAACCGCAACGTGTCGCGTAGTTGCGGCACCAATCACGTGGGCAGCGGTTTCAACGGCAGCCAGAACTGGGCGCAGACGAAGAAGGTGTCGGGTGACTGTGCGGGCCGGCTGAGTGCGGCTCTCGTGCGGAGCGACGGCTACTGGACCACCCGTGTGTACGGCTCCAAGACCAACGCGTACGCCAGCTACAACTCCAGGTACAAGGCCAAGAACGGTCTGCACTGGGGCTGCGACAACTGCAACGTGACGTACTCCTGATCCATGGGCAAGGCGACGATCGTCGTCGCGGCGGTCCTTCTGGCCACCGTCTCGGGCTGCGCGCAGGCGGGTTCCGACGGTGGCCGGGAGGCCGGCGACGACATACCGATTCCCGGGCAGGAGTGGGCGCTGAAGGACGGCCGGGTCACCTCGGCCGAGTACGGCACGGCCATGGGACGGTTCGTCTCCTGCATCAGGGACGCGGGCTATCCCGTCAGCGAACCCGTCCTCAGTCCGGCGGACAATCTGACGCTGATCTACGAGGTCGCGCCCAGTGGCGCGCCGGAGACGTACAACAACGCCGTGCAGAGCTGCAATCTGTCCCACCTGTCGATGGTCGAGCCGACGTTCGTCGAGGCGCAGCCGCAGGTCATGGACGAGCCGCTGCGCAGGGCGGTGGGTGACTGCCTGCGGCGACAGGGCGTCGCGGTGACGGCCGAGGAGCGGAATCTGAGGGAGTTCGCCCGTTCGGCGAAGGACGAGACGCGGGTGGTCGACTGCGTGACGGCGCAGTGGCCGCGGGTCTATCCCGCGCTGCCGGCGGAGGTGCCGCTCCGGTTCTGACCGTTCCGTGGTGCGGAGGGGGCGGCGGCTCACCCGAATGCGATCAGCCCGGTCGCAGAGCGACAGGCGGTGTCATACGTTCCGTGACATATCGCCCCGTTAGTGATCGTTCTATGTGAACGCATGTGGCATGTGGGGCGCCCTCGCCCTGGAGGTTCGTATGTCACCGCTCCGCCCACCCCGCCGCCTCGGCCCGACCGTGCTGACCGTGGCCGCGCTCCTCGCGCTCGGTCTCCCGGCGGGCGCCGCGTCCGCCGCCCCGCCGACCTGCTTCGGAGTCCCGGCGAACATCACCGGTTCGGGCACGATCCAGGGCACGGCCGGCAGCGATGTGATCGTCGGGTCCGACGACGTCGACTCCATCGACGGGCTGGGCGGCAACGACCTGATCTGCGGTCTGGGCGGGGACGACACGGTCGCCGGAGGGCGGGGCAACGACCAGGTCGACGGCGGGGCGGGCAACGACACCGTCCGTGGCGATGTGATCGCCCTGACCGGCGACGCCACCGGCGGCGGTAACGACCGGGTCTTCGGCGGCCAGGGCGACGACCGGCTCGGCGGGGACAGCCTCGCTCCAGGGGGCACGGCCACCGGCGGCGGGAACGACCAGATCTTCGGCGGGCCCGGCGATGATGTCGCGGCCGGTGACAGTCGCGGTGTCAGCGCGTCCGGTGGGGGCGCCGACCTGCTCGACGGCGGGGAGGGTGACGACGACATGAACGGGGACTCCGCCGCCACCGGCCCCGACACCGTCGCCGCCGGAGCCGGGGACGACGTGCTGCGGGGCGGACCCGGCGTCGATGTCCTCATCGGCGACAGCAACGCGGAGGGCAGCACCTCCGGGAGCGGCGGTGACGACGTCCTCGACCTGGGCGCCGACGGCGGGTTCTTCGCCATCGGCGACCACAACGCGGCGGCGGGAACGTCCACCGGCTCCGGGAACGACCGGATCGTCGGAGGCAGCGCGAACGAGATCCTCCTGGGGGACAGCTCCGTCAACACCACCCCGCCCGCCAGCGCCGGCAACGACATCCTGGAGGGCAGGGGCGGCGACGACCGGATCCTCGGCGACAACGCCGACTTCTTCATCGAGTTCACGGTCGGCGCCGTGGGCGGGCGCGACGTGCTCAGGGGTGGCGCCGACGCCGACCGGCTCCTCGCGGGCCCGAGCAGCGACGTCCTGGACGGGGGCGCCGGAACTCCCGACTCCTGCGACGGCGAGGCGGGCACGGACGTCGCGACGCCGTCCTGCGAGACGACGACGAACGTTCCCTGACGGACGACGTCACGACGAGGGCTTCTCCCCCCAGGACGGGGAGCCGCCCTCGTCGTCACACCTGCGCCCGCTCTTATGATCGGGCGCATGAGGGAGGCCGGGGAGCTGTACGAGGCGGGGCGGTACGGGGAGCTGTACGAGGCGAAGTACGGCGAGCGGTACGAGGACCGGGTCTGGACCTGGGAGCGCGCGCATCCGCTGCGGTTCCTCCTGGTCGGCGAGGAGTGGGACGGGGAGCAGACGGTGTGGGCGCGCTGCGCCGACATCCAAGGGCTGTTCGCGGAGGAGGAGCCGCGCCGCGAGCGGCTGACGCTGACCGGGTGCCAGCCCGAGGGCAGGCTGCGCAAGGCCGTCGACGGGGCCGCACGGGGGCGCGACCGTCTGGGTGAGCTGTCCCTGAGCGTCGACGACGAGGACGGTGACAGGCCCGGGCACGAGTGGGGGCTGGCCGACGTCGTGGTGCTCGGCGGCCTGCCGAACGCGGACGATGCCTCGCGCGTGGACGTGGTGATCGAGGCGGAGGTCCGTGACTGGCCGGGCTCCCGCACCGAGCCCCGGTCGGACCGGGTCAGGATCTTCAACGGGTGGGGCGGCGGGTGGCTCGGTGAGTGCCGGCGGGTGGAGGGTCTCTACGGTCCGGAACGCCCGGTCGCGAGGCCGGCGCTCACCCTCGTCGGGTGCGAACCCGGGGAGCTGCTGCTGCGGCGCCTGACGACCCGACGGGAGGCCGGGGACCCCGTGCAGCTGTTCGTGCTGGACCGCACGGGCCGGGTGGCGGGGGTCGAGGAGCACCTGTTCCTGCACATCCGCGAGGCGCGCCCGTCGGTGCTCGGGGGCGCCCTCGTCGACATCCGTATCGACGGCGGGTTCTCGAAGCCGAGGCCGTACGGCGGCCGTCCGGCCTGGGAGGCGTGGTACGAGGGCGCCCCGAGCACGCCCAACGAGTGGGCCGGGCTCGACACGAGGGGCAGGACGGAGTGGCTGCGGTTCGCCAAGTCGGTCGGCGGCGAGGACCGCGTGGGCGACACCTGCCACCTCGACGGCCGGTTCGCCACCGACATCCCGGGCGTCCAGTTGGCCGTCGGCGAGGCGCTCGGCGGGCCCGGCGCGCACTTCGCCCAGTGCTGGGGCGCGCTGCGCGGCTGCCCATGCGGCGGCAACCGTCTGCCGGGTCCGATCACCCTGATCTGGCACGACGCGCACATCGCCCGGGAGGCGCTGGCGTCGGTGAGCGCCGACGCAGCGGGCGAGCTCACGTATTTCGAGAGTGTTCTGTGGCTGTTGGGACAGTCGGGAATCACGGTCGAGCCGGCGTAGGGCGGGCCCCGGCCCGCCGGGGGCCGGCCCCCGGGGATCGGGGCCGGCCCTACGCTGCCGATTCGAGGAGTCAGACCTTCACCGGCTCCGGCACCTGCGGCGCCACCGGCCCGCCCGAGGCCACCGGGACCTCCGCCGGCTCCGTCTCCACGTCGAACTCCTCCAGGAGCTCGCGGCTGAAGCCCCAGAAGGACGTCGCCACGAAGCCCACCACGTAGCCGACCAGCAGCCCGCGGCGATGGCGCGGTTCTTGTCGTCTGTGCTCATGGTGCGGTGGTGCCTTGCTGTGCGGGGGCGGGGAGGTTCAGGGCTGCGCGTGCAGGGCGGCGCGCAGATGGCCCTGTGAGTCGGTGAGGCGCTGGTCGGCGCTCTTGGCGTCGATGTCGGCGAGGATCATCAGGATCGCGGTCTTCACTTCGCCGTCGACGGCGGCGAGGGAGGTCTCGATCTGCTCGTCCGGCGCTCCGGTGGCGAGCGCGACGATCCGCCGCGACCTGGCCTGGAGCTTCTCGTTGGAGGCGCGGACGTCGACCATCAGGTTTCCGTACGTCTTGCCGAGCCGGATCATGGTGATCGTCGAGATCATGTTGAGGACGAGCTTCTGGGCCGTGCCCGCCTTCAACCGGGTGGATCCGGTGAGGAGTTCGGGGCCGGTGACGACCTCGATGCCGTGTTCGGCGGCGGCGGCCAGCTCGCTGTCAGCGTTGCAGGAGAAGCCGATCGTCAACGCGCCCTTGGTGCGGGCGTGTTCGACGGCGCCGATGGCGTACGGGGTGCGGCCTGAGGCGGAGACGCCGACCACCGTGTCGTTCGCGGTGAGGTTCAGCGCGTCGAGGTCGGCGGCGGCGAGTTCGCGGGAGTCCTCCGCGCCTTCCACGGCCTTCACCATGGCGGAGGGGCCGCCCGCGATCAGGCCGACGACCTCGGCGGGGTCGGTGTTGAAGGTGGGCGGGCACTCGCTGGCGTCGAGGACGCCGAGCCGGCCGGCCGTGCCGGCGCCGGCGTAGATCAGCCGGCCGCCGCGCGCCATGCGGGCGGCGGTGGCGTCGATGGCGGCGGCGATCGCCGGCAGCCGTTCGGCGACGGCGGCCGGGACGGTCTGGTCCTCGGTGTTCATGGTGCGGGCGATGTCGAGGGTCGGGAGCTGGTCGATCTCCGCGAGCTCGGGCCGGAACGCCTCGGTGGTGAGTGTGGCCAGTTGCGCCTGAAGCTCGGAGTACGTAGAGGACACGTGCGGCTCTTTCGGTGCGTCGTCGTTGACGTTCAGCGGGTGCGGGGGGAGTGGCGGTGGGCGAGGGCTTCGTACGAGGCCGCGAGGGCAGGGGCCGCCGTCTCGTACGTACGTTGGGTGACGCAGGTGAACAGGCAGTCCACGACGAGGAGTTGGCTGGTGCGGGACGACATGGCCGCGGGCCGCAGCTCGCTCTCGCGGGCGGTGGAGGTGGTGAGGATGTGGTCGGCGTACTGCGTCACGGGCCCGTCCGGGCGGCCGGTGATCGCGACGGTGGTGGCGCCGTGGTCGAAGGCGACGCGGAGGGGTTCTATGACGTCGCCGGTCGAGCCGGAGTGGGTGATGGCGATGGCGACGTCGCCCGAGCGGAGCTGTACGGCGTTGGTGACGGCGAGGTGCGGGTCGCTGTGCGCGTGCGCGAGGAGGCCGATGCGGAGCAGCTTCTGGCCGAGGTCCTGGGCGACGAGGCCGGAGGCGCCGACGCCGTAGATGTCGATGCGGCGGGCGGTGGCGAGGGCGGCGACGGCGGCACCGAGCTGGACGGTGTCGAGTCCGGCGGCGGTGTCGGCGAGGGTCTGCTGCTCGTCGTAGGCGAGCTTGGCGACCACGTCGGCGATCGGGTCGTCGACGGCGATGTCGGCGGTCACGGAGGGCGCGCGGCCGGACTGCTGCTGGGCGGCGAGGCCGGCGAGGGCGAGGCGGAGGTCGCGGTAGCCGGGGTAGCCGAGGAGGCGGGCGGTGCGGACCACGGTCGCCTCGCTGGTGCCGGTGAGCTCGGCGAGGCCGGTGACCGTGAGGGCGGCGCAGCCGGCCGGGTCCCCGGCGACGGCTTCGGCGACCCGCTGCATGGAGCGGGTCATGGACGGCGCGAGGGTGCGTACCTTGGCCGCCAGGGCGGCGGGCGCGGGCGGGGCGTCCTGGGTCGGTCCGGGGGTGGGGCCGCCGGACTGGCCGACCACCCGGCCGCCTCTGAAACTTTCCTTCACGTCATTGGTCACACTTGAAAGATATTTTCGGGGCGCTGGGGGCGTCAAGACCCCTTCGGTCCCGGATGGTCCCGGATGCGGAAGGGACCTTCGTCCCCGAGGCTTGTCGGGTGACAATGTGTGCATGGACGACATCGACCCTCTGGAGCAGGCGCTGCACGCCGCCCGCGCCCTGGTCCTCGCCGATCTGGCGGCGCGCGACGTGGCCGCGGCCGAGGTCGTGTCGATGGTCGAGGACGCCGTCACCCATCGCCGGTGGTGGGTGGAGCAGTGGCCCGAGGGCATCACGTACGTCGCCGGGCTCGTCGCCCAGGACGTGCAGGACGCGCTCCTGGAGCGCTACGGCCGCTGGCCCATCTGCCCCGTCTGTTCCTCCGGCGACCCGCACGCCCTGGACGTCGAACCCGAGCTCGGCCCGGACCCGCACTGGGTCTGCGGCAAGGCGGGCGTGGTCGTCGCCCCGGTCGGCGGTCTGACGTGACGGCGGCCCTCAGGTGACCCTCTTCATCGACCCGCCGACCTGGCCGGGCCACGGCCGTATGTGGTCGCACCTCGTCAGCGACGTCTCGCACGAGGAGCTCCACGCCTTCGCGGCGAGGATCGGCGCCCCGCCGCGCGCCTTCGAGCGCGACCACTACGACATCCCGTCGGACCGCTACGCGGACGCGGTGGCGGCGGGTGCGGTCGAGGTCGGCTCGAAGGAACTCGTACGGCGGATCACGGAGGCGGGACTGCGGCGGCCGAAGTTCCCTCGGCGGGAGACGGAGTCCCCGCTGTAGCGGGCGGGCCCTCGTGGGCTCACCCGGGTGGCCTTGATGGGCTCAGCCGGCCGATACGACCTTCTGCCGCTCCGGGGTGGAGGAGGCCACCACGCGCGAGCGGGACTTGTGCAGCCGTAGCGAGAGCGCGACCGTCGCCAGTGCCACCACCGTCATGGCGGCTCCCGCCCACGCGGTCGCCGCGAAGCCGAAGTCCGCATCGATGACCGTGCCGCCGAACCAGGGGCCCGCGGTGTTGCCGAGGTTGAAGGCGGCGGTGGTAGTGGCGCCCGCGAGGGTCGGGGCGGCGCCGGCCACGTTGAACATGCGGGCGTTGAGGGCGGGCGCGGTGTAGAAGGCCGAGACGCCGAGGAGGAAGGACAGGGCGATCACCGCGACCGGGCTGGAGGCGAAGAGGGCCAGGGCGGCCAGGAAGACCGTCGAGGCGGTGATGCCGGTGAGCAGGACCCCGAAGAGGTGGGCGTCGGCGACTCGGCCGCCGATCGTCGTACCGATCAGCGCACCGATGCCGAAGAGGCCGAGGATGGCGGAGACCCAGCGGGTGTCGATCCCGGCGACGTCCGTGATGACCGGGGCGAGGTACGAGAACGCGCAGAAGACGCCGCCCGCGGCGAGCGCGGTGATCACGATCGAGAGCAGCACCTGGCGGTCGCGGTAGATCACCAGCTCGCGCTTGAGGCGGGGCTTGGTCTCGGGGAGCGGGATGTGCGGGATACGGGTCGCCACGCCGACGAGCGCGATGGCGGAGGCCACGCCGACCGCCCAGAACGCGGAGCGCCAGCCGAGGTGCTCGCCGAGGAAGGCGCCGGCGGGGACACCGAGGACGTTGGCTATCGACAGTCCGCCGATCATGACCGCCATGGCGCGGGCGCGTGAGCTCACGGGGACCATCGCGATGGCGACGGCGGCGCCGACCGCCCAGAAGCCGGCGCAGGCGAGTGCGCTGACGATCCGGGAGGCGAAGAGGACCGCGTAGTTGGGTGCGAGGGCGCCGACGACCTGGCCGAGGCCGAAGACGGTGATCAGGGTGACCAGGGTCGTCTTGCGGGGGAGCCGGAGGGTCGCGACGGCGAGCAGCGGGGCGCCGACGACCATGCCGATGGCGAAGGCGGAGATGAGGAGGCCGGCGCGGGGGATGGAGACGTTCATGTCGTCGGCGATGGGTGGGAGAAGGCCGGACAGCATGAATTCGCTCGTGCCGAGCGCGAAGACGGAGAGGCCGAGGATGTAGACGGCCAGGGGCATGCGGGTGGCGGCGGGGGCGGTCGGGGGTGCGGTGCGCTCGGCAGAGGTTGACGGCATGACATGCGTCAACCTGTGGTTTGTCCCTGACATTCCCCCGGCGCGGGGTGTCTCGCCATACGGACGCCGGTCCCGCCGCGCCTGCGGCCGGACCGGCGTCGGGTGCCGTCAGACGACGTGGTTGCCCGGGTCGCCGACGTACGGCAGGGACGCCGACTGTCGGCCGCCCAGGGGAGCGCGCCAGTTGCCCGTGCCCTGGTAGAGGTACTGGGACGTCGGGCTGACGGCGACGAGGTCGGCGCGGCCGTCCCGGTTGGCGTCGCCGACGCCGACGAGGTGCGTGTACCCGCTCCAGCCGGCACTGATCTTCACTCGGGTGGCGAAGGTGCCGTCGCCGTTGCCGAGGTAGAGCCAGAGGACGCCCGCGCTGTCGCGGGCGACGAGGTCGCCGGCGGCGCCACCGGCGATGTCGCCGGCGGCGGTGATCTGGTTGTAGCCGTTCCAGCCCGTGCTGATCTTGACGCGGGTCTGGAAGGGGGTGCGCCAGTTTCCGGTGCCCTTGTGGAGCCACATGGCCCCGGCGGTGTCGGTGGCGACGAGGTCGGCCTTTCCGTCGCCGTTGAAATCGCTTCCGGCGGCGATCTTGTTGTAGCCGCCCCAGCCGGTGCCGATCTTGTACCGGGTGGCGAACGTGCCGTCGCCGTTGCCGAGGTAGTGCCAGAGGGCACCGGCGGTGTCGCGGGCGACGATGTCCGCGTGGGCGGCTCCGCCGATGTTCCCCGCGGCCTCGATCTGGTTGTAGCCGTTCCAGCCGGTGCCGATCAGCGTGCGCGACTGGGCCGTCAGCTGGCCGGACTCCTCGTAGAAGCTGGTGTCGCTCCGCCACAGCTTGCCGGAGCTGTCGCGGGAGAGCAGGTCCGGGGAGCCGTTGTCGTCGTAGTCGTGCGGCGCGGCCTTGCGGGTGACCTTGAACGTGCCGGAGGCGCTCGTGGCCGGGCCGATCCCGTTGAGCGGCCGTGCGGTCATCTGCCAGGTGTAGTCGCCGTTGTAGGCGCTCGTGAAGTCCGAGCCGATGATGCCGTCCCAGGTGAACGTCACACTCGGGTTGTACGGGTGGGTCTCGGTGAACGTCCGGACCTTCCCGGTCCGGACGTGGCGCAGGGTGACGTTCACCTCGACGGTGCTCCGGGAGAGCCCCCAGGTGAAGGCCACCTTCCCGCCGTTCTTGTCGAGGTCGACAACGGAGGGGATGTCGTTGGCGCCGATGACGACGTGGGTGGGCTCGCCGGTGGTCGCCACCAGGCCGACGGCCGGAGCCGCCCCGTCCGCGCCGGGCACGATCTTGTAGAGGCCCTCGCCCTGGGCGAGGGTGCCGCCGCGTACGTACAGACCGTCGGGAGCCGCCGAGGACGACGTCAGGTGGTCGAGCAGCTTCACCTTCGCCCCGGTGGCCGGGTTGTAGGCGGTCAGGGCGTACAGCGGGTTCGTGTCGCCGTTGGAGAGGCCGCCCGCCTCGCCGTACACCACCCAGCCGCCGACCAGGCCGAGCTGGAGGTCGTTCGTGTACACGTCCTCGACCGGGACCTCCGCGACCGTGTCCGTGGCCCGGTCCAGGAGGTACACCGCCGGGCGGTCGGTCTCGTCGCCATCGGTCCAGGCGACGTGCGTCTGCGAGACGGCGATGTCGCCGTTGCCGGAGCTCGGCGTGCGGTGGTGGATCTCGTCGACGGCTCCGGTGGCGAGGTCGAGCAGGCCCCACTTCTTCCCTGTGCCGTCCATGAACGTGACCAGGGCGTCGTCCGGGGTGCCCGGCGTGACCGAGACGGCGCTCGCACCGGCCGGGAGGCCGGTCACGGTCACGGTGCCACCCTCGGACGGGTGCCTGTGCTGCCGCACCGTGCCGTCCGCGGACCTCGTGAACACCGCGTTCGCCGCCGATCCGACGTAGGTGGCGCCGGCGGCCGACCCGACGGGGACGTCGAGCGCCGACATGGTGCTCAGGTTCCGGAGCGTGACCTGGTAGGTCATCGGAAAGACCAGGTAGTCCGTGGTCCGCGACGATCGGATGTAGGTGTGGAACCCGTACCCCGTGCCGGTTCCGTCCTTGATCGACCGAACCGCCGTGGTGAGGCTTCCGTCGGCCCGCGTGGTGAAGTGGCCCAGCCCGGCATCGATCAGCTTGGCGTTCTTCGGGAAGGCGATAGGGGCCGCGGTGGTGTTCGCCGCGTCCGCCGTCGCCGCCGCGTCCGCAGTGGTGGCGGCGTGCGCCGGGGCGGACAGTGTGCCCGCACCGAGCGTGACGGCGAGCACGGTGGTGGTGGCGGCGATGAGCCGCCGCCGGGTCGAGCGGGCGTGAGCCACGTTCTGTTCTCCTCAGAAGCACCAGGCGCACCTTGCGCCACGCCTGGTGTGACTCATGAGGGAGCGAAAAGTTGTACGAGGAGTGGGTCTTCGTCCGTCAGGCCCTGAGGCTCGCCAGCTCCCGTTCCAGGTTCCGGCGGGCCCGCGATTCCCAGGCCGCCGCGCCGTAAGGGGTGCGGAACAGGCGGGGCAGGGCGAGGAGTTGGCCCAGGACCGCCGCGCGGCCCTGGCGGAACGCGTCCTCCGGGACGAAGTCGTACTCCTCGCGGACCGCCCGCACATACCCCCCGTATGTATCCTCGTCCGTCGCCAGGATCGCCAGGTCCGCGTCGCAGAGGACCTCGCCGTTGACGTCGCCTTCCGCCGGGTCGTGGGTGATCGTCAGGCGGACCAGGCGGGCCACCTCCGCCACCTCGTGCGGCGTGAGGCCCGCCTCGGTCAGAGCCTTTTCGGCCAGGACCGCCGAGCGTTCCTCGTTCTCCGAGCGCTCCGGACGGTAGACCGCGTCATGGAACCAGGCGGCCAGCCGGACCAGCTCCAACTCCCCGCCCTCGCCGCCCTGATCGGCGAGTTCGTCGATGCGGTCGAGGACCGCACGCAGGTGGTCCACCGTGTGGTACCTGCGCTGCGGCTCGGCCCACCGGGCCAGCAGATTCCGGCCGTACGGGGAGGGGTCCGGGCCCTCGTGGCCGGTGCGTGCGGCGCGCAGGGTGGAGTTCCAGCGCTGGAGCAGGGCGGGGTCCGAAGGTTCGGTCATGGCTGCATTCTGCCGCCCCGAGGCCCTGGAAGCTCGCGTTCCAACTCCCCTTTCATCGCAGCCTTACATACCCCCCATGGGTATGCTACGGTGCTCCGCGAAGGTACCCCCTAGGGGTATGTGCGAGAGAAGGAGCAGGGCAATGTCAACCGTCAATCCCCGGCGTTGGTGGGCACTTGTCGTGCTCGCCGCCGCCCAGTTCATGGTCATCATGGACACGTCGATCATCGGCGTCGCGCTCCCCGAGATGCAGAAGGACCTGGGCTTCTCGCAGAGCGAGCTCCAGTGGATCTTCAACGCCTACGTCATCGTCTTCGGCGGGCTCCTGCTCCTCGGCGGCCGTCTCTCCGACCTCGTCGGCGCCCGCAAGATCTTCGTCTCCGGCTGGGCGATCATGATCGCCGGCTCGGTCGTCGCCGCCGCCGCGCAGACCGCCTGGGTCGAGATCGTCGGCCGCGCCGTCCAGGGTGTCGGCGGTGCGCTCATCGCGCCCTCCGCCATGACCCTGCTGATGATGCTCTTCATGCACGACCCGAAGGAGCTCGGCAAGGCGATGGCGCTCTACGGCGCCGCGGCCCCCGCCGGCGGCACCGCGGGCGTCTTCCTCGGCGGTGTCTTCACCGAGTGGATGAGCTGGCAGTGGGTCTTCGTCATCTACATCCCGATCGGCCTCGCCACCCTCGCCGCCACCAAGCTCCTCCCGGCCGTCGAGTCCCGCCGAGGCTCCGTCGACATCCTCGGCGCCGTCGCCGTCACCGCCGGCCTCGCGCTCGCCGTGTTCGCCGTCGTCCGTGCCCCCGAGGTCGGCTGGGGCGCCACCGCCACCATCCTGGAACTGGTCGGCGCCGCCGCCCTGCTCATCCTCTTCTTCGTGATCCAGAAGTCGGTCCGCGAGCCGCTCATGCCGCTCAGCGTGTGGCGCGTCCCGCGCCTCGGATCGGCCAACCTGGCGATGACGCTGCTCGGCGCCGCGTGGATCCCGATGTGGTACTTCCTCAACCTCTACCTCCAGCAGGTCCTCGGCTACGGTGCCTTCGCCTCGGGTGCCGCCCTGCTCCCGATGACCGTCCTGTTGATGATCTTCATGACGGCCATCACCGCCCGCCTCATGGGCAAGTTCGGTGCCAAGCCGCTGATCGCCGGCGGTCTGCTCGTCCTCGCGGCCGGGCTCGTCTGGCTGGCGGCCGTCCCGCCGACCGGCAGCTTCCTCGTCGACGTCCTGCCCGCCTCGCTGGTCGCCGCGCTCGGCATGTCCCTCGCCTACATCCCGGCGATGATCGCCGCGATGGCCGGCGCCCCGCAGGAGCAGGCCGGTCTCGCCTCCGGCATCGTCAACACCACCTACAACGTGGGCTCCGCCCTCGGTCTGGCCGCGCTGACCGCCGTCGCCATGTCCCAGGGCGCCGACAGGATCGGCGATCTGCCCGCCCTCACGGACGGCTTCTCGGCCGCCTTCATCGGTGCCGCGATCATCGCCGCCGTCGGCGGTGTGATCACGCTCCTCGTCATGAAGAGCGACAAGTCCCTCGCCGCCGAGCCCGCCCCCGCCCCGCAGGGGGAAAAGGTCACCGCGTGAGGCGCGACCGCGCCGACCGAGGGGCCGCCCGATGTCCGTCCACAGGACATCGGGCGGCCCCTTTTCCGTATCCGAGTCAGGGAGCAAGCCATGGACATCCGTACCCGCGCCGTGCACATCGTCGACGAGCCGCCCGAGGAGGGCGGTCGGCCGCTCTCCGTACCCCTCGTGCAGTCCTCGGCCTTCGCCTTCGACTCGGCCGACGCGCTCGCCGAGGCCATGGCGGGCCCCGACGGCCGGTACGTCTACAGCAGGCGCGGCAATCCCACCGTACGAGCCCTGGAGCGGACCCTGGCCGGGCTCGAAGGCGGCGCGTCCGCCCTCGCCTTCGCCTCCGGCATGGGCGCCATCAGCGGCGTCCTGCTCGCCCTGCTGCGGCCCGGCGACCGGGTGGTGGCGCAACGGTGCCTGTACGGAGGGACGTACGCGGTCCTGTCGGATCTGGCCGAGCGGTACGGGATCGAGGTCACGTACATCTCCGGTGACGACGTCGCCGAGTTCGAGGAGGCGGCCGCACGCGGGACCCGGCTCCTCGTCCTGGAGACCATCGCCAATCCGACCGGACAAGTCCCGGAGCTCCCGGGCCTGTTGACGGCCGCCCGGCGCCTCGGGGTGACCTCGCTCGTCGACAACTCGCTCGCCTCGCCCGTCCTCTGCCGCCCCTTGGAGCTCGGCGCGGACATCGTCGTCCACTCCACCACCAAGTACCTCTCCGGGCACTCGGACGTCCTCGGTGGCGCAGCCGTCTTCGCCGACGACGGACTGCGGCGCGCGGTGTGGCCTCGGACGGTCGAACTGGGCGCCTGCGCCGACCCGTTCGCCGCCTGGCTGACGCTGCGCGGGCTGCAGACGCTGCCGCTGCGGATGCGGGAGCACTGCGCGAACGCCGCCGTTCTCGCCGAGCGGCTCGCGGTCCGCCCGGACGTGACGGCCGTCCACCATCCGTGGCTCGTGGGCCACCCCTCGTACGGCACGGCCCGCAAGGTGCTCTCCGGGGGCGGCGGGCTGCTCTCCTTCGAGCTGGCGGGCGGCCGGGAGGCCGGCCGGGCGTTCATCGAGCGGGTACGGATCGCCCGACTCGCGCTCTCCCTCGGCGGTGTCGAGACGCTCGTGACCCATCCCGCGTCCACCTCCCACCGGGAGCTCGACGCCGAGGCACTGAAGGCGGCCGGCATAGGCACCGGCCTTGTGCGGGTGTCCGTCGGCATCGAGGACGTCGAGGACCTGTGGGGGGACTTCGAGCAGGCGCTCGGCAGCGGTGAAGAGCCGGGCGGCTGGGGGCACATGAGTCTTCTTTTGGGTTGACAAAATAAATGAGCCATTCGTAGATTGGGTGATGCCAGAGAACGTCAGGGAACGACCATCCTTTAGGTCAAGGGGGGCGCGGGATGCGCTACTTCGAGGACTTCCGGCCGGGCGACGTCCATGAACTGGGCACCGTCACCGTCACCACGGAGGAGGTGCTGGAGTTCGGGAGGCGCTTCGATCCGCAGCCCTTCCACACGGACCCCGAGCTCGCCACGCGCTCGCAGTTCGGCGGGCTGATCGCGAGCGGCTTCCACACCCAGGCGATGTTCATGCGGCGCTATGTGGACGGACTGCTCGCCTACAGCGCCTGCATGGGCTCGCCCGGTATCGACGAGGTCCGTTACGTGCGTCCCGTACGACCCGGGGACGTCCTGACCGTCCGCGTGGAGATCCTTGGCTCCACCCCGTCGCCGTTCAATCCCGCCACCGGCACCGTCAAACCGCGGTGCACGCTCGTGGCCGCCGACGGGACGGCCGTGTTCAGCATGATCCTGCACAGCATCTTCCGGCGCCGTCCCGCCGGTTCCGAGGCCGCACATCTGTCGTCGATGCCCGCCGCCGAGGACCCCGTTGCCTGTGCGCGCGTCAGCGCCTGAACACGGCCGTCCGAATCTCTCCATCACATGAAGGGGGACCTCCTGTGGAGGCCGTATCCCGCACCGCCCAGTGGACCGCCGCAGCGCGCGCCCTGGAGACCGAGCGCGAGGACCGGCTGTTCGCCGATCCCTACGCGCGCACCGTCGCCGACGACATCGGCTTCGAACTGCTCGAGCGCTACGCCGGGGCCGGCACCGTGCCGTTCCTCGCCATCCGAACCACCTACCTGGACCGGGCCATCGTGCGCGCGGTCGAGGAGCGGGGCATCCGCCAGATCGTCTTCCTCGCCGCCGGCATGGACACCCGCTTCTTCCGCCTGCCCTGGCCCGACGGCGTGACCGTCTACGAGCTCGACCGTCCGGCCCTCCTGGAGGCCAAGGCGAAGATGCTCGCCGACGAGCCCCTGCCGGCCGGCCGCACCCGGATCACCGTCCCGGTCGACCTGACCCAGGACTGGACCGGCCCCCTGAAGGAGGCCGGCTGGAAGAGCGACGAGCCCGTCCTGTGGGTGGTCGAGGGCCTGCTGTTCTTCCTGCCCGAGGAGGCCGTACGGACCCTCATCTCGACGCTCTCCGCCCACGCGGCGCCCGGCTCCGTGCTGCTCGGCGACGTCATCTCCCGGGCCGCCCTGGAGAACCCGCTGTCGCGTCCGTTCCTCAGCGCGCTGAGGGAGGACGGCAATCCGTGGCTCTTCGGCACCGAGGAGCCCGAGGCGCTGCTCACCGCCTGCGGCTGGGACGTACGCGAGGTCAAGCAGCCCGGTGAGGACGGCGCCGACTTCGACCGCTGGCCGTACCCGGTCCCGGCGCGCAACGTGCCGCGCGTGCCGCGGTCCTTCCTGTTCACCTGCGACCTGCCGGGAGCCTCCGGCACCGGCCCGGGGTTCGCCGCGTGACCGCCGCGATCCGCCCGGCGGCGTGCCCTTCGGACCGCCACGGAGCCCGAGGCACGACCGGCCGCCCCCCGACCCGAGAGGAGACTCCCGCATGAGCGCCCACGACTTCCACCAGAAGGTCATCACCGACGCCGGCGCCGCCGTCCGCGGCCTGACCGTGGCCCTCGGCGAGCGGCTCGGTCTTTACAGGGCCCTGGCCGAGTCCGGCCCGCTCACCTCCGGGCAGCTTGCCGAGAGGACCGGCACCAACCCCCGCTACATCGAGGAGTGGCTGCACGCGCAGCTCTCCGCCGGCTACGTCGAGCGCCACCCGAGCGCCGCCACGTACACGCTCCCCGGCGACCACGTCGAGGTCCTCGCCGACCCGAAGGCCGTCACCTTCGCCGCCGGGTTCTTCACCGCCCTCAAGGCGCTGTACGCCACCGAGGACCTGCTCGTCGAGGCGTACCGCACCGGCGACGGCGTCGGCTGGGCCGAGCACGACGCGGCGCTCGACACCGGCATGGGCTCCTTCTTCCAGCCCACGTACGAGCACAAGCTCGTACCGGACTGGCTGCCAGCCCTGCACCAGGTCACGGACAAGCTCGCCGCGGGCGGCACCGTCGCCGACGTCGGCTGCGGCGTCGGCCACACCACCCTGCTGATCGCCAAGGCGTTCCCCCGGGCCACCGTCCACGGCTTCGACTACTCCGAAGAGGCCATCTCCATCGCCCGGCAGCTCGCCGAGGAGGCCGGCCTGTCCGACCGGGTCGTCTTCGAGGTCGCCTCCGCCGACGACTACCCCGGCTCGGGCTACGACCTGGTCTGCTTCTTCAACGCCCTGCACGACATGGGCGACCCGGTCGCCGCCGCCCAGCACGTTCACAAGTCCCTGGACGCGGACGGCACCTGGATGCTCGTCGAGTCGAACGTCTCGCCCGCCGACATCGACACCAACACCCCCGCCGCTCGCATGTTCATGGCCCTGTCCGCCGTGATGTGCCTGCCCGTCGCGGTCGCCCAGCGCGGCCCGCACGCGCTCGGCAACCACTCCGGCGAGAAGGCCTTCCGCGCCATCGCCGAGGAGGCCGGCTTCACCCGCTGGCGCCGCGCCACCGAGACCCCGGTCAACGCGGTCTACGAGGTCAGGCCGTAACCAGCTTCCCCGTCCTTAGGAGTTCTCATGGGCGTCAGCGCCCCCTTGCCCGTCACCGACCGGTTCATGGAAGTCCTGGAGCGGCTCAGCTCCCGCTCCATCGAGGAGTACTACAACCCCTACCAGCAGTTCGACTGGCCCGACCAGCTGGAGGAGAAGCAGCTGTGGATGACGCCGGAGCTGCTCACCGTCCACGGCACCCCGTACTACGACGAGCTCGGTGAGGAGACGATCCAGAAGCTGTCGAAGTGGGAGTCGATCAACTTCTACAGCCTCAACGTGCACGGCATCCGCGAGCTCCTCATCGAGGTCGTCGGCCGTATCCACATGCCGGGCTTCGAGGTCCCCTCGGACTTCTTCCACCACTTCATCGGCGAAGAGAACGAACACATGTGGTTCTTCGCCGAGTTCTGCCGCCGCTACGGCAACAAGATCTACGGCTCCACCGCGATGCGCGCCGACTCCGCCTGGGAGCCGGAGGTGGAGAACTTCCTGGTCTTCGCCCGCATCCTGTTCTTCGAGGAGCTGGTCGACCACTACAACATGCGGATGGCGCAGGACGACTCCCTGTGCCGCACCATCCGCGAGGTCAACCGCATCCACCACCAGGACGAGTCCCGCCACATCGCCTTCGGCCGCGAGCTCGTCTCGCTGCTCTTCTCCCGGATGCGCGAGGCGGTCCCCGCCGAGCGGATCGCGGAGGTCGAGGCGTATCTGAAGCGGTACGTCGTCTACAGCATCAACTCCCTCTACAACCCGCACGTCTACCGCGACGCCGGCGTCGCCGATCCGCTGGCCCTGCGCAACGCGCTGGTCGCCGACGAGCGCCGCCGCCCGTACGAGCGCAAGGCGATCCGCAAGCCGCTCGCCTTCTTCCTGAAGACCGGGATCTTCTCCGACGACACCCTGCCCGTCGTCTGACGGCCGCCGGACCGTCGCATCCGAGAGGTGAATCCACCATGACCGTGACGACCCCCGCGAGCGTCGGGGCCCCCGGGGAAGCCAGGGGACTGCCGTCCCTGGGCCCCGAGGCGACCGCGCTGCTGCGGTTGCTCGACGACACCTTCGAGAGCTGGGGAGTGACCGCGGGCGCCCGCCCGATGACCATGCCCCCGCTCCTGCCGGCCGCCGACCTGGCCCGGCTCGACTACTACGAGAACTTCCCCCACCAGGCCGTCGTCGCCGCCCCGCTCGACCTGGAGCGCCGTGAGACCTCGACCTTCTGTTCCGACACCGGCTGCTTTCCGTGCGACGCCCTCGAACCCGCCGCGCTCGGACTGCCCTCGGCGTCCTGCTACGCCGTCTACCTCGACCACCAGGGCCGGCAGGTCGCCGACGACACGCTGGTGACCGTCTGCTCCTGGTGCTTCCGCAAGGAGACCCACTACGAGGGGATGCGGCGCCAACTCGGCTTCCGTATGCGGGAGATCGTCGCCATCGGCGGGCGCGAGCACGCCGAGACGCATCTCGCCGACTTCACCGCCCGCATCCACTCCTTCGCCGCGGCGCTCGACCTGCCGCTGCGCCGGGAGGCCGCCTGCGACCCGTTCTTCGACAAGGGCGGATCCAAGGCGGTGCTCCAGCGCCTCACCCCGGTGAAGCACGAGTTCCTGTACGAGGACCTGGCGATCGCCTCGGTCAACACGCACCGCAACTTCTTCGGCGAGCGCTGCGCCATCACGCTGGCGTCGACCGGCGGGCCGGCGTTCACCAGCTGCGTCGCCTTCGGCCTGGAGCGCTGGCTGTCGGCGCTGACCCGGCGCCACGGCAGCTGGGAAGCGGCCACCCGGGCGGTCCTCGACGCGAACGCCCGGATGCGGGCCGACGCGAGTGACGTCAGCGTGGCGGCCGGGCCGGTGATCTGACGTGCCGGCCCGACCTGCCGCCCCGCCGGCGGGCGGCCTGGGCTGGGCGAACCTCGGCATGGACATCGTGTCCGTCAACCGTGTCCGCCGGCTTCTCGCCGAGTACGGCGAGACGTTCTTCGAGCGGATGCTCACCCCCGGCGAACTCGCCGACTGCCGCACCTCCACCGGGCTCGACGTCCTGAGCCTGTGCGGACGGATCGCGGCCAAGGAAGCGGCCTTCAAGACCCTCCGGGTCAGGGGCAGGTTCCTGCCCTGGCCGGACATCGTCGTACGGCGCTCCGAAGGCGGCTGGCCGCTGGTGGAGCTGCACCGCAGCGCGGCCGAGATGGCCGCCGAGTCCGGCATCACCGAGATCACCGTGTCCATCAGCCACGACGTGGACTACGCGGTGGCGGTCGCCGCTCCGATCATCGTCGCGCCCCCCACCCCTTCCGTACCCCGAAGTTAAAAGGAGAGCAACCATGGCCGACGGCCTGCAGCAGGTGAAGAACTGGATCCTCGAGCGTCACCCCGAGCGCGAGGACATCGCCCCCGACCTCGATCTGATCGAGAACCGTCTCATCGACTCGCTGTCCTTCGTCGAGTTCGTCTTCCTGCTGGAGCAGGAGAGCGGCCGGACCATCCAGATGGAGACCCTGGAGGTCGACGAGATCCGGACCCTCTCCGCCATCGGGACCCACTTCTTCGCGGACACGCGCCAGGAGGTGGGCCAGGCATGAGCAGCCGGCGCCTGTTCACCTCGGAGTCGGTGACCGAGGGACATCCCGACAAGATCGCCGACCGGATCAGCGACACCATCCTCGACGCACTGCTCGCCGACGACCCGGGCGCGCGGGTCGCGGTGGAGACGCTGCTGACCACCGGACTCGTGCACATCGCGGGCGAGGTGACCACCACCGCGTACGCCCCGATCGCGAAGCTGGTGCGCGAGGCGATCCTCGACATCGGCTACGACTCCTCCGCCAAGGGTTTCGACGGCGCCTCCTGCGGTGTGTCGGTCTCCATCGGCGCCCAGTCGCCGGACATCGCCCAGGGTGTGGACACGGCGTACGAGAGCCGGGTCGAGGGCGGCTCGGGCGCGCTCGACGCGCAGGGCGCCGGCGACCAGGGCCTGATGTTCGGCTACGCCTGCGACGACACGGCCGAGCTGATGCCGCTGCCGATCGCGCTGGCGCACCGGCTGGCGCGCCGGCTGACGGAGGTCCGCAAGAACGGGACCGTCCCCTATCTGCGGCCCGACGGCAAGACGCAGGTCACCATCGAGTACGACGGCGACCGGCCCGTACGTCTGGACACGGTCGTGGTGTCGTCGCAGCACGCGGCCGACATCAGCGTCGAGGGGCTGCTGACCCCGGACATTCGGGAGTTCGTCGTCGAGGCGGAGCTGAAGGCGCTCGCCGAGGAGGGCGTCAACCTGGAGTCCGACGGCTACCGGCTGCTCGTGAACCCGACCGGACGGTTCGAGGTCGGCGGCCCGATGGGCGATGCGGGCCTGACCGGCCGGAAGATCATCATCGACACGTACGGCGGCGTGGCACGCCACGGCGGCGGCGCGTTCTCCGGCAAGGACCCGTCCAAGGTGGACCGGAGCGCCGCCTACGCGATGCGCTGGGTCGCGAAGAACGTCGTCGCGGCGGGCCTGGCGCGACGATGCGAGGTGCAGGTCGCGTACGCGATCGGCAAGGCGGAGCCGGTGGGCCTGTTCGTGGAGACCTTCGGCACGGGCACGCTGCCGGACGAGGCGATCCAGGACGCGATCGGCACGGTCTTCGACCTGCGGCCGGCCGCGATCATCCGCGACCTGGACCTGAAGCGCCCCATCTACGCCCAGACCTCGGCGTACGGCCACTTCGGCCGCGAACTCCCGGACTTCACCTGGGAGCGGACGGACAGGGTGGAGGCCCTGAAGAAGGCGGCTCATAAGGTCAAAGGGGTCTGATCATGCGTATCGCTGTCACGGGATCCATCGCGACCGACCATCTGATGACCTTCCCCGGCTGGTTCAGCGAGCAGCTGCTCGCCGACCGGCTCGACCGGGTCTCCCTGTCGTTCCTCGCCGACAACCTGGAGGTCAGGCGCGGCGGAGTGGCAGCGAACATCGCCTTCG
Source organism: Streptomyces sp. NBC_01353 (assembly GCF_036237275.1). GTDB lineage: Bacteria > Actinomycetota > Actinomycetes > Streptomycetales > Streptomycetaceae > Streptomyces. Next base: position 4,014,951 of record NZ_CP108352.1, on the reverse strand, counting down.
GGCTCGGGGTCCTCGGACTGCGCCCGGTCCTCGTGGGCGCGGTCGGCGCCGACTTCGAGCCGTACCGGATCTGGCTGAAGGACCACGGTGTGGACACCGACTCGGTGCGCGTCAGCGCGTCGCTCCACACCGCCCGGTTCGTCTGTACCACCGACCGGGCGCAGAACCAGATCGCCACCTTCTACGCCGGAGCGATGGCCGAGGCCCGCGAGATCGATCTGCGGGAGGTCGTCGCCCGGACGGGGCGTCTGGATCTGGTCCTGGTCTCCCCGGACGATCCCGAGGCCATGCTCCGGCACACCCGCACCTGCCGCGAGCTCGGGATTCCGTTCGCCGCCGACCCGTCGCAGCAGCTGGCGCGGCTCGGCCGGGACGAGGTGCGGGAGCTGGTGGACGGCGCGCGGTGGCTGTTCTCCAACGAGTACGAGACTGCCCTCCTCGGCGAGAAGTCGGGCTGGTCGGAGGCGGAGATCCTGCGCCGGGTCGGCGCCTGGGTCACCACCCACGGCGAGGCCGGCGTCCGTATCCGCGGCGAGGGCCGGGACACCCTGGCCGTGCCGGCCGTGCCGGTGCCCGGGGTCGTCGATCCGACCGGTGTCGGGGACGCCTTCCGCGCCGGGTTCCTCGCCGGTACGGCGTGGGGCGTGCCGGAGCGGTGCGCGGCGCGGCTGGGCTGCGCGGTCGCCGCCACGGTCCTCGACTACGTGGGCACGCAGGAGTACCGGCTGCACCGCGACCCGCTCGTGGACCGGATAAGGACGACGTACGGCATGGCCTGCACGGCCGAACTGCTCGTTCATCTCAGGGGGTTGTCATGAGGAGGTCGCTGCGGGACGAGTTCGCGACCCGGGTCGTCGTCGCCGACGGGGCGATGGGCACCATGCTCCAGGCCGCCGACCCGACGATGGACGACTTCCAGAACCTGGAGGGCTGCAACGAGATCCTGAACATCACGCGGCCGGACATCGTCGCCTCCGTCCACGACGCCTACTTCTCCGTCGGCGTGGACTGCGTCGAGACCAACACCTTCGGCGCGAACCTCGCCGCCCTCGCGGAGTACGGCATCGAGAACCGGGTCTACGAGCTGTCCGAGGCCGGCGCCCGGATCGCCCGTACCACCGCCGACGCCCACACGGCCCGCGACGGCCGGCCCCGCTGGGTCCTCGGTTCCATGGGCCCCGGCACGAAGCTGCCGACCCTCGGCCACATCACGTACGAGCCGCTGCGCGAGGCGTACCGGCAGAACGCCGAGGGGCTGCTGCGGGGCGGCGCCGACGCCCTGCTGATCGAGACCTCGCAGGACCTGCTCCAGACGAAGGCGGCCGTCGTCGGCGCCCGCCGGGCCCTGGAGTGGTGCGGGCTCGACCTGCCGCTGATCGTGCAGGTCACGGTGGAGACGACGGGGACGATGCTGCTCGGCTCGGAGATCGGGGCGGCGCTCACCGCCCTGGAGCCGCTCGGCATCGACATGATCGGGCTGAACTGCGCCACCGGTCCGGCCGAGATGGCCGAGCACCTGCGGTATCTGTCGCGGCACGCCGGAATCCCGGTGTCGGTGATGCCCAACGCCGGACTGCCGGTGCTGACCTCGGACGGTGCCCACTATCCGCTGTCGCCCGCCGAACTGGCCGACGCCCAGGAGCGCTTCGTACGGGAGTACGGCCCCGCGCTCGTCGGCGGCTGCTGCGGGACGACCCCGGAGCATCTGCGCGAGATCGTGGAGCGGCTGCGGGGCGCGGCCGTGCCGACCCGTACCCCGGTCCCGGAACCGGGCGCCTCCTCGCTCTACAGCCATGTGCCCTTCCGCCAGGACACGTCGTACCTGGCGATCGGTGAGCGGACCAACGCCAACGGTTCGAAGAAGTTCCGCGAGGCCATGCTGGACGGCCGCTGGGACGACTGCGTGGAGATGGTGCGCGACCAGATCCGCGAGGGCGCGCACATGCTCGATCTGTGCGTGGACTACGTCGGCCGGGACGGGACGGCCGACATGGCCGAGCTGGCGGGGCGTTTCGCCACCGCGTCCACGCTGCCGATCGTGCTCGACTCGACGGAGCTGGGCGTGCTGCGTGCCGGGCTCGAGAAGCTCGGCGGCCGGGCCGTGATCAACTCGGTCAACTACGAGGACGGTGACGGTCCGGAGTCCCGGTTCGCGCAGGTCACGGCGCTCGCGAAGGAGCACGGGGCCGCGCTGATGGCCCTGACGATCGACGAGGAGGGGCAGGCCCGCACGGTCGAGGCGAAGGTCGCGATCGCGGAGCGGATCATCGCCGATCTGACGGAGAACTGGGGCATCAGGGAGTCGGACATCCTGATCGACTGCCTGACGTTCACGATCTGCACCGGGCAGGAGGAGTCCCGGCGGGACGGCATCCACACCATCGAGGCGATCAGGGAGCTCAAGCGCCGCCACCCGGACGTCCAGACGACGCTGGGTCTGTCCAACATCTCCTTCGGCCTGAACCCGGCCGCGCGGATCGTGCTGAACTCGGTCTTCCTCGACGAGTGCGTGAAGGCGGGACTCGACTCGGCGATCGTGCACGCGTCGAAGATCCTGCCGATCGCCCGGCTGGAGCCGGAACAGGTCGAGGTGGCCCTCGATCTCGTCCACGACCGGCGCAGGGAGGGCTACGACCCGCTGCAGCGCCTCCTTGAGCTCTTCGAGGGTGCGACGGCGAAGTCCCTGAAGGCCGGGAAGGCCGAGGAACTGCACGCGCTGCCGCTGGAGGAGCGCCTGAAGCGGCGGATCGTCGACGGGGAGAAGAACGGCCTGGAGGCCGATCTCGCGGATGCCCTGGAGGGGCGGCCGGCGCTGGAGATCGTCAACGACATCCTGCTGGACGGGATGAAGACGGTCGGCGAGCTCTTCGGCTCCGGCCAGATGCAGCTGCCGTTCGTGCTCCAGTCCGCCGAAGTGATGAAGACCGCGGTCGCCTATCTCGAACCGCACATGGAGAAGACGGACGCGGATGGCAAGGGCACGATCGTGCTGGCCACCGTCCGGGGCGATGTCCACGACATCGGCAAGAACCTCGTCGACATCATCCTGTCCAACAACGGCTACAACGTGGTGAATCTCGGCATCAAGCAGCCGGTCTCCGCGATCCTGGACGCCGCCGAGGAGCATCGCGCCGACGTCATCGGCATGTCGGGCCTGCTGGTGAAGTCGACCGTGATCATGAAGGAGAACCTGGAGGAGCTGAACGGCCGTGGACTCGCGGCGAAGTTCCCCGTGATCCTGGGTGGCGCCGCGCTGACCAGGGCGTACGTCGAGCAGGACCTGCACGAGCTGTACGCGGGCGAGGTGCGCTACGCCCGGGACGCCTTCGAGGGCCTGCGGCTGATGGACGCGCTGATGGCGGTCAAGCGGGGCATCCCCGGCGCCGTACTCCCGGAGCTGAAGCAGCGCCGTGTGCCCAAGCGGGACACGCCCGTCCTTGCGGTACGGGAGCCCGAGCCGGCGGGACGCTCGGACGTGGCCACGGACAACCCCGTACCGGAGCCGCCGTTCCTCGGCACGCGGGTCGTCAAGGGTATCCAGCTCGCCGAGTACGCGTCCTGGCTCGACGAAGGTGCCCTGTTCAAGGGCCAGTGGGGGCTCAAGGACGCCGGGACGATCGAGTCGGAGGGCCGGCCGCGGCTGCGCGGCTGGCTGGACCGGCTCCAGACCGACCAGCTCCTCGAAGCGGCCGTGGTGCACGGCTACTTCCCCTGTGTGTCCAAGGGCGACGACCTGATCGTCCTGGACGAGGACGGAGGCGAGCGGACCCGCTTCTCCTTCCCCCGCCAACAGCGGGGCCGCCGCCTCTGCCTGGCCGACTTCTTCCGCGCCGAGGACGCGGGCGAGGTGGACGTCCTCGCGCTCCAGGTCGTCACGGTCGGCTCCCGGATCGGCGGGGAGACGGCGAAGCTGTTCGCCGCCGACCGTTACCGCGACTATCTCGAACTGCACGGTCTGTCCGTGCAGTTGGCGGAGGCGCTGGCCGAGTACTGGCACGCGCGGGTGCGCGCGGAGTGGGGTATCGGGGGAGCGGACCCGGCGGGCATCGAGGGGATGCTGCGCACCGAGTACCAGGGCTGTCGTTACTCGCTCGGCTACCCGGCCTGCCCCGACCTGGAGGACCGGGCGAAGATCGCCGGCCTGCTCCGGCCCGAACGGATCGGGGTCGAGCTGTCGGAGGAGTACCAGCTGCACCCCGAGCAGTCGACGGACGCGATCGTCGTCCACCACCCGGAGGCGAGCTACTTCAACGCGGGTGGCCGGCGGTGAGCGCGGCGGGTGCGCCTACGTTCTCGTTCGAGTTCTTCCCGCCGAAGAGTGAGCGCGGGGAGGCCGTGCTGTGGGACGCGATCCGGCGGGTCGAGGCGCTCGCGCCGGACTTCGTCTCCGTGACGTACGGCGCCGGTGGCTCGTCCCGTGACCGGACCATCGACGTCACGAAGCGGATCGCCGCCGAGACGACCCTGCGGCCCGTCGCCCATCTGACGGCCGTCGGGCATTCGGTGGCCGAGCTGCGGGCCATCATCGGCGCGTACGCGGACGCGGGGGTACGGGACGTGCTGGTCCTGCGCGGGGACCCTCCGGGCGACCCGCGGGGCACCTGGACGTCGCACCCGCAGGGCTTCACGTACGCGTACGAACTGGTCGAGCTGGTCCGCTCGTTGGGCGACTTCCGGATCGGGGTGGCCGCCTTCCCGGAGGGCCATCCCCGGTCGCCCGATGCCGCGAGCGATCTCGCGCACTTCGTCGCCAAGTGCCGGGCGGGCGCGGACTACGCGATCACGCAGATGTTCTTCGACGCGGAGGACTATCTGCGGCTGCGGGACCGGGTGGCCGCCGCCGGCTGCGGGACGCCGATCATCCCGGAGATCATGCCGGCGACGGACGTCCGCCAGATCCGCCGGTTCGCCGAGCTGAGCGACGCCGCCTTCCCCGAGGACCTGGCCCACCGCCTGGAGGCGGCCAAGGACGACCCGGCGACCGCGTACCGGATCGGCGTCGAGCACGCGACGGCGACGGGCCTGCGGCTGCTGGCCGAGGGCGCGCCGGGTCTGCACTACATCACGCTCAACAGGTCCACGGCGGCCCTGGAAATCCACCGAACGATTCAGAGCTCAAGGAGCGTTGTCCATGTCTGACGCATTCACCGACCACAAGGTCGCCGACATCTCGCTCGCCGACTTCGGCCGCAAGGAGATCACGCTGGCCGAGCACGAGATGCCCGGCCTGATGGCGATCCGCCGGGAGTACGCGGAGGCCCGGCCGCTGGCCGGCGCCCGGATCACCGGCTCCCTGCACATGACCGTGCAGACGGCCGTTCTCATCGAGACGCTCGTCGCGCTCGGCGCCGAGGTGCGCTGGGTGTCGTGCAACATCTACTCGACCCAGGACCACGCGGCCGCCGCGATCGCCGCCGCAGGGATCCCGGTCTTCGCCTGGAAGGGCGAGACCCTGGAGGAGTACTGGTGGTGCACGGAGCAGGCCCTGACCTGGCCCGGCGCCGTCGGTCCCAACATGATTCTGGACGACGGCGGTGACGCCACGCTCCTCGTCCACAAGGGTGTGGAGTACCAGAAGGCGGGCGAGGTGCCGGACCCGTCGACGGCGGACAACGACGAACTGCGCGTCGTCCTCCAGCTGTTGCAGCGCACGTCGATCGACTGGACGGCGCTCGCGGCCGAGATCCGCGGTGTGACGGAGGAGACCACGACCGGTGTCCACCGCCTGTACGAGATGCACCGCGACGGTGCGCTGCTCTTCCCGGCGATCAACGTGAACGACGCCGTGACCAAGTCGAAGTTCGACAACAAGTACGGCTGTCGGCACTCCCTGGTCGACGGCATCAACCGGGCGACGGACGTGCTGATCGGCGGCAAGACGGCCGTGGTCTGCGGCTACGGCGATGTCGGCAAGGGCTCGGCGGAGTCGCTGCGCGGGCAGGGCGCGCGGGTGATCGTCACGGAGATCGACCCGATCTGCGCGCTCCAGGCGGCGATGGACGGCTATCAGGTCGCGACGCTGGACGACGTGGTCGAGACGGCGGACATCTTCATCACGACGACCGGCAACAAGGACATCATCATGGCGTCGGACATCGCCAGGATGAAGCACCAGGCGATCGTGGGGAACATCGGCCACTTCGACAACGAGATCGACATGGCGGGGCTCGCGCGGATCCCCGGCATCGTGAAGGACGAGGTCAAGCCGCAGGTCCACACCTGGACTTTCCCCGACGGCAAGGTCGTGATCGTGCTGTCGGAGGGCCGGCTCCTCAACCTGGGCAACGCGACCGGGCACCCGTCGTTCGTGATGTCGAACTCCTTCGCGGACCAGACCCTGGCCCAGATCGAGCTCTTCACCAAGCCGGAGGAGTACCCGACGGATGTGTACGTCCTGCCGAAGCACCTGGACGAGAAGGTCGCCCGCCTTCACCTCGACGCGCTGGGCGTGCGGCTGACCGAGCTGCGCCCGGAGCAGGCGTCGTACATCGGGGTCCCGGTGGAGGGGCCGTACAAGCCGGACCTCTACCGCTACTGATGTGTACGACTGACGTGCGTGACCCCGATGCGCGTGATCCGTGGCTCCCGGACCGGCTGCTGCGGACGGAACGGGACGCGCTGATGCCGCTGCTGCGGCGCACTCCGGAGGCGTCGTTCGACCTGCGCACCGCCTGCCCGGGCTGGACGGCCCGGCAGGTGCTCGCGCACTGCGCGGCGGCCCTCGTCAGGATCGTCGAGGGTCGCCTCGAGGAGGGCGTCTTCCTGCCGGAGGCCAACGCGGCCGACGTCGCCGAGCGGGAGTCCTGGCCGCTCGGCCGGATCCTCGACGAACTGGAGCGCGGCTTCACGGAGGCCGGCCCGGTGATCGCGGAGACCGACGGCACGCTGGACGCGGTGGCGCTGGGGGAGTGGGTCCACGCCGGAGACGTACGGGAGGCCTTCGGCGCCCCCGGCGCGTACTGCGGCGCCAGCCTGGAGCTCGCGCTGCCGCTCCTGTCGGTCACGAGCCGCAGACGGGAGACCCCGGCGCTCGTCGGCATCCTGCCGGGCCGCCCCGAGCCCGTCTCCCTCGGCAACAGGATCGCCGGCCGTCCCCCGGCCCACTTCCACGGAGAGGCGTCCACCTTGATCCGCATCTACGCGGGCCGCCCGCTGGTCCGCACGCGCTACGCCCTGACGGGCGCGACGGAGCAGGAACTCCTCATCTACCGCTGAGCGCGTGGCTGTCGCACGAAGCGCACAGCGACTCGTCCGCGACAGGCCGGAACAGCGTCGCCTGGTCGTGTGCGCCCGTGCACTCCCGCGTCCCGATCAGCCGCGCCGACAGCTGCGGCCCGGTGCCTGTCGGCGTGGGTACGGGTGGCCGGGGCGCGACCTCGCGGAGCAGGTAGCGCACCAGCCCACCGGGCCGGTGAACGGATGTACCGGTACCGGGCAGGCCGCGCAGGATGTGCTCGTGCACGTCGGCGGAGGTGTGCCCGGCGGCCAGCCAGCCGGTGGTGAGGAGCGTCAACTCGTCGCGCATCCCTGGGGGGATGTGTCGCAGGACCGGCGAGAGGAGCGGTAGCGCACCGACGAGAGCACGGGCCTCGTCCAGGTGCTCGCCCGCTCGGGGAGTGCCGACGGCCGCGACGGTGGCGATGGCTGTCACGGCTCCGACAGTCTCGACGGACTGAGCGGGCTCAGCGGCGACGGGCGGAAGGTTGGAGGTGTCTCCCCCTGGGTGTTTCTCTGGATGACCGCCGGTCGGCGGGGCCTCCGGTCCACCGGCGGCCGGAACCCCGTGCCCCGGTGTCACCTGCGGTGACACTCGTAACGTGCTGGTCCGTACGGGCGGCATCCCCGCGAGGATCTTGGTGGCCTCGCCGACGCTCAACGGCACGCTGGAGACGAGCTGTTGGGTCTCCCAGAGCCCACCGGCGCCCTGTACGCGCCGCTCGTGGACGAAGCCCTCGTCCTTGAGCTGTCGCTTGGCGCGGGTGAAGGCGCATGACCCGATCCGGGCACGTTCAGCGGTACGGGAGAGGGACTCCCTCGCGCCCGAGGGGAGGGAGAGTTGCCACGTCAGCAGGCGTACGGCGTCGGAGCTGAGGCGCGGATGCCGGATCAACTCGTGGGAGAACTGGGAGAATGCGCGCGAGGGCGCGATAAAGTTCCGGTAGATCACGGTGGAGTGCTTTCCACTAGTGGTTCAGGCCCTCGCTGATGGCGGCTAACCATCGCGGGGGCCGTTTTGCGTGAACGTACCGCACGGAATATGCCAACATCGACACGCAGAGTGAAGAACCGCCCGTTCGGGTGACGCCCCCTCACATGGGGCCGACGCAGGGCTGTCCCGCCCGACCGCCGCGTTCAGGGCGAGGGGCCCGCGGGCGATGTGCTGGTGATCCGCAACGCCCCCTGCGGGGTCAGGCCCGCACGCTCCTCCGGACTCGCCGTCCAGCACTGATCGACCGCCGCTTCCCACGCTCCGGCGTCCCGGCACTTCGGCGGAGCCGTCGTGTGCGGGGGCGCTCGTTCGGCCCTCCTCGCCGAGCGGGGGCGGGGAGCGGCTGGTGTGCTGGTCGGGATCCCATCCCCCACGCACGGGAGCAGCATCATGGCCGTCATCGTCACCGTGGAGATCCCCGGCGGCACGCAGGAGCTCTACGAGCGCACCACCGAGCGGGTCACCAACGCGCCCTGGTGGCCGCCCGAGGGCTTCCTCGCCCACGCGGCGGGCCCCGACGGCTCGGGCGGCTGGCGAGTGGTCGACTTCTTCGAGTCGGCGGAGGCGTTTCAGGCTTTCGTGGACAAGGCGATGCCGATCTTCCAGGAGGAAGGTATGCCGCCGATCGTGCCGAGGATCGAACCGGCGGTGAACGTCGTGCTCAAGTAGCGGCCGGCCGGGAAGCCCTCGCGGACAGGCATCCGGAAAACCCTTTGCAGCCTGGCCGCCCCGGCGGCCAGGCTGCACCGCATGACCGCAGATTTGTTCGCCGCCGACGGCCGCCTGAAGGCGATCCCGCGCCGGCCCGCCCGCCGTGAGGCGCTCCTCGCGCACCTCGCCGAGTCGCTCTTCGCCCCCGCCCGCTCGTACACCGAGCGCGAGGTCAACGAGGCGCTGCTGACCGTCCACGAGGACTTCCCGGCCCTGCGCCGCTACCTCGTCGTCGGCGGCCATCTGACCCGTACGAAGGACGGCGCGGCCTACCGCCGACAGCAGCAGCCCGGCTCCCCCGGAGGCGCGACCGTGTCCGTCGCGTGACCGCCGCGGTGGTGGCCGGCCTGCTCGCCGGCTACGGAATCGCGATCCCGGTCGGCGCGGTCGGCGCCTACCTGGTGGCGGTCACGGCGCGCACGGGCTGGCGTACGGGAGCGGGCGCGGCCCTCGGCGTCGCCGCCGCGGACGGCCTCTACGCCGTGATCGCCGTGCTGGGCGGCTCGGCGCTCGTGCCGCTCCTCGCTCCGGTCATGGCCCCGCTGCGGTGGGTATCGGCGGTGGTCCTGGTGGCCCTGGCGGCGCGCTCGGCATGGACCGCGGTACGGGCCTACCGCGCGCGGGACCTCGCGAGCCGGGACGACCCCGACAGCCCCCTCACCCCCTCGCGCGCCTTCCTCACGTTCCTGGGCATCACGATCCTGAACCCCATGACCGTGATCTACTTCGTGGCCCTGATCCTGGCGACTGGCCCCTCGGGTCCGGCCACCCCCCTGGACCGTACGGCCTTCGTGCTCGCGGCCCTGGTCGCCTCCGCCAGCTGGCAGCTCTTCCTGGCCACGGGAGGCGCGCTGCTCGGCCGGGGTCTGACGGGACCGAGGGGGCGGCTTGGAACAGCCCTCGTGTCGAGCGGGCTCATCGGGGGGCTGGCGATCCACCTCGTGAGCTGATCGGCTCTGCCCCTAGGGCCTGTCCGGCCCTGATCCGCCGGACAGGCCCTGGCGGGGCTCGGCGGGCTGGAGCCGGAGCATGGAGATCTCCGGCCGGACCTTGGCGATCGCGGCGAAGTCGTCGTCCACGTGGATCAGCGTGAGGCGGTGCTGCTCGGCGGTGAGCGCGATGAGGATGTCCATGGGTGACGGTCCCCGGTGGTGCCCGATCCCCAGCAACTCCCGCTGGACACCGATGATCCGCGGCCAGGGGTCGTCGAGTGCGGGCACCCGGCCGAAGGTCTGGTTCAGCATGGTGAAAAAGCGCTCATGGTCCCGATCGGCGCGCAGTCCGGGCATCAGCTCGGCTTCCACCGGGGGGCAGATGGCCACTTGTCCGCGCGCCACGCGTCCGGGCCACGGTTCGCCGATCTGGCGCCGGAGGATGCGCCGGACCGCCGAAGTGTCGGCGAGGTAGTTCACAGCCCTTTGCGCTCCCGCTCTTCGAGGACGTCGAAGTCCAGGAAGTCCTGGGCGTTGTCCTGGAGCCAGCGCAGCGCCCTCGCCCGGTCGTCGGCGCTGATCGCCGCCGCTATCGTCAGCGCGCGATTGATGGTGTCGCGCTTCGTCTTGGTTCCGAGCTGCTGCTGGGCGAAGGCCAGCATGTCGTCGTCGATGTCGACCAGCGTCTTGGACATGGAGCCTCCACACGACGGATGTATATACGACCTCCGTCAGTATATAGCGCCGCGAGGCTACGGGTCGGTCACATCTCTCGGGAGCCGGCCGTGGAGAGAGCCCGGGACGCCCAGCATGGCGTCATGCGCTCACGTTCCCGATCCGCCGCTGTCGCCGCACTGTTCCTCGTCACCCTGGCCGTCGGTGGCTGCGCCGACCCCGCCGACGATCCGCGGGCTGCCGGGTCGCGTACGGGGTCGCCGAGCTGCCCGCCGCCGGAGGAGCAGCGGCCCGCGGATCTGGGGCCGTGCAACTCGTACGACCCGGAGGACCCGGCCGACAAGTACGCCGAGAATCACGGGTATCGGCGCGAGATGGAGCTCACCCCGGAGGAGCGCGCCGGGGCGGAGGGTACGGCGGAGACGCTCGCCGCCGAGCTGCGGACGTTCGCGGGGAAGCGCGTCACGCAGGACGAGCTGCAGGTCGCCGTCGCCCGGGTGATCGGTGTCCAGGAGAACGAGGTCGAGGTACGGGGCGAGTTCGACAAGGTCCTGAAGAACGTTCTGGTCGGCGGCGGTCACGGCAAGGTGTGCGTCAACGGCCGCATCGACGGGTCCGGCGGCGCCGGCGCCGAGGTCGCCGGCCGCACGATGGACGGCACGTGCCTGCCGGGCCTGGGCGGCCACTGACCCGGCGCGTCCGCGTGGCATCCGCAGGTCGCTGCTGCCGGGTACCGAAGGCGCAGTGCGGCTGAGCGTGGAGGGGCAGTCCGTGGACGTGCCGCTCACGGGTGTTCTCGGCGTGACGCCTGTGACGGCCTGCAGCTGAGGCCGGAGGAGCCCCCGGGGGTCAGCGGCCCCCGCGCGTACGAGCGGCGGCCACCAGCGCGACCGCGGTGACTGCCGTGACCGTTCCGGCGGCCATCACCCCGCAGCGGGAGCGCCAGGACATGACCGACCAGCAGGACTGCGCCGACAGCAGGGAGCCCGTACTCAGCCAGGACCCGACCGAGGCGACGGAGGCGGCCGAGCCGATGGACCCGACGGAGAGGACCGAGCCGACCGAACCGATCGACAGACAGGACCCCACCGAGCCGATCGACAGCACGGAGTCACGCGACCAGAGGGAGAGCGTCGACATGTCTCCATCCTAGGTTCGCGTCCGGGACGTCACGACTGGAGCTGACGTTGCCCCTCGACCCATAGCCAGGGGTGGTGTCGGGTCCGGCCCACGAGGTCGCCGCTGTGCGCCGCTGACACGGCGCCGACGATCGGTGTGGCGAGGAAGGTGAGCAGGGTCGGCAGGTATCCGAGGTCGGTGGCGAACGCCACGACCAGCGTCTCGGGCAGGAACAGCGCGCTCGCGACGGCTCCGGCGAGCAGCCCCCGCAGCGGCGCCCGAGCGGTGAGCCGGTCGGGCGCCAGGGCGAGCGCGCCGCCGGTCGCGGCACCGAGCAGCACGCCGACCGCCATCGTCCCGCCGACCGCCACGACGCCGCGCAGGATGCCCGCGAGGGCGTCCCCGCGCATCCCGGTGAAGAGCCACGCGACGGCGTACACGAGCCACATGAGCCCGAAGAAGCCCGCGGGCCCCACCGTGATGCGCACCCCGAGCCGAATGCCTCGACGGACCACCTGTGCGACGGTCACATGCCCCCCAGCCTGTCGTCACGTACCCCGGCGGGTACGCCGCACGTCAAGGTAGGGCATCCGTCGGGGGCGAGGCTCAGTCGATGTGGACGATCTGGAACGCCTCCGCCATCCGGCCCGCCGGCAGTCCGCCCGCCGTCGCGTGTTCGCTCAGCCAGTCCCGCAGCAGGCCCGCCAGGTCGTCGAAGTGGGCCGTCTGGGAGGTGTGGATGCGCAGGGCCTCGACCTTGCGGTCGAAGACCGGGGTGACGTCGACGTACTGATTGGGTGTCGGGCCCGTCATCAGCCACAGCTCGTGGACGATCCACGGCTCCAGGCCCTCCTCCTTCAGGAGGGAGGAGTGCGCGAAGGGGTTGCGGGCCTCCGGGTAGATCGCGCGGAGGCAGGCGTCGCCGACCGCGCGGTGGTCGGGGTGGAGGTCGGCCACGCGCGCCCAGTTGATCTCGGGGGAGGGGATGATCGCCCGCTGTGGGCGTACCTCGCGGATGACCCGGCACAGGTCGCGGCGGAGTTCCACGCTCGGTTCCACGAAGCTGTCGGGGTAGCCGAGGAAGCGGACGTCCGCGACACCGCTCAGCTTGGCGGAGTGGACCTGTTCGGCGCGGCGCAGATCCGCCATCGCCCGACGCGGGAGCTGTTCGTCGTATCCGCCGGCGCCGCCGTCCGTGACGATGCAGTACGTGACCCGGGTGCCGCGCTCGATCCACTGCATGACCGTGCCGCTGACGCAGAACTCGATGTCGTCCGGGTGTGCGGCCACCACGAGCAGGGCGGGGTGGCGGGGGCGTCGCAAGGCCAAGTCGTGGCGTGAACCGGACATGGCACTTACGCGCCATCCAAAAGCTTGGTAGATTCAAATAATTGGTAGTGACAGGTGACGTGCTTGGAGGGTGACCGGTATGTGCAGGATCCTCGGCTCCTTCGCCGCCGGGGCGGCGGCCCGCGCGGCCCGCCCCGAGCCGGCCGAGCTCTCGGCGGTGTCGGCCCGTCAGCGGCACGGCGGCCCCGACGAGCACCAGGTGCTCAGCGGGCCCGGCTGGTCGCTGGGGTGCGATCGGCTCGCCGTCACCGACCCCTGCGGCGGGCAGCAGCCCTACCGGCTGCCGCACCTGCCCGGGATCATCGCCGTCCTCAACGGCGAGATCTACAACCACGCCTCTCTGCGCCGGCACCTCGCCGCCCGCGGACACCGCTTCCCCGACCGCTGCGACGGCACCGTGCTGCCCGCGCTGTACGCGGAGTACGGCCCCGCGTTCGCCGACCACCTCGACGGCATGTTCGCCGTCGCGGTCCTCGACCTCAGGCCCGGAAAGGCTCAACTCGTCCTCGCCGTCGACGACATGGGCATGAAGCCCGTCCACTGGCACCACGACCCCGCCGACGGCTCCACCCGCTTCGCCTCCGAGATCCCCGCGCTCCTCGCGTTCGAGGGCGTACGGATCGCCCCGCGCGAGGACTCCCTCGACACCGTGCTCGCCACCCGCACGTCGTTCTCCGCCCACACCGCCCTCGACGGCATCGAGGTGCTCCCGCCCGGCGCCACCGCCGTCGTACGGCCGGGATGCCGGCCGTACGTACGGCGCCGCACCCCGCACCCGGCGGCGCCCGCCGGCGACACGCAGGACGTGCTGCGCAGCGAGGTGCGGCGGCTCGCGCGGGCCGAGGTGCCCGTCTGTGCGATCACGAGCGGCGGTCTCGACTCCGGGCTCGTCACCGCGCTCGCCGCCGAGCACGCCCGGGAGAGCGACGCGCCGCCGCTGCACACCTTCCACCTCACCTACCGGGGCAAGTGGCCCGACTCCGAGGCCGCGTATGCCCGTTCGGTCGCCCGGCGCGCCCGGACCACGCACCACGAGGTGGCGCTCGACCCCGACGAGCTCCCCTCGCTCCTCACCCGCACCGTCCGCCACCTCGGCCAGCCCAACGCCGACCCCATCGCGCTCTCCACGTACGCGCTGTTCCGTGCGGTACGGGAGGCCGGCTTCACCGTGGCCCTGGCCGGCGACGGCGCGGACGAACTCTTCGGCGGGTACGAGCGGATGCGCGCCGCGCTCGACGCGCCGGCGGGACCGGAGGGCGCGGACTGGACGGGGGCTTACGCGGACGCGCTGTCGGCGGCGCCGCGGCTGCTGCGCGAGCACCTCTACACGTCGTCCTACCGGGCGTTCATCGCCGACCAGGGCTCCGCGGCCGACCGGATCGAGCAGGAGCTGCGCTCGGCGGAGGCGGCCGGCGCGGACCGGATGGTGGCGATGACGGGGTTCGAGACGCGCTGGCGGCTGCCCGCGTACCACCTGCGACGCGTGGACCATCTGTCGATGGCGTGGGCGGTCGAGGCGCGGATGCCCTTCTGTCAGCCGTCGGTGGTCGCGCACGCCCGCTCGCTGGCGCCGGCGGCGCTGCGGGGGAAGCAGGCGCTGTACGAGGCGGGGGCCGACCTGCTGCCGCCCACGGTCCTCACCCGGCCCAAGCAGCCCTTCACGCTGCCGATCGCGGCCATGCTGACCCCGGGCAGCCCGCTGCTCGACACGGTCCGCGAACTCCTCTCCCCGGCCCGCCTGGTCCTGGGCGGCAAGGTCCGTGCCGACCGCGTCCGGAAACTCCTCGCCCGTCAGCTCGAACGGCCCTCGCAGCACGACGCGTTGGCCCTGTGGGGGCTGGCCGTGCACGAGCTGTGGTCGGACGTGGTGCAGGGCATGAGGATCCCGGTGGGTTGTGCGGCATGACGCCGGTACGGATACTGCCGGGCCGGCCCGGGACGGCGCGCCGCGCCTGAGCGGTGCCCCGGCGCCCGGCGCGCCGCGAAGGAATCCGGACACCGCGTCGCGTGGCGCCGCGCCGCCCGTAGTGGCCGCCGTCGTCGTGCGGGCTGAGGACGCGCCCGGGCCCACGCTCGTCGTGGAGCTCGGGCAACTGCCCGACGGAGCACTGGCGTTGCGCGAAGAGCTCGGCGCGCTGCGCCGGGCCCTCGCCGGGACGCCGTACGCCCGGTTGAACAAGTTCGCGCTGTACGGCTCCTCCACCCGCCCCGGCCGTGACC
The DNA here is from genome assembly GCF_036237275.1 of Streptomyces sp. NBC_01353. GTDB lineage: Bacteria > Actinomycetota > Actinomycetes > Streptomycetales > Streptomycetaceae > Streptomyces. Next base: position 3,999,735 of record NZ_CP108352.1, on the reverse strand, counting down.
TCGACTACCGCTTCGTCCAGGCCCTCCCCGACGGCGGCTTCGACTTCCGCACCGGCTGCGGCCACTCCCTGCTCGCCTGCGTCGTGGCGTACGGCCGCCGGGGGCCGGTCACCGTCCATGCCGTCACGACGGGCGACCTCGTGCGCTGCACCCCAGAAGCGGCCTCCGGCGCGTACTCCCTCCGCTTCCTCCGACCGCCCGACACCCCCGGGACCCTCCCCACCGGCCGGCCCGTCGACGTCCTCGGCGGGCTGCCCGTCTCCCTCGTCCGGTACGGCAATCCGTACGCCTTCGTCGACGCCGCGCACCTCGGGATCCGCAGCGCCGAGGGGCTGTTCAGGGCCGGAGACTCCACCCTGCGGCGGCTCCTCGCCCTGCGCGCCCACGCCGCCCGCGTGCTCGGCCACGCCCCGCACTCCGCCCTGCCGAAGATCGCCGCGTTCACTGCCGGCCCCGGTGGGCTCGCCGTCCGCGCCCTCACCGTCGGCGGCTGGCACCCTCGGCTCGCGCTCACCGGCGCCGCCGCGCTCGCCGCCGCGGCTGCGCTCCCCGGCACCGTCGTACCGGCCCTGGACGGGCCCGTGCACACCCCCGGCGGGCCCGTAGCCGTCTCCGCCGACGACCACGGTGTCGCCGTCCACCGCAAGCGCGCGACCGTGCTCGACAGGGTCGAACTGCCATGGCGTATCCACGCAACGGCGTGAACGCGCACCCCTCTCACCACGCTCCCACGCCGATTCCTCTGCCACGCTGAATTCGACCGGTAACCGGTATCCATGGGGAGAGCGGACGAGCATGAAATTCGAGAACCTGCGTGTCGTCGTGACCGGAGCATCCCGCTATTTCGGCCGCGCGCTCGCCGTCGGATTCGCGCATCTCGGTGCCGAGGTCTATGTCTCGGCCCGCACCGTCGAGGCCGCCGAGCGGACCCGTACCGAGGTCATGGGCTCCGCCCGCGACCGTATCCACGCGTTCGGCTGCGACCTCAGCAGGCCCGCCGAGATCCGCGAGTTCGCGGCGCGGGTCGGTGAACGCACCGACCGGGTCGACCTGCTGGTGAACAACGGCGCCCGCTGGCTCGACGGCATGGACCTGGAGGCGGCCAGCGACGACCAGATCGTGGAGACGATCGAGTCGACGGCCGGCGGCACCGTCCTGATGGTCAAGCACTTCCTGCCGCTGCTGCGCGGCTCGCTGCGGCCCGACATCGTCAACATGGTGGCCGTGCGGGACGCCGAGGGTGCCTCCGCCGCAGCGGGCGCGGCCCATGAGGCGTTCTGGGCGGCGAAGAGCGCGCAGGCGGGCTTCGCCGACATCCTCTCGCGCCGCCTCCGCCCTTCCGGCGTCCGGGTCTTCTCGCTCTTCCCGCCCGATTTCTCCACCTCCGATCCGCGGTTCGCAGAATGGGACGGATCGAATCCGGACGGAATAGCACCGGACGAGAAGCTGACCACCCAGGCCCTTTTCGAATGCATCGTCTATGCCGTCGAACAGCCCCGTGACTGCTTCATCCGTTCCTTCCATTTCGAACCTCGCTGAAGCCGAGCACCTCGCTGAGGCTCACCGCACCACAGCGTCAAGGAGGTCCCATGAGCACCCCTGTCTGGATCACCGCGACCCCTCCGGCCACCCACGGCGAACTGCACATCGGCCATCTCGCGGGGCCGTACGTCGCCGCCGACGTCCTGTCCCGGTACCTGCGCGCCGAGGGCGAGCCCGTACGGTTCACCACCGGCACCGCCGACCACGCCAGCTCCGTCGAGGTCCGGGCGCTGCGCCACCACCGCAAGCCCGAGGAGGTCGCCGAGGGCTACCGCGCGGCGATCACCGCCGACTGGCTGCGCTCGGGCGTGGAGTTCGACCACATCGTCCGGCCGCGCCGCGACCGCGGCTACGGCCGCTGGGTGCAGGACCTCTTCAGCCGCCTGTACGCGCAGGGCGTCATCGCGCCGCGCACCCGTCTCCTGCCGTACTGCGAGCCGTGCGAGCGCTGGCTGTACGGCGCGCACGTCACCGGCACCTGCCCGCACTGCGGCGCGGTCAGCGACGGCGGGATGTGCCACGAGTGCGCCCGGCCCAACGACGGCGGCGACCTGATCGCGCCCCGGTGCTCGCTCTGCGACACCGCCGCGCTGTCCCGCCGCTGCCGCCGCCTCTACATCCCCCTCGAACCCTTCCGCGAGACCCTCGCCGACTACTGGGCCACCGCCGGCCTCCCGCCCCGGCTCGCCGCGCTGTGCGAGTCCCTGGTGGAGGACGGGCTACCGGACATCGCCGTCGGCCACCCGGCCGAGTGGGGGCTCCAGGTGCCGGTCGAAGGCTTCCCCGACCACCGCGTCGACGGCTGCTTCGAGGCCGCCGCGATGCATCTGTTCGGCTACGACACCAAGGGCCCGCTGCCGAGCCGCGCCATCCACTTCTGCGGATTCGGGCACGCCTTCTGCCATGCCGTGCTGCTGCCGGTGATGCTCCTGGCCCAGGACATCAAGCTGCCGCAGGACTTCTGCGTCAACGAGTCGTACGTGATCGAGGAGGGCGTCCAGGAGGGCAACGTCTGGGCGCTCGACCTGCTCACCGAGTTCGGCTCCGACACCCTGCGCCGCCATGTCCTGCAGGCCCGCCCGTTGGGCCGCCGCACGGTCTTCCACCGTGACCGGCTCGCCGCGGCCCGCCGAGAGCTGGACGAGAACTGGAACAGCTGGCTCGCTCGGCTCTTCACCTCCTTACGCGAGGAGTGCGCCGGGCTCGCCCCGCAGGCGCTGCCCGGCGGCACCGGCTGGGAGATCCTGGAGCGCCGGCTGCACCGGGCCGTCGAGGACCTGCGCGAGGCGTACGGCCCCGATGCCTTCGACCCGCGGCGGGCGGTGGCCGTTCTCGACGAGGTGGTCCGCTCGGTGGCCGACTTCGGCCATGTCAACGCGCACGAGCGCTGCCGGCCCACTACGGCCTGCCGTCATCTGCCCGCTCTCGCCACCCAGTTGGCGGTCGCCTCGGCGCTGTCCGCCTGGGCTCGGCCGGTGATGCCGGAGGGCGCCGACCGGTTGGCGGCCGCGCTGAAGGTCGAGCCCGGCCGGGCGATCGACACCTCGGCCCTGACCGGGCCCCTGCCGGGCACCCGGCTCGCCCCGCCGTCCGGACCCGTCTTCGGCTTCTGATCCAACCCCCACCCCCGTCCGACCAGCCCCCCATCCCCACCCGATCCACCCCCACCGCCGCGTGGTCGTGCGCGACGCAACGCAGGGACACGTGGCCCGCCCTCACAGGAGCCCCACGTGTCTCTGCGCGTCGCCATGCTCAGCGTCCACACCTCCCCGCTCCACCAGCCCGGAACCGGGGACGCCGGTGGGATGAACGTCTACATGGTCGAACTCTCCCGGGCCCTCGCCGAACAGGGAGCCGAGGTCGACCTGTTCACCCGCTGCCGGGGCGAGGGCCGCCCCCCGCTCGTCGATCTCGCGCCGGGCGTGCGGGTCCGTCATCTGCACGCGGGTCCCCGCCGGGCGCTCCCCAAGGAAGCCATGCCGGGTCTCGTCGTGCCGTTCTCCCTGGCGCTGCTCAAGGAGGACCGGCGCTACGACCTGATCCACTCCCACTACTGGCTCTCCGGGCAGGCCGGCCGGATCGCCTCCGCGGGTTGGCGGATACCGCTGGTCCACACCGCGCACACGCTGGCCCGGGTGAAGAACGCGGCCCTCGCGGAGGGCGACACCCCCGAGCCCGAGCTCCGGATCCGCGGCGAGCACCAAGTGATCGACTCCGCCGACCGGTTGATCGCGAACACGGTCGACGAGGCCGAGGCGCTGCGCGCGCTCTACGGGGCTTCGGCGCCGCGCACCGAGGTGGTGCGGCCGGGGGTCGATCTGCGTACGTTCCAGCCGGGCGCGGGGCGCGCGGCCGCCAGGGCCCGGCTCGGGCTGCCGGCCGATGCCTTCATCCCCCTGTACGCGGGCCGCATCCAGCCCCTCAAGGGTCCCGATGTGCTCGTGCGGGCGGTGGCGGAGCTGCTGCTGATGGCGCCCGACCTGCGCCGCCGGCTGCTCGTCCCGGTCGTCGGGGGGCATTCGGGGGCGAGCAGGGAGGGCTCGGCCTGGCGGCTGGCGCGCGAGCTGGGGGTCACCGATGTGCTGCGGTCCTGCCCTCCCGTACCGCAGTCACGCCTTGCGGACTGGTACCGGGCGGCGGACGTTCTCGTGGTGCCCTCGCGCAGCGAGTCGTTCGGTCTGGTGGCCTTGGAGGCGCAGGCCTGTGGGACGCCGGTGCTGGCGGCCGCGGTGGGCGGGTTGCCGACGGCGGTGTGGGACGGGGTGACGGGGCTGCTCGTCCGGGGACACGATCCGGTGGAGTACGCTCGCCGACTGCTGTGGCTGGCGACGCATCCGAAGGTGCGGGAGTCGATGGGGGAGGCGGCGGTCTGTCATGCCCGGGGGATGAGCTGGCGTGGATCCGCCGCCCGGACGATCGGGGTGTACGAGGCCGCGATGAGTGGGGCAGGGGCGGCGGCACGCCCCTGCCCCGGCGGTCTCTCTCTCCTGGAGGAACGAGAAGACCGCAGGGCAAGCCTAGCATCTCTTTTGGTCTGACCAAAGATATGTAGCGCTCCGGATGCGTCAATTCCGTTGCTGCATAACGGGATTGGCGGATTGACGCATCCACGCCATGGCAGATCCACGCATGGGGAAACTCTGGATCCGTATCCCGGGGCGGGTCAATATGGAGATGTCTTCAGGGAGCGCCCGGCGGCACGGGCCCCCGAAGTCGGAAATCCCATTCCAACTCCTGGAGGAATCATGTCTGCTGTGCGTATCCCGGCCGTCCGCAAGACCGTCCGCCAGTTCGTCGTCGCGATGGCTGCGTGTACGGCCGTCGCGGGCGGCGCCGCGCTGGCCGCCGCTCCCGACGCCACCTCGGTCTCGACCTCGCAGCAGGCCGGAGCGGAGAACGACTGGCCGAAGGCGCCGAGCCCGTCCCCGGTCGCGCCCACCAACTGATGTGACATCACGCTGAATTCAGCTGGGGAGTCAGCGGTAATCAGCTGGAATCGGGAAAGCCCCGCAGTCGCCGTCCGGTGACTGCGGGGCTTCTTGGCTTCCCCGGGGTGTATTCCGGAGGCTTCGCGGGGCTTCCCCGGAACGTCCCGCGCCGATTCCTCAGTCGAGCCAGCCGAGGCGCACCGCGCGCACGCCCGCCTCGAATCTGCTCGACGCCCCCAATTCCTGCATGAGTTCGGAGAGCATCCGGCTCACCGTGCGCAGTGACACCCCGAGGTTCCGGGCGATCTTCTCGTCCTTCATTCCCGAGGCGAGCATCTGGAGCGCCGCCCGCTGCTGCTCCGAGAGCCCGTCGCCACCCCGCTCCGGCGCCGCGTCGTCGCCGTACGGGGTCGCGGTGTGCCAGCAGTGCTCGTACAGGCCCAGATAGGACCGGACCAGCACCGAGCCGCGCGCCAGGATCGCGCCCTCGCGGGGCTCCTCGGGCCGGATCGGCACGAGGGCGAACTGCTGGTCGGCGATGATCATGTTCATGGGGATGACGGGCGCCAGGCGGATCTCCACGCCCAGCGCCACGCGCCGGCTCAGCAGCTCCGCGAGCTCGGGCCGCACCGCGTCCTGGCTGCGGTAGATGGCGCGGACGCGCACGCCGTTGCCGATCTGGCGCCGGTCCCGGTCCAGCATCCGTTCGGGGATCTGCCGGTTGGGTCCGCCGGGGTGCATGGAGGCCGAACTCTCCTGCATCACATCGGTGATGTCCTCGAGGGCCTGCTGGATCCGGCGGTAGTCGGTGATGGCCTCGACGGCGATCTCGGAGCGGGCCAGCGCCCCGGCGCGGAGGAAGGTTTCCGCCAGCGTCTCCAGGGTGGAGTAGGCCTTGTCGGCCTCGGCCAGATGGTCCCGCAGCCGCTCGCGCTCCCGCTCGAGCAGGCGCAGCAGGGCGATCTCGGGATCGACGGTGGCCACCGTGTCCGTGTCCGGTTTCCAGCTGGCGTCCCGGACGTCGGCGATCGTGGCATGGGTCTCGGTCGTCGGCACGATCAGGCCGAGGGAGGTCAGTTCGACGCGACATCGCTCGTACTCCTCCGGTGCCATCCGCAGCGCCGAGCAGGCCTCCCGGAAGCTCGACACACCGCGCCTGCGCAGCTCCTGATAGAGAGTCAAAAGCGCCTCGGCGGCCAGTCCTTCCTTGCCGTCGTCCGTCGTGGCCATGGCGCTGTGACCCCCCTCGTCGATCCCCGTCTCCCCGCACCACCCTGTCACAGGGGGCCTCGGATGTCCCCGTACGATCTTGGCCACGTCACCTCGGACCGGCCCGCGCGTCAGAACTCCCGGTCGCGTACCTCGCCGTCCAGGAGCCCGAGCCTGGCGGCCTTCACCCCGGCCTCGAACCGGCTCGCCGCGCCCAGCTCCTGCATGACCTCGGAGAGCAGCCGGCTGACCGTGCGCAGGGACACTCCGAGGTTCTTCGCGATCTGCTCGTCCTTGATGCCGGAGGCCAGCATCCGCAGCGCGGCCCGCTGCTGTTCGGAGAGCCCGTCGCCGCCGTGTTCGGGCTTCTCCTCGTCGCCGTACCGGGTGGCGGCGTGCCAGCAGTACTCGTACAGCGCGAGATAGGAACGGACCAGGCCCGGCCCGCGCGCGAGGATCGCGGCGGACCCCGGGTCGTGCGCGTCGGTGGGCAGCAGCGCGAAGTTCTCGTCGGCGAGCACCATGTTCATCGGTACGACGGGGGAGAACCGGACTTCCACCCCGAGGGCGGCCCGCTCCTCCAGATGCTGGGCCATGTCCGGTACGGAGCTGATCCGTCGGCTGTACACGGCGCGGACGCGTACCCCGCGCGCGGTCCAGCGCCGGTCGCGCTCCAGCTCGTCGGCCATGTCCTCGCGCCGTACCGAACCGGTGTGCAGGGAGTGCACCGAGGTCTGCACGGACTCGCCGAGGCCGGCCAGCTCCTGTCCGATGCGGTGCGGGTCGGAGACGATCTCGACCTCCACCTCGGAGCGGGGGGCGGAACCGGCCCGGAGAAAGGGGCCCGCCAGGGTCTCCAGGGTGATCTGGGCCCGGCTGGTCTCGGCGAGCCGGCTCTCGAGCCGGTCGCGTTCGCGCTGCAGGAGGCGGACCAGGGCCACGTCGGGGTCGATCACCGAGCGCGTCGTGTCGGCTTCGATCAGGCCGAGGGTGGCGAGGTCGGCACGACATCGTTCCCGTTCCCCGGCGGAGAGGGCGAGGCCGTCCGTGACCTCGTCGAAGGAGCAGGAGGGGTGGGCACGGAGCTCCAGGTAGACCGCGAGAGCCTGTTCGCTTCCCGTACGAGTCCCGGTGGCGTATTTGGACACAGTGCAGCAGACTCCCCTCGGATCCGTGCGGATCCCGTTGAATCGCCCCGCTAGACCCTGCCACAAAATCGAACGCAACGCACGGTGTTCAAGCGGTCTCAGCGTGCGGTGCGGCACGTGCCCGGTAGGACCGTCCGGTACCGGCGTTCGGTCCCTGTGGGCGGTCTCAGGAGGCGGCGGACTGTGCGCAGTCGGGGCACAGACCCTTGAAGACGATCTCGGCGTCGGTGGTCCGCCAGTCGGGCAGGCTGCCGCGGGGCGGGGCGGGCGCCTTGGCGTCGACGTTCTCCACCCGGCCGCAGCGCACGCACAGCGCGTGCTGGTGCGGCGGTCCGGAGATCTCGAAGACGGCCGGCATCCCGGGGCGGTCGAACTTGCTGACCAGGCCCGTCTCCTGGAAGTGCCGGAGCATTTCGTACACCGCCTGGCTGGTGAGCGTGCCGAGACGCTCGCGGGCGGTGGCGGTGATGGACTCCACGTCGAGGTGGCCGGCCGAGGCGAGCACCGTGAGCACCTCCAGGCGGGGGCCCGTGACCCGCAGACCGACATCGCGCAGGCGCTGGATCACCGCCTCGCGGCCTGTCAGCTCGTCCACGAATGCCATCTTCTCCGCCTGGTCGGATCAAACTTTTGCAGGCATCGTACCTCTTGCTGTTCCTTGATGTCAGTCGTCCGCACGACAGACGAGCAGCACGCTCTCGGTGCGTTCGTCGATGCGATGCCGCCGCCGGCCCTCGACGTGCAGGCCCGCGGAGCGCAGCTCCGCCGCGAGGTGCTCCGGGTCGACGATCCACTTGTCGGTGGTCAGCACCGCGCGCTCGGTGGAGAGTTTGCCGGTCCGGGCGGCGTAGTACGTGATCCGTTCGCTCATCTCGGCCAGGTCGAAGACCTGCCGGGCGACCACCCACTCGTCGATGCCGTCGAACCGCGGGACCTGGAAGGCCCAGGTCCGCTGCGGTTCGGCGATGAGTCCGGGGAGCAGGTGGGAGGTGTAGTCCAGGGCGAGAGCGCCGCCGGTGTCCAGGTGCGAGGCGATCTCGCGCAGCAGACCGGGGCGGGCCCTCGGGGGGACGGCGGACACCATGGCGCCGGCGAGCAGGGCGAGCCGGTAACTGCCGTGCAGGCGGAGTTCGGTGAGATCGGCGCGGGTGGTCACGATCAGATCGGCGACCTGCGGGCCGATGCGACGTGCCCACGCCTGGAGCCGCGCCAGGGCGTCGGCGTCCCGGTCGACGGCCTCCACGGCGAAGCCGTGCCGGGCGAACGGGACGGAGAGCCGCCCTGCGCCGGAGCCGAGGTCGAGCACGGGGCCGAGGCCGTGGGTGGCGCGGGCGAGGCCGAGGTAGCGGACGATGTCCGCGCTGTGCGGGCCGAGGACGGCGTCGTACAGCCAGACGGAGTCGGCGTCGCCGGGGGCGACGGATTCCAGTCCGGGGAGGGTGTCGGTGGTGAGTTCGTATCGGGACGGCAGGACCGGCGCGAGCGCGGCGCCGCTCTGATTCTGCATCGCTCCTCCAGGGGCTCGCTCGGTCCATGCCGTCCGGACGAGGAACCCGTGCCGCCGGGCCCGCGCCGCTGTGACCATCCTGGAGGGGGGTCGGTCCCGGGGGCCAGCGGATCGGGCGGCGTGAACACGCGATGGCGTTGATCTGCCAGGGAGTCCGCGGGAGGGGCTGGTGTGTGCGTCAGACCGCGCGGGCCAGGCGCGTGGGGGTCAGCGGGGTGAAGCCGCGCGTCTCGTAGAAGGGGAGCGACGGGTCGCTCTCCGTCGGGAGGCTCACGCGCTGTTCGCCGGCGCCGAACCCCTTCATGCGGTCCGTCGTCGCCGCGAGGAGCGCCGAGCCGATACCCCGCCGGCGCGAACCCTCCGCGACGGCCAGCGCGTACAGCTCGCCCTCGCCCGGGACCGGCACTCCGCCGGCGGCCGCGCCGACGACCGTGCCGTCCGTGTCGGTGGCCACCAGCCAGCCGAGCCAGCCCGGCGCGCCACCGGGAATTTCAATTTCCGCGCGGATACGGGGAAGTGCGCATTGCGTGGAGATCAGTCGACGCACGGGGATTTCGCCGAGGATTCCGTCGTAACTGCCCCTAATGGCGTCCGCCAGCAGCCTGGATATCGTCGTCGCGTCGGCGGCAGCCGCCGTCCGCACGTCAGCCAGCTGCATTGGTCCGTACCCTTCGACGTGCCGAGCCTGAGCGTCAACGTACCCACAATAGCCGGGAATTCAGTCCGATGTGACCGATGTGAAATCTACGAATTCACTTAGTAAATAGGGACTGAACCGAGTCAATTAGTTGGGGAAGGAGCAACAGGCGATGATCAGCGGCGCGACCGCGAGACCCGCCGCGGCGACCGTCGACAACCCTCGCAGTACGGGATGTCCCGCGCTGTGCGGAGCGAGGATGCGGCGCATCCGCAGGGCCGCCGACGGCCCGCCCGCCGCGAACGCCTCGCGGGGTGCCTGCCCCGAGGCGAGTGCGTACAGCGCGGTGGCGAGCGCGTCGCGCGTGCAACGCCGCAACGCCCGGTCGTCCGCCGTCATTTCGAGCAGCAGCGGTACGGCGGTCCCGCCGTGCCGTGCGAGGGGGAGCCGCGGGAACACCGCCGCGAACGCCTCGGCCGCCGCGACGAGAAGATGGTGACGGCCGGTGATGTGTGCCCGCTCGTGCGCGAGCGCCGCCGCCAACTGGGCCTTGGTGAGCGTGTCCACGGCTCCCGAGGAGACGACGACGCGGCGTGAGCTGCCGGGCAGGCAGTAGACGGCAGGGCGCGCGTGGTCGAGCACGGTGGCCCGCAGCGCCGGGTCGTACCGCCCGACGATCCGCAGCACCCCCGCGTGCCGCAGCCGGGCCCGCCGGGCCCGCAGCAGTTCCCGTACGTATCCGGCGACCGGCAGCGCGAGCACGACGAGGCCCAGGGCCAGGGCCAGTCGTTCGCGGCCGGTGAGGGCCGGAAGTCGCTCGGGGGCGGGGATCTCGAGCCCGAGATAGACGTCGCTCAGCCGGTGGCTGCTGTCCGCCGGCAGGGTGAGGTGGGCGGCGAGGAGCGCGGTCGAGACGGCGAACACCGCGCCGCTCACCGCCCAGACCGCCAGGGCGAGTCGGGGCACCTGCTGGGCCCAGCGGGCGCGCACCAGGAGCCAGGGGATGAGCAGTCCGGAGGAGAGGGCGAGGCCGAGCGGTGGCAGGAGGTGGTGGTTCACCCGAGCTCGCCGCCCTGGGCGCGTCGGGCGGAGCGGAGCGCCGCGTCGAGGGCCGCCATGTCCTCGTCGGAGATGGTCTCCACGAAGCGCAGCAGCGCGGCCGGCCGGTCGGCGCTGTCGCCGAGGGCGTCCTGCATCAGGGCCGCGGTGTACTCCTCGCGGCCGCGGACCGGTTCGTACAGCCAGGCCCTGCCCGCCTTCTCGCGGCGGAGCCAGCCCTTGCGGTGGAGGATGTCCGCCACCGTCATCACCGTCGTGTAGGCGACCCGGCGCCCCAGATTGATGTCGTCGACGATCTCGCGGACCGTGGCGGGGCGTTGCCAGGCCCACAGTCGGTCCATGATCTCGGCCTCCAGCTCTCCCAGCCGGCGCACGCGCATCCCCCTCCCCCTCGGGTCCTGCCCGGTCGATCATGCCGGGCAGGGCCACGCGCGGCCCATCGTACGGGCCGCTCATCCCGCGAAGATATACCCCCCAGGGGTACGATGGCGGGATGTCGACCCTCATGAAGAACCGCCCCTGCGCGAAGGTCTGCGGCCCCGGTCCGTCCGGTTCGGTGGAGCTGACGCTCCTCCGGCAGGTGCTCGGGCTCTGTCTTCGCCTGAGCATCAAGCTGTCCGCCGACTGCCCTTCGCACAAGGGCGGTTGATCCCCTCAAGAGGCGTACGCCTCCGGGGCCTACGTCCTGATCAGCCGGGCGATCGCCTTGGAGGCCTCGCCCACCTTCACCTTCGCCTGGTCCCCGCCCTGGGCGATCGCCTCGGTGACACAGCAGCTGAGGTGCTCGTCCAGGAGGGCCACGGCGCAGGACTGGAGGGCCGCGTTGATGGCGGAGACCTGGGTCAGCACGTCGATGCAGTAGACGTCCTCGTCCACCATCCGCTGCACGCCCCGGACCTGGCCCTCGATGCGCCGCAGGCGCCTGATGATGTCTTCCTTGTGCTGTCCGTAACCGGCCACGGCGGTCTCCTCGGGTGTCCGCAGGGATGTCGGCGGTGAGTCAGCGGTCGGCGGCCTGGAAGCCGCGCAGGCGCAGGCTGTTGCCGACCACGAAGACCGAGGAGAAGGCCATCGCGGCCCCCGCGATCATCGGGTTGAGCAGACCCGCCGCGGCGAGCGGCAGGGCGGCCACGTTGTAGGCGAAGGCCCAGAACAGGTTCGAGCGGATCGTGCCGAGCGTCTTGCGGGAGAGCCGGATCGCGTCGGCCGCGGCCCGCAGGTCCCCCCGTACGAGCGTCAGGTCGCCGGCCTCGATGGCGGCGTCCGTGCCGGTGCCCATCGCCAGACCCAGGTCGGCCTGGGCGAGCGCGGCGGCGTCGTTGACGCCGTCGCCGACCATGGCGACCGAACGGCCCTCGGCCTGCAGCTTCTTGACGACGTCGACCTTGTCCTGCGGCATGACCTCGGCGATGACCTCGTCGATGCCGACCTCGGCGGCGACGGACTCGGCGACGGCCTTGTTGTCACCGGTCAGCAGGATCGGGGTCAGACCGAGGGCGCGCAGCCGCCGGATGGCCTCGGGGCTGGTCTCCTTGATGGCGTCGGCGACCTCCAGGACCGCGCGCGCCTCGCCGTCCCAGGCGACCGCGATGACCGTCCTGCCCGCCTTCTCCGCCGCGTCCTTGGCGGACTTGAGGCCGCCGGGGAGCTCCATCGCCCACTCTTCGAGCAGCTTCTCGCGGCCGACGAGGACGGCGTGGCCCTCGACGACGCCCTGCACGCCGAGACCGGGGATGTTGGCGAAGTCCTCGGGAGTCGGGAGCGTACCGACCTTGGCGGCGGCGCCGGTGGCGACGGCCTGGGCGATGGGGTGCTCGGAGGAGTGCTCCAGGGCGCCCGCGAGCCGCAGGACGTCGGTCTCGTCGACGCCGTCGGCGGTGTGGACCTTGATGAGGGTCATCCGGCCGGTGGTGACGGTGCCGGTCTTGTCCAGGACGATGGTGTCGACCTTGCGGGTGGTCTCCAGGACCTCGGGGCCCTTGATGAGGATGCCGAGCTGCGCGCCGCGGCCGGTGCCGACCATGAGTGCGGTCGGGGTCGCCAGGCCCAGGGCGCAGGGGCAGGCGATGATCAGTACGGCGACGGCGGCGGTGAACGCGGCGGTCAGTCCGGAGCCGGTGCCGAGCCAGAAGCCGAGGGTGCCGAGCGCGAGCGCGATGACTACGGGTACGAAGACGGCCGAGATCTTGTCGGCGAGGCGCTGGGCGGCGGCCTTGCCGTTCTGGGCGTCCTCGACCAGCTTGGCCATCCGGGCGAGCTGGGTGTCGGCGCCGACGCGGGTCGCCTCGACGACGAGCCGGCCGCCGGCGTTCAGGGTGGCGCCGGTGACGGAGTCGCCGACGGAGACCTCGACCGGCACGGACTCGCCGGTGAGCATGGAGGCGTCGACGGCGGAGGAGCCCTCGACGACGGTGCCGTCGGTGGCGATCTTCTCGCCGGGGCGGACCAGGAAGCGGTCGCCGACCTGGAGTTCGGCGGTCGGCACGGTGACCTCGCGGCCTCCGCGCAGGACGGTGACCTCCTTGGCGCCGAGCTGCATGAGTGCCTTGAGGGCGGCACCGGCCTTGCGCTTGGAGCGGGCCTCGAAGTACCGGCCGGCCAGGATGAAGGCGGTGACGCCGGCGGCGGCCTCCAGGTAGATGTTCCCGGCGCCGTCGGCGCGGGCGATCGTGAACTCGAAGGGGTGCGTCATGCCCGGCGTACCGGCGGTGCCGAAGAACAGCGCCCACAGGGACCAGAGGAACGCGGCGATCGTGCCGACCGAGATCAGCGTGTCCATGGTGGCCGCGCCGTGCTTGGCGTTGGTCCAGGCGGCCTTGTGGAAGGGCCAGGCGGCGTAGACGACGACCGGCGCGGCGAGGGTGAGGCTGAGCCACTGCCAGTACTCGATCTGCAGCGCCGGGACCATGGCCATCGCGATCACGGGGACGGCGAGGGCGACGGCGGTGATGAGCCGCTGCTTGAGCGGCCGCAGCTCCTCGTCGGCCTTCTCCTCGTCGGTGGGCCCGTCCTCGCCGCGGGACTCCGCCTTCGGGGGAGTGGGCTCCTGGGCGGTGTAGCCGGTGGCCTCGACGGTGGCGATCAGATCGGCGACGGAGATGTCGGCGTCGGCGTCGAAGGTCACCTTCGCCTTCTCGGTGGCGTAGTTGACGGTGGCCTCGACCCCGTCCATGCGGTTGAGCTTCTTCTCGATTCGGGCCGCGCACGAGGCGCAGGTCATGCCGCCGATGGCGAGCTCGACCTGGGCGGCGCCCGGAATGCTCGTTGTCACTTCCTGCTCCTCGGAATCGCGGGGCTCGGGGGCCGGGGCCCATGGACGGACGGGCCCCGGCGGCCGGGGTGGGGCTCGGGCCGGACGGTCAGGCGCGGCCGGTGAGTTCGTAGCCGGCGTCGTCGACGGCGGCGGCGATCGCGGCGTCGTCGGGCGCGCCGCCGGTGGTCACGGTCACCAGGCCGCCGGCGACGTCGACGTCCACGGAGATGACGCCGGCGAGCGCGGAGACGGAGGTGGTGATCGCGGTCTTGCAGTGTCCGCAGGTCATGCCCGACACGGCGTAGACGGTGGCGGTGCTGTCGGCGACGGCGGTCGTGGCCTCGCCGGCGTTGGTCGAGCAGCTGCCGTCAGGAGTACAGCAGGAACTCATGTCTTCCTCCTCGCTAGGGCCGGATACCCTCGGGGGGTATCCGTTTCTGATTCCATGTATACCCCCCTGCGGTATTCCACGCAAGCATCTTCTCGACTTGACTTGATACCCCCCTGGGGTATGGTGAAGTGCATCGAACGGTTACTCACGTACGGGAGAGCTGCCATGAACACCGGAGTGAAGATCACCGCCTTCGCCGCCGCGCTCGCCGCGACCTTCGGGACCGCGTACGGGGTCGGCACGGGCGTCGGCCCCGTGGACGAGCCGGCGAAGGCCGCGCACGGGGAGCACGCGTCCGCCGCGAAGCCGGACGGCGCGACGGCGGACGGCACGCAGGCGGACGGCACGCAGGCGGACGGTGCGGACGGGCACGCCGGTCATGAGGAGGGCGCCGCGAACGCGCCCGCCGCCGGCGGCCTCCAGGTCTCCGAGGGCGGCTACACGCTGGCCATGGAGACGCCGAAGCCGGACCGGGGCAAGAGCACACTCACGTTCTCGATCAAGGACGCGGGGGGCAAGAAGGTCACCGCGTACACCACCGAGCACGGCAAGGAACTGCACTTCATCGTGGCCTCGCGGGACCTCACGGTCTACCGCCATCTGCACCCGGTGCGCGCGGCCGACGGGACGTGGTCGACTCCGGTCGACCTGCCCGCCGCGGGCGGCTACAAGGCCTTCGCCGACTTCAAGCCCGCGGGGAAGAACGCCAAGGGTGTGACGCTGGGCGTGGATCTGTCCGTACCCGGTGCGTACGCGCCCCAGCCGCTGCCTGCCGCCGGGCGGACCGCGACCGTCGACGGCTACCAGGTCACGCTGGGCGGCACCCTCGACCCGGGCAAGGCGGGCGAGCTGAAGCTCACGGTCAGCAAGGGCGGCAAGCCGGTCGACGACCTGGAGCCGTACCTCGGGGCGTACGGTCATCTCGTCGCCCTGCGCGACGGAGACCTCGCCTACCTGCACGTCCATCCGAACGAGGGCGGGCCCGGCCCGGACGTCTCCTTCACGGCGACGGCGCCGAGTGCGGGGGCGTACCGCCTGTTCCTGGACTTCCAGCACGGCGGGAAGGTGCGGACGGCGGCCTTCACCGTGCACGCGGGGCAGCCGACGGCAGGGGCGGATGAGGCCTCGCACGATGCGGGAGGCCACACGCACGGCTAGGCTGGTCATTGGACTAGACCTGTAGCCGTCATTCATGGAGGAATGGGCTCGATGAGCAACCGTGCAGTCCTTGAGGTGATCGCCCTCGACGCGGAGGACGCGGTCGCCGCCCAGGCCGGCGGGGCGGACCGCCTCGAACTGGTCACCGACATGGCGGCGGACGGGCTGACCCCGTCACGCACCGCCTTCGAGGCGATCCGTGCCGCCGTGGACATTCCTCTGCGCGTGATGCTCAGACTCGCCGACGGCTTCGCGGCCGGCGACATCGAAGCACTGGTGTCGCGCGCCTCCGACCTCCGGGAGGCGGGCGCGGACGAGTTCGTGCTCGGCTTCCTGACGGCCGAGGGGGATCCGGACCTGGTGGCGGTCGAGCGGCTGATCGCCGTCCTGGACGGCTGCCGCTGGACCTTCCACCGGGCCATCGACCGCGCGGCGCACCGGGACACCCTGCGCAAGCAGCTCGCTGATCTGCCGGGCCTCGACACCTACCTCACGGCGGGCGCGGCGACCGGTGTCGACGACGGCCTGCCCGTCCTCAAGGCCGAGGCCGCCCGCGCAGGCGAACCGGGCTACGAGCCCCAGCTCCTGGTCGGCGGCGGCCTCCGCCTCGATCACCTCCCGGAACTGCGCGCGGCAGGCGTCGACGCCTTCCACATCGGCGGCGCGGCCCGCCCGAACGGCTGGACGGCCCCGGTGTCACCGTCCGCGGTCCGCGTCTGGCGCGAGGTGCTGGACGCGTAACGCACGACTTCGGGGAGGGGTGCGGAACCTGGTCCCGCACCCTCGGTGCGCGCGTGTGCGATCTTCGCCGGCCGGGCGCAGGCTGAAGGTGTGGCGGGTCGCCCCGCCCATGGGGAGCATGGGGACCATTCGGAGTCCGTCCCGCCGCGGCATCAAAGCCAGGAAGGGACGGTCAGGTGATCATGGCCCATTCAACTACCTATCCCGCGCCGGACGTCGCCTCGCTGAACATCCGTATCGCATTCCGCGACGAGAACGCATCCGAGGAGATGCGCGAGGCCGCGGAACGTACGGTCGGGGCGCTCGTGATGCGCCACATGGAGGCGACGCGACGCAGGCGCGAGGCCGAGGCGGAGATGGCCGAGACCGCGGCGGCGTACTCCGCACCGGTCATGCGGCTGATCGCGTCGGATCCGGCCGCCGCGCAGGCCGCTGAAGTCATCGGGTCCGCACGCCCCTTGGACGGCATGATGGACTCGCTGGGCCGTCACATGTCGCCCGAGACAGCGGTGGCGGCAGCCCCGCCCCAGGCCCGGCAGCTTCCGCCGTACCACTTCAGCTGGAGCTGGCACGACACCAATGGCTACGCGCCCTACAACCAGCTGCTCGGCATGAACAACGGAGCGCTCGGCCTGGACGCCCGCTCCGGCTCGGCCCCCGGCGGCAAGAACGGCTTCGTCAACGCCCACGCGGGATTCGGCCTGTCCCTGACGACCGACCACGACGTGACGGCGCGGGGCGTGTCCTTCCGCAGGATGCGCTGGAGCTACAAGGTGGGCGCGTACGGCGCAGGCGGCAACGCCACGTCCGAGGGCGGCATGGAGTTCACCGCCTTCGAGGACGGCAATCTGATCGCCGCCACCGACAACCGCCTCGACCGGCTCTGGCGCAGCCGGGTGAGCGCCTCCGTCTTCAGCCCGTACGAGGTGGACGAGGGCGCTGCGGGACCCTACGCGGTCGACGTTCCGTACGAGCTGCACTTCCCGATGAAGCCCGGGCGCGGATACACGTTCAACGTCGGTGCCTGGGTGTTCAGTGACTACAGCTCCGGCGCGGGAGCGGCAGGGACGCAGTCGTTCATGGAGGGGCACGTGCATGCCCTGACCGTCTGGAAGTAGCCCGCGGGCCGAGGACGCGTCACCGCCCGCCGGCTACCCGGAGCACCGTGCCCGTCGTGTACGACGCGTCCTCGGACAGCAGCCACGCCACCGCCGCCGCGATCTCCGACGGGCGGCCGGGGCGGCCCAGGGGGATCGAGGAGGCCGCCTTCGCCGGGCGGTCCGGGTCGCCCATCGTCGCGTGCATGTCGGTCTCGACGATGCCCGGGGCGACCGCGTTGACCCGGATGCCGTCCCGGCCCAGCTCCTTCGAGAGGCCCACGGTCAGCGCGTCGGTCGCCGCCTTCGTCGCCGCGTAGTGGACGTAGTCGCCAGGGCTGCCGAGCGTGGCGGCGGCGGAGGAGATGTTCACGATCGCCCCGCCTCCGTGCGCGGCCATGTCGCGGGCGGCGCGGCGGCAACACAGCAGGTAGCCCAGGAGGTTGACCTCCACCACCCGCCGCAGGTCCTCCGTCGTGGCGTCCGCGAGGCGGCCCAGCGGTCCCGTCACACCCGCGTTGTTGACCAGGCCGGTCACGGGGCCGAGTTCGGCCTCGGCCGTGTCGAAGAGCCGCTCCACGTCCGCCTCGACCGAGGTGTCCGCCCGCACCACGGCACACCGCGCGCCCGCCGCCCGGACCGCCCGCGCCGTCTCCTCCGCCGCGCCGGCATCGCGTACGTACCCGAGCACCAGGTCGTGCCCCTCGGCGGCCAGGCGTACGCAGGTCGCCGCGCCGATCCCACGGCTTCCGCCGGTGACGACGGTCGTTCGGGACATGGTGTTCCACCGTTCTCTCGGTCGCGCCGCCCCCACCGTAATGGGATGGCCCGCGTCAAGGCCGCTGGCTACGCTCCCCGCATGGTCGACCTCGTGCGCAGACTCATCGCCGCCCAGTTCCCGCAGTGGGCGGAGCTGCCCGTCACGCAGGTGCCGTCGGCCGGTACGGACAACGACATGTTCCGGCTCGGCGACGCGATGGTGGTCCGGCTGCCGAAGACCGCCGACAACGCCGGGGGCGTGGCCAAGGAGCAGCGCTGGCTGCCGCACCTCGCCCCGCACCTCCCGCTGCCGGTGCCCGTTCCGCTGGGCAAGGGGGCGCCGGGGGAGGGCTTCGACGCGCCCTGGTCGGTGTACGGCTGGCTCGACGGCACCAACGCCTTCGACGCGCCGATCGATGATCTCGCCCACGCCGCCGTGGAGTTGGGGCGCTTCGGCGTGGCGCTGCGGGGCGTGGACGCCACCGGCGGTCCGAAGTCCTTCCGGGGCGGCCATGTCACCGAGTGGACGGGCGACCACATCGACCGCGCCATCCGCGACCTCGGCGCCGACGGTACGGTCGACGGCGCCGCCGCGGCCGAGGCGTGGGACTCGGTCCTGCGCCTTCCGCAGTGGGTCGGCGAACCCGTCTGGGTCCACGGCGACCTGCTGCCCGGCAACCTGCTGACCCGGGAGGGCCGGCTCAGCGCCGTCATCGACTTCGGCGGGGTCGGCACCGGTGACCCGGCCTGCGACATGATGGCCGCCTGGACGCTGCTCACCCCCGAGACCCGCCCGCTGTTCCGCGAGGCCGCCCGCGTCGACGACGCGACCTGGGCGCGGGGCCGGGGCTGGGCGCTGGGCTGGGGCCTGGTGACGGAGCACTACTACCGGGTCAAGAACCCCGTCCTGGCCGCCGTGGCGCACCGCTCGTGGACCGAGGCGCTCCCGGAGTTCGGATCCGGCGCGTGAGGTTCGCGCACGGGGCTGTTCTTCACGGCCCGCAGGCCCCACCATGCCCCTGACTACTCGTGCGTAACACCTCGTAGGGGGAAGCGTGTTGAGGCTCCGTGTCAGGATCGTCCCGCTGCTCGCGATCATCGCGTCCCTGCTCGTCCCGGCCACGGCCGCACGGGCCGACGGGACCGCGGCGGCGGCCCGCACGCCCGTCGTCTTCGTGCACGGCTACAACGCGGACCCCGGCGTCTGGGGCGGCCTGCGCGAGGACCTCAAGGCCGACGGGTACACGGACGCCGAGCTGTACTCCTTCGGCTACGACACCCACCGGTCCGTCAACGAGGCCATCGCCGGCGACCTCGCCGCGTACGTCGACAACGTCAAGCGGCAGACCGGCGCGAGCCAGGTCGACCTCGTCTCCCACTCCTTCGGCAGCCTCGTCACCCGCTGGTACGTGAAGTTCGACGGCGCGGGCCGGTCCTCCGTCGGCCGCTGGGTGTCACTCGCCGGCCCCAACCACGGCACCAGCACCGCATGGGCCTGCGCCCTGTGGGACCAGGCCTGCCGCGACATGACCCCGAACTCCTACGTCCAGAGGAAGCTCGCGGAGGGCGACGAGACGCCCGGCGCCGTCCGTTACGCCACGTGGTGGTCGAACTGCGACGAGGTCGTCAACCCCGACAACAGCGTCCCGCTCACGGGCGCCACGAACAACGCCGCGGGCTGCCTCGACCACAACGCCCTCCTCGGCGACGACGCCGTCTCCCAGGGCGTTCGCGCCTTCCTCCGGTCCTAGAGGGGCGTCCCGAGGGCGTCCCAGAGGAAGCACGAGCAACACGAGCAGCACGAGCAGCACGAGCAGCACGAGCAACTCGTACAACCACCTCTCCTCCTCGTGAGTCTGATCGGGCGGTACGCGCTGATGTGCGTACCGCCCGGTTCATCAGGAGGGACTTCCTTGGCTTCCGCACGCACCACCCGACGCCGTCTCGGCGCTTCCGTCGCCACCGTTCTCGCCGTGACGGTCGGTGCCGGCGTCCTCGCCGCGCCAGGGGCGGTGGCCGCTCCCGCTCCCGCCGCCGTGACGGGGGCCGCCGCCACCGCCGCCGACGCGGCGAATCTGCCCGTCGACGCCGAGATCGTCAGCACCGGCGACACCGGCTACCTCACGTCCCGGACGGACGAGGCCGGCAACACGGTCCTGGAGTGGCACAAGTACGCCGACGGATCGGTGATCCCGATCAACTCGGGCACCGTGGGTCACGGCAGCAACTCCGACATCGTCGTGACCAGCGACGGCGGCGGCATCGTCGCCCTGCAGGACATGACGCCGGGCGTCACCTGGTCCGCGTCCTTCGACCTCGCGTCCGAGTTCGGCCCGGGGGCGAAACTCGTCGGCGTGGTCGGCCGGAACCTCTTCGTGAGCGTCCCGACGACCGCGGACTACCACGAGCTGTGGCAGCTCACCCAGGCAGACGGGGTGACCAAGAAGACGATGCGTTCGGCCAACCCCTACAGCCAGAACTTCAAGGTCGTCGCCTCCACGGCCAGCGACCTGCTCGTCCTGCGCAGCAATCGCGTGTTCCCTTCGCCCGCCACGTTCCGGACCGAGTTCTGGAACGCGCTCGTCGGCCTCGACGGCGACGGGGTCGTCGGCGGCGGCAGTTACTACATGGGTTCCTGGACCCAGGGCTCGACGGGGGCCTACACCGCCGACTACCGGGCGTGGGTCGAGTACAGGGGCGGAGTCACGCACCTCGTCGCGAAGGGCACGGGCCTGAGCAAGGACTTCGCCATGGACACCTCCATGAGCGGCGCCGTCATCGCCGGCATCACCCGGGACACGCTGCTCTACGGGGTCCCCGGCAAGGCGGCCGACGAGACGCCGAGCCCGCTGTACGCCCGGAGCCTCATCTCCGCCGACTCCACGCCGTACAAGCTCCTGGAGCACTTCTCCAGCGTGGCCCAGGCGCCGGACGGCGGCCTGCTCGTGCGCGGCGCCACGGCCGACGCCGAGGGGCTGTTCCGCATCTGGGAGGGCGACGGCGGCCGCCCGAGCGCCACGCTCGTGGCGAGCACGGGCCGGGACCTGTCCCTCAAGGTGACCGAGTCGAAGGTCCCCACCGCGGTGGACCTGGAGAAGCCGGGCACCGCGGTCCCGATGGAGTGGACCCTGTCCCGGGCGAACGCCACCGTGGACCTCACGCTCACGCACACGGCCACCGGCGTGAAGCTCACCAAGCACCTGCCCCAGCCGATCTCCGACAACCGGTTCGCCTTCGCATGGGAGGGCGTCCTGGACGGCGTCAGCGCCCCGAACGGCGCCTACACCTGGGAGATCACCGCCACGCCGGCCAACGGCGGCAACCCGGCGACCACCTCGGGGAACTTCCAGGTCTCGCGCCAGGCCGACCCGCACGACTTCAACGACAACGGCTCGACGGACGTCCTCGCGCGGGACGCCTCGGGTGCGCTGTGGCGGGACGACCTCTTCGACTGGCCGGGCAGCCAGGTAGCCACCGCCAAGCGGACGATGGTCGGCACCGGCTGGGGCGTCTACAACCAGATCGAGGCCACCGGCAACATCGGCGGAGCGCCCGTCGGGGACGTCGTCGCCCGCGATACGGCGGGTGTCCTCTGGCTCCATCTCGGCAAGGGCGACGGCACCTTCGCCAACCGGTACAAGATCGGTTCGGACTGGGGGAGCTACAACAAGATCGCCGCGGGAAGCGACTTCACCGGAGACGGGAAGCCCGACCTCCTGGCCGTCGACACCGCCGGCGCCCCGTGGCTCTTCAAGGGCACCGGCAGTTGGAGCGCCCCCTTCGCCCCCCGGGTGAGTCTCGGCACGGGTTGGGGCGTCTACAACCAGATCACCGCCACCGGCAACATCGCCGGAGGTGCCGCCGGAGACCTCGTCGCCCGCGACACCGCAGGCGTCCTCTGGCTCCACCTCGGCAACGGCGACGGCACCTTCGCCAACCGCGTCAAGATCGGCACCGGCTGGGGCGGGTACACGCACCTCGTCGGCGCCGGCGACCTCACCGGCGACGGCCGCCCCGATCTGATCGCCTACGGCCCGAACGGCACGTACGTCCACCGCTCCACCGGCTCGTGGTCCGCCCCGTTCAGCCAGCAGACGACCACCCTGTACGCGGGCGAGGGCACCAAGTTCAACCACATCGCCTAGAACGTGTCCGGCCGATCATGCCGCTGGTCAGGGTGCGAGTGCGCCCAGGACGAGCGTGAGCGAGGACGCCAGCAGCATGATCGGCCCGTGGTGGGCTCGGCCACTCACGCCGGGGTGACGCCTCAAGCCGCCAACTGCTCCGGCAGCGCCGAGGAGTGAAGGACCGTCAGCCCCGACACCGCTCGCGTCAGCGCCACGTACAGCCGCCGCAGCCCCGTCCGTTCGTCCGGTTCGCCGTCCACCACCGCCGCAGGGTCGTCCAGGACCACGTAGTCGTACTCCAGGCCCTTGGCCAGGGAGGCCGGGACCAGGGTCAGGCGGGAGTCGGCCGTCGTCTCCTCGCCGGGGGCGAGGTACGCGAGTCCCGCCGCCGTCAGCGCCTCCGCGAGCGGGGCGATCCGGGCGTCGGCGGCGATCAGGCCGATCGAGCCCTCGTGCCGTAGAGACTCGGCACAGGCCGCGACCACGGTCGCGTCCAGGACCCCCGCCTCGGTCTGCCGGATCGTCAGCGAGCCCGGGTTCTCACGGACCGACTCGACGGCGGCCAGGCCCGGGGACATGTGGGGCAGCAGCCTCGACGCGTACGCGATGACCTCGCGCGGCACACGGAAACCTGCGGTCAGCTCCTCCACCACGGCCTCCGGCTTCCCCAGGTGCCCCAGCGCCTGGGCCCAGCTCTCCGTCGCCCACGGGGTCGTGCCCTGCGCCAGGTCGCCCAGGATCGTCGCCGAGCCCGTCGTGCAGCGGCGGCCGACGGCGCGGTACTGCATCGGGGACAGGTCCTGCGCCTCGTCCAGGACCACGTGCCCGAGCGAGTGCGTGCGCTCCACCAGGTCCTTCGCCTCGTCGATCAGGACCGCGTCCGCCGACGACCACTTCGCCGACTTCACCGAGCGCGCGGGCTTCGCCCACAGCAGCAGCTTCTGCTCGTCCGCCGACAGCAGCCCCTCCGCGTGCTCCGCCAGGAAGTCGGCGTCGCTCAGCAGCCGCAGCACCAGCTTCGCCGGGTCGACCGCCGGCCAGACCGCCTTCACGACCGCCTTCACCGCCGGGTTCCGCGCCACCGCGTTCTGCACCCGGTCGTCCGGGGCCTCGCCCGCCTGCTCCATCCGCACCAGGACCAGGTGCGCGATGCGCTGGGGGAGCGCCTCGTGGGCGGCGCCGTAGCGGATGTCCCGGTCCAGCAACTCGCGGACGATCTCCTCCAGTTCGTACGCGGGCACCCGCCAGCGGCGGGAGCCGCGCACCACCATCAGCGGCTCGGTGGGCAGTGTGACGTGCGAGCGCACCGCGCGCCGCAGCACCTCCGCCATCCGCGCATCGCCCTTGGCGACCGCCGTCGCCGCCTCGTCCGTCCCCCGCACCTCGACATGCGCCACGAGGTCGTCGACGGTCGCCTGCTTGACCTCCAACTCGCCCAGTGCGGGCAGGACCTGCTCGATGTAGTGCAGGAAGGACCGGTTCGGGCCGATGACCAGCGTGCCGGTGCGCGCCAGCCGTTCCCGGTGGGCGTAGAGGAGGTACGCGACCCGGTGCAGACCCACGGCCGTCTTGCCGGTGCCCGGGCCACCCTGCACACAGACCGTGCCGGAGAGCCCGGACCGGACGATCTCGTCCTGCTCGGGCTGGATGGTGGCGACGATGTCCCGCATCGGACCCACGCGCGGGCGCTCGATCTCCGCCTGGAGCAGCCTGCTCGTCCGTTCCAGCTCGCCGGGGTCGGAGAGGTGCTCGTCCTCGTACGCGGTGAGCTCGCCGCCCGTGTAACCGAACCGGCGCCGCAGCCCGACGTCCTGCGGGTCCTTCTTCGACGCCCGGTAGAACGGCTGCGAGACCGGCGCGCGCCAGTCGATCACCATCGGGTCGCCCTGCGCGTCGTGGACGTGCCGTCGGCCGATGTAGAAGCGCTGCCCCTCCTGCGTGGTGTGCAGGTAGTCGAGCCGGCCGAAGAACAGCGGGGTGTGCGAGAGGTCGGCGAGCGACTTGATCCGGTCGTCGATCTGCGCCTGCAGGACGACGGCGTTGACCCAGTTCGCGGTGACGTCCCTGATGTCGAGCGACTCCGCGTCCTCGCGCATCGCGCGCAGCGCGGCGCGCGAGCCGGCGAGATGGGCGCGCTCGCGCGCGAGAGGGTCGAGAGCGTCGTCCTGTGCGGACATGGCGGTGCCTCCGAGTGCGCATACGAACATGACCGGGCGGCCGCCGGTTTCCGACCGGGCGAAACCAGGGGGCTGCCCGAAGGGCATCGGTTGAGGGTGGTGGTGGGAGACGGGCGGGCGCTCCACTCCAGGAGGGAGGCGGGGAAGTCGGAGATTGTAGCTTCCGGCCGCGGTCGCGGGCGAATGGATTTCCCGGGCGCCCGACGGAGGAGGGACCCGTAGGGGACGGGATCCGACTGGAGGGGGACCCAGGTTCCACCCCCGGGCCGATGTGTTCGGAATGTCCGAAATCCATCATGGACGCATGACCACAGTGACCCTGACCCCCGGTGTCCCCCACTCCCGCCGCCTCACCCTCACCCTCGCCGTGCGCGCGGTACGCGCCTTCGGCGGCGCCGCGGTGAACGTCGTCCTGCTCGGCGTGTACGAGGAGGAGGCGGGGGTGCGCAACCCCCGCCCCCAGTACGCGGGAAGGGCAGGCTGAGCGCCCGAGCGACTCCCCGCGGCGTACAACTTTCGCCCGCCGTCGTAGGTCTCCTCTCCTCTCCGCACCGCCGTCTCCCGACGGAGCACGGAGGAACGGAGGAGATCCAGGGCGTGCGGTCTTCGGTGAGCCCGTTACGCCGGCGGCGTCTCGCCCGCCATCAGCTCGTCGGCGTCGATGATCCGGTACGCGTACCCCTGCTCGGCCAGGAACCGCTGGCGGTGTGCCGCGAAGTCCTGGTCGATGGTGTCGCGCGCGACCACCGAGTAGAAGTGCGCCTGGTGGCCGTCGGCCTTCGGCCGCAGCACCCGGCCGAGTCGCTGTGCCTCCTCCTGGCGCGAGCCGAAGGTGCCCGAGACCTGGATCGCGACCGTCGCCTCGGGCAGGTCGATCGAGAAGTTCGCGACCTTCGAGACGACCAGCACGCTGATCTCGCCCTCGCGGAACGCGTCGAAGAGCTTCTCGCGCTGCGCGTTCGACGTCTCGCCCTTGATGACCGGCGCGTTCAGATGCTCGCCGAGCTCGTCCAGCTGGTCGATGTACTGGCCGATGACGAGGGTCTGCTGCCCGGCGAACTTCTTCACCAGGGCCTCCGTCACCTTCCGCTTCGTCGCCGTCGTCGCACAGAACCGGTACTTCTCCTCCGGCTCCGCCGTCGCGTACGCGAGCCGCTCGGAGTCCGTGAGGTTGACCCGGACCTCGACGCAGTCGGCGGGCGCGATGTACCCCTGCGCCTCGATTTCCTTCCACGGCGCGTCGAAACGCTTCGGGCCGATCAGCGAGAACACGTCCGACTCGCGCCCGTCCTCCCGGACGAGGGTCGCCGTGAGCCCCAGCCGCCGCCGGGCCTGGAGGTCGGCGGTGAACTTGAAGACCGGTGCGGGCAGCAGGTGCACCTCGTCGTAGACGATCAGACCCCAGTCGCGGGAGTCGAAGAGCTCCAGGTGCGGGTAGATGCCCTTCCGCTTGGTCGTCAGGACCTGGTACGTGGCGATGGTGACCGGACGGATCTCCTTCTTCGTACCGGAGTACTCACCGATCTCGTCCTCGGTCAGCGAGGTCCGCTTCACCAGCTCGTGCTTCCACTGACGGGCCGAGACGGTGTTCGTCACCAGGATCAGCGTGGTGGCCTTCGCCTGCGCCATCGCACCGGCGCCGACCAGCGTCTTTCCTGCGCCACAAGGCAGCACGACGACCCCGGAGCCGCCGTGCCAGAAGCCCTCGACAGCCTGCTTCTGGTACGGGCGCAGCGCCCAGCCGTCCTCGGCGAGGTCGATGGCGTGCGCCTCGCCGTCCACGTAACCGGCGAGGTCCTCGGCCGGCCAGCCCAGCTTCAGGAGCGTCTGCTTGATCTGCCCGCGCTCGGAGGGGTGCACGGCGACGGTGTCCGGGTCGATCCGGTTACCGACCAGCGGCTGGACCTTCTTCGAGCGGAGGATCTCCTCCAGAACGGGCCGGTCGGTGGTGGTGAGGACGAGGCCGTGGGTGGGGTGCTTGGAGAGCGTGAGCCGGCCGTAGCGGGCCATGGTCTCGGCGACGTCCACGAGGAGCGCGTGCGGCACGGGGTAGCGGGAGAACTCGACCAGCGCGTCGACGACCTGCTCGGCGTCGTGCCCGGCGGCGCGGGCGTTCCACAGGCCGAGCGGGGTCACGCGGTACGTGTGGATGTGCTCGGGCGCCCGCTCCAGTTCGGCGAAGGGCGCGATGGCACGACGGCAGGCGTCGGCCTGCTCGTGGTCGACTTCCAGGAGCAGTGTCTTGTCGCTCTGGACGATGAGTGGTCCGTTCACGCCTGATCAGGTCCTTCCCGCCGTACCGCGCCGGGGATTCCGCAGCGGCCAAACATCCAGTGTGCCTGAGGACCGGCCACCGGTGCCGGGGACCGGCCCCGAGGGCCGTCAGACCTGGTCGTCCGCCAGTTCCGCGACGCCCGTGATGCGGTGCAGGGGGTACGTGCGGACTTCGTCCGCCGTGTGGTCGTAGCCCGTCACGAAACCGCCCTCCACCCGGACCGGGGCGATGACGCGCTGGCTCGCCGCGCCCTCCGCGTTCACGTAGCCGATCCAGACGGCGGAGCCGGTCATCGCGGCGGCCTGGACCGTGGCCAGGGTCTCGGCCGGGGAGGTGCGGGGGAGTTCGCCGGCGATGACCGGGGCGCCCTCGGGGCGCTCCTTGCGGACGGCCGTCGAGGCGAGGTCCCCGGCCCGGATCGCGCGGACCGCCGCGCCGAGCAGGGTCGTGTCCGGGGCGGGCGGGCCGTCCGGGACGGGAACGGGCGCGGTGCGGGCGCCCGTGCGGTAGGCGTCGGCGCGGGTGATCAGGACATCGCCCTCCGCGGACTCGGCGGCCGGGGCGTACCCCATCGACCGCAGGCCGTCGAGCAGCGCCGCCGGGTCCGTCTGCGAGGCGAGCACGGTCGGCGCGAGGCGCCGCAGCCGCAGCGGCGCGGACCGCTTGTCGGCCAGGATCTCGCCGAGGAGTGCGTCGTCGTCGCAGCGCACATAGGCGGAGGCGGCGCCGATCCGCAGATGGCCGTGTCTCCGCGCCACGTCGTCGATGAGATAGGCGAGGGGCTGCGGAACCGGCGTACGGGAGTGCGCAGCCAGGAAGTCGTGCAGGTCGGAGGCGCTGCGTCCGGCGTCGAGCGCGCGGCGCACCGATCCGGGCGTGAACCGGTAGACCGTCGCGCCACCCTTCGATTCCACGTCCGCGAGCACGGAGAGCATGTGGGCGAGCGGCCGCTGGAGCGGCCCGGGCGCGACGGCGGTCAGGTCGGCCTGGAGCAGGACGTGGTCGACGGGTTCGGGGAGGAGCGGGGCGAGCAGGGTCGCGGCCCGGGCGGCGGCGACGGACAGCTCGACGCCGTGGACGGCCACGGGCTCCGCCGCGGCCTCGGCGAGCGGCAGGTTGAGCAGCGCCCGGGCGGGCGAGGCGAGGGCCCCACGTCCGGTGATCCCGAGCATCTCGGCCTCGGAGAGCGTCCACAGGGCGAGCCGGGAACGGAGATCGCCGGCGGAGGCGCCGGTGCCGGGCCCGTACGAGGGGCCCGTGGCGGCGCTTCGGCCGGCGGGCGCGCCCGTGCCGTACGCGGCGGCCGTGCCGTACGCGGCGGAAGTGCCCGTGCCGTACGCGGCGCCGGAGCCGCTCGCTCCCCGCCCCGCACCTGCTTCCGTGTCCCCAGAGGTGCTGGTACGGGCCCCGCCGCCCGCGCCCCGCAGCGGTCGTTCCCACCGCAGTCGCGCCAGGAGCGCCTCCGGGTCCGCCGCCGAGCCCGGCGGGAGCGTGGCCTGCAGGGTGAGGACCCGCCGCCGGACTTCCGGCGCCGCGCCCCGGTCGAGATCCGGGCCCAGTGTGGACAGCGCGCGGCCCTTGGCGTCCTGGCCGCCGACCAGGCCGGAGGTCCGCGTCCCCACCAGCCAGGCCGTGACGAGCCCCGCCCAGCGTTCGGCCGTCGGCAGGTCGAGCCAGTCGTCGTACGCGGGCGTCGGCGCGTACCGCTCGTCCGCCTCGCCGTCCGAGGCCAGCAGCCCCGCCCCGTAACAGAGCTCCAGCCAGAACGCCGCGACCGGCTCCGAGACGTCCAGCGCGCCGGCCGTCCGCTTGAGGTCCCGTACCGCCAGGCCGCCCGAGCGCAGTACGGCGGGACCGCCTTGGTCCCAGCCCTTGAGCAGCTCCTCGACCGTCGCGAGCGCCGTGTACGCCTGGCCGGCCGCCGCACTGTCCACAACCTGGGGACGGTATTCGCGCAGGACGGACAGCTCCGGTGCGTGCGGTTCCGGCGCGCGGTGGGCCCGTCCGCCCCGCAGATGCAGCGCCGCCTCGCGCGGCAGCACCACCGTGCGCGTCGAGGCCGGCAGCAGCAGACCGCGGTCGCGCAGCCAGCGCACCGGCGGGGCCGGGTTCGCCGTCACCTCTCCGTACGGCGGACCCCACACCAACCGGTCGAGCACCGCCAGCGCCTCCGGCGGAGCCGTGTCGAGCAGCGCGCCCATCCGGTCCCGGTCGGTGAACAGCTCCGTCAGCGCCGCCACCGCCGAGACCGGGTCGTGCGTCGCGGGCAGCCCGGCCGCGGCGATGATCTCCTGGATCCGGCCGGGCGACATGCCGGCCGTGCTCTCGGAGACGGTCGGGCCGAGGCCGGTCGGGGAAGGGTGCTGCGGCGAAGGCGCGAGCAGCTCACGCGCGGTCCGCACCAACCGCAGCCGGTCGTCGTCGCCCCAGGCGAGGGCCTGTTCGCGCAGCACCTCCACCGCGCGCGGCAGCGCCGCCTCGATGTCCGGGCTGCCGTCGTCGCCGCTGAGCAGGGCGAGGAGTACGGGATACGGGGCGGGGTCCGGGGCCACGGCAAGCGCCTCGGCGGTCTGGAGCGTGAACCGGTCGAGCCGTTCGAGCGCGCGGACGACGGAGCCGCGGGTGCCGGCCCGGGTGGCGAGCTGGGTCAGATCGTTCGGTACGGGGGAGAGCAGATCCGGGCGTGCCCGCAGCAGCGCGGCAAGCCCTTCGTCGCCCCGCGCGCGCAGCGCCTCCGCAAGCGTGCGCGGCGCTGCGGCGGCGCCAGTTCCTCCGGGCACGTGCGCCTCCCGATCGAGCTCACCGATCCCCATCCGCCCCACGTTAGCCCCTGCGCGGGCGCTAACGTCGGGGCGTACCGGCTGTGGAGGGGCACTGTGGGGATCGAGAGCGACCAGTTGGTCTTCGACTATCTGAGCCGGGTCGGCGATCTGGCGCAGCAGCGGCAGCTTTCGTCGAGCACGAGGATGCGGCTCGTGTCGACGCTGAGGAGCGAGATCGACCGTCGGCGCGCCACGTACGGCCAGGAGAGTCCGACCGCGATCCGCGGCATCCTCGACGAGCTGGGCACGCCGGACGAGGTGGTGGACGGGGCGGCGGGGATCGCGCCGGTACCGAAGCTGCCGGAGCAGCAGAGCGGACGGTCACGGAAGAGGAGCGAGGCGCCGAAGTCCGCATCGGGCGCGGCCCCTCCCCACCTGGCGGGCACGGACGAACTCGGGGCGGCCGACACCGAACCGGACTGGTGGCGCCTGGACGACGACACACCGGAGCCGCGGCCGGGGGACGACCTGGTGCCGGGGTTCCGGGGCGGGGTGGAGATCCCGGAGCTGCTGAAGCCGCCGGTGGAGGACGAGGAGGAGGAGCCGGGAGAGCCGGAGGCACCGAGGCGCGGCTGGCGCCGGGTGCTGCGCCGCCCGGCCGTGGAGGCGGACGGGGGTACCGAAGAGGCCGTACCGGCCCGCCGCTTCCGCCTGGGCAGCCCGTTCCTGCTCCTGGCCGCGCTGCTCCTGATCGGCGGGGCCGTCTACGGCTCCCTGGTGCCCCTGGCCCTGGGCTGGCTCCTCGCCTACGCCTCCCGTCGCCTCTCCCGCGCCGAGATCCAGTGGGCCGTCATCGTGCTCCCGGGCCTGGCGGCCACGGCAGGCGCGGTCTGGCTCTGGGGCCGAGTGGAGGGCCGCTGGGGCGCCCCGGTCGCGCGGGGCGGCGAGGCGATGGGCGCGGCGATCTCGGAGACGTGGCCATGGAGCCTGAAGGGCGCGGCGGTCGCGTCGGCGCTGTTCCTGCTGTGGCGGTCGCGCCGCCACGCCTGACGGCGCAGCCGGGATTGTTACGCCCTCAGTTGGGGGACCGCCCCCCACGGCGCCCCCGGCACCACCAGGGGTGACCCCGTCACCGGGTCCGGGACGACGACCGACTTCAGGCCGAAGACGTCGCGGACCAGGTCCGCCGTCACCACGTCCGTCGGGGCGCCCTCAGCCACCACCTGGCCCGCCTTCATGGCGACCAGGTGGTCGGCGTACCGCGCCGCCTGGTTCAGGTCGTGGAGGACCAGCACGACCGTCCGGCCCCGTGCCACGTTGAGCCGGCGCACCAGGTCCAGGACCTCGACCTGGTGGGCGATGTCCAGATACGTCGTCGGCTCGTCGAGCAGCAGCAGATCCGTTTCCTGCGCGAGCGCCATCGCGATCCAGACCCGCTGCCGCTGCCCCCCGGACAGCTCGTCCACCGATCGGTCGGCCAGAGCGGCGACGTCCGTCGAGGTCATGGCCTCCACGACCGCCTGCTCGTCGGCCTCCGACCACTGCTTCCACCACGCCTGGTGCGGCTGACGCCCCCGCGACACCAGGTCGGCGACCGTGATCGCCTCCGGTGCGACGGGGGTCTGCGGCAGCAGGCCGATCGACTGCGCGATCCGCTTCGTCGGCAGCTTCGCGAGCGACTCCCCGTCGAGGAGCACCGCCCCGCCCGCCGGCTTGAGCAGCCGCCCGAGCGCCCGCAGCGTCGTCGACTTCCCGCACGCGTTCGGGCCGACGATCACGGTCACCTTGCCGTCCGGGACGGCGAGGTCCAGGTCCTTCACGACCGTACGGTCCTCGTACGCGAGCGTCAGCTCGCGCGCGGTCAGCCGACTCACGACTTTCCTCCCACGCTTCGGCTCCGGACGATGAGCCAGATCAGATACGGGGCGCCGACCGCCGCCGTCAGGACACCCACCGGCAGTTCGGTCGGCGAGAAGAGCCGCTTGCCCAGCAGGTCGGCGAGGACCACGACGAACGCCCCCATCAGGGCCGAGCACAGCAGCGGGATCTGTGCCGTACGCGTCATCCGCCGGGCGATCTGCGGTGCGAGCAGCGCCACGAAGTCGACCGGACCGGCCACCCCCGTGGCCACCGACGCGAGCACGACGCCGACGAACACGAGCCCCAGCCGGACCCGCCCGAGCGAGGCCCCCAGCGCCGTCGCCGTGTCGTCGTCCAGGGAGACCGTCCGCTGCGCGCGGGCGGCCCACAGGATCGCCGGCAGCAGGGCGATCAGCGTCCATCGGATCGGCGCGGCCTCGTCCCAGCCACGCCCGTTGAGCGAGCCGGTCATCCAGATCTGGGCCTGCTGGGCGACCAGGTAGTCGCCCTTGGTCATGAACAGGGTGATCAGCGAGCGCAGCGCGATCGCGAAGCCGATCCCGATGAGCACGAACCGCGTCGCGTGCAGCCCACCGCGCCAGGCGAAGACGTACACGAGCGCGGCGGCCGCGATGCCGCCGACGATCGAGAGGTACGGCAGGACGGTGTACGAGGTGAGGCCGAAGGTCATCGCGCCGACCGTCAGCGCGCCCGCGCCCTGGCTGATGCCGATGATGTCGGGACTGGCGAGCGGGTTGCGGGCGACGGTCTGGATGAGGGCGCCCGCGATCCCGAACGCGGCGCCGACCATCAGGCCGACCGCGAGCCGCGGCATCCGCAGCTCCCCGACCACGAACGTGGACCGGGAATCCTGCCCGAAGACCACCTTCAGGACCTCGGCCGGTGCCACGAACTTCTCGCCGACGCAGAGGTACGCGACGCAGACCGCCGCGAGGAGCGCCACCAGGCCCAGGGCCACGAACGCCGAGCGCCGGTGGAGCAGGAACGATCCCGCTCCGGCGCGTACGACCCCGTACCCGGCAGGACGTACAGACGTCGTCGTCATGCCGGCACCGCCTTCCGGCGCACCAGCGTCACCAGGAACGGCACCCCGATGAGCGCCGTCATCACACCCGCCGGGACCTCGCCCGGCGGGAAGAGCACCCGCCCGATCACATCGGACACCAGCAGCATCACGGGGCCCACGAGCGCCGCCATCGGCAGCACCCAGCGGTGGTCGCTGCCCACGATCGCGCGGGCGATGTGCGGCACCGCGAGGCCGACGAACGCGATCGGACCGGCCGCCGCGACCCCCGCGCCGGTCAGCACGGTCGCCCCGACACCGCCCACGATCCGTACGGTCGCGACCCGCTGACCGAGTCCCTTCGCCACGTCCTCGCCCAGCGCCAGCGCGTCCAGGCCACGGGCCACGGACACCACGAGCACCGCGCCGACCAGCAGGAACGGCCAGATCTGCCCGACGACCTCGGCGTCCCGCCCGTCCAGCGAGCCGATCTGCCAGAACCTGAACTCGTCCAGCGCCGACGCCCTGGTCGTCAGGATCCCGGTCGTCACCGACAGCAGCAGCGCGTTGATCGCGGCGCCGCCGAGCGCCAGCTTCACCGGCGTCGCCCCGCCGCGCCCGCTGGAGGCGATCGCGTAGACCGCGACCGAGGCGAGGGCCGCGCCCGCGAAGGCGAACCACACGTACCCCGTCAGCGTGTGCACCCCGGCGAAGGCGATCGCGAAGACCACGCCCACCGAGGCGCCCTGGCTGATGCCGAGGATGCCGGGGTCGGCGATCGGATTGCGGGTGATGCCCTGCAGGGCGGTACCGGCCAGGGCCAGGGCCGCGCCGACCATCAGCCCGATCAGGGTTCTGGGCACCCGCATCTGCCGTACGACCTCGGCGTCGTCGCTCGTCCCGCCGTGCAGCAGCGCGTCGAAGACCGTGGACGGGGCGATGGCCCGGGCGCCCACGGCGAGGCTCAGCAGGATCGCGACGAGGAGGGCGATGACGGCGGCGACGGTGGCGAGGACGCGTCTGGAAGGGAGTGCGGCTGTCATCGAGGCCCATCGGGAGGTGCGGGTGTGACGTCGACTTCGGGGAGGCGACTTCGGTAAGGCTTGGCTCAGTCTAAGCAGCGGCCCTGTTCGAACACCCGGGCACAATGTCACCCATGACTCTCTCGCGCCCTCCGCTGACCGTCGGCTTCGACCTGGACATGACGCTGATCGACTCCCGCCCCGGCATCAAGGCCACGTACGAGGCCTTCTCCGCCCAGGTCGGCGTGGAGATCGACGCCGACCTGGCCGTCTCCCGGCTCGGGCCGCCGCTGGAGCACGAGCTGGCGCACTGGTTCCCGGAGGCGGAGATCGAGGAGCGGGTGGCGCAGTACCGCGCGCTCTACCCGACGTACGCGATCGAGGCGTCGCTCGCGATGGCCGGCGCGCGGGATGCGATTCAAGCCGTTCGTGAGGCGGGTGGCCGGACGATCGTCGTCACCGCGAAGAACGAGCCGCACGCCAAGTTGCACCTCACCCACCTCGGCATCGACCCCGACGCCGTCATCGGCGGCCTGTGGGCCGAGGGCAAGGCGGAGGCGCTGCGCGAGCACTCCGCGGGCGTGTACGTCGGCGACCACACCGGAGACGTACGCGGCGCCGCGGCCGCGGGCGCCGTGTCGGTGGCCGTGGCGACCGGACCGTGCGACGAGGCGGAGCTGCGCGCGGCGGGCGCGGACGTCGTCCTGCCCGACCTGACAGAGTTCCGTGCCTGGTGGGAGGCGTACTGCGGCTAGTTGCCGCCGGCCGCGGCCATCTTCGCCTGGCGACGCTGCGCCGCGATCGAACGCAGCACCCCGGCGCCCGCGACGAGGAATCCGACGCCCATCAGCATGCACACCGCGTACGCGATCGGCGGAAACGGGTCGGTGCCCAGGAACAGCGGGGCCACCGTGACCAGCGTGGCCACCGCGCCGACGATGAAGACAATCGCACCGGCCCGGACGAGGCCGTCACCCGGCGCGGAGTCGTCCGACGTGGCGGAAGGGGTTTCACTACGCATTCGGCCAGGGTAGTTCCCAGGCCGGAGGAACAAACCGGCGACGTCTTGTCACCAGCCCGAAGCCCATTAGCCTTGGCGCCTGGGGGTCCCCCCTGCTCGAGCGGAGTCGAGAGCTTGGGGGAGGGTCGGGCGCCCGTTGTATTGCTATCCAGAGCCGGATTCCCGGCGTATCCATCGAGTACGAGGACAAGGACAGACGTGCCTACCGGCAAGGTCAAATGGTTCAACAGTGAGAAGGGCTTCGGCTTTCTCTCCCGGGACGACGGCGGCGACGTGTTCGTCCACTCGTCGGTGCTCCCTGCCGGAGTCGACGCCCTCAAGCCGGGGCAGCGCGTGGAGTTCGGGGTGGTCGCGGGACAGCGCGGCGACCAGGCGCTGTCCGTGACGGTCCTCGACCCGACGCCCTCCGTCGCCGCGGCGCAGCGCCGTAAGCCCGACGAACTGGCGTCCATCGTGCAGGATCTGACGACGCTCCTGGAGAACATCACACCGATGCTCGAGCGGGGCCGCTACCCCGACAAGGCGCAGGGCGCCAAGATCGCGGGCCTGCTGCGGGCGGTCGCGGACCAGCTCGACGTCTGAGGCGGGCGGTCGGAGGCGGCCCGTCGGGTCAGCACCCGTCAGGCCGTCAGGCCCGTCAGGGCTACGGGAACGCCAGCGCGTCCGGGCCGAGGGGCGGTACGAGCCCCTCGGCCGCGGCGCGCGTGAGCAGCCCGCGGACCGCCGCGTAGCCGGCCTCGCCGAGGTCGGCCGTGAACTCGTTGACGTAGAGACCGATGTGCTGATCGGCCACCTTGGGGTCCATCTCCTGCGCGTGCTCGAGTACGTACGGGCGCGAGGCGGCCGGGTCGTCCCAGGCCATCCGTACGGATGCGCGGGCCGCGTCGGCGAGGCGCCGCAGCATGTCCGGGCCGAGTGAGCGCCGGGCGATGATCGCGCCCAGCGGGATCGGCAGGCCGGTGGTGTCCTCCCAGTGCGCGCCCATGTCGGCCAGCGCGTGGAGGCCGTAGTTCTGGTACGTGAAACGGGCCTCGTGGATGACGAGCCCCGCGTCGACCTTCCCGTCGCGCACGGCGGGCATGATCTCGTGGAACGGCATCACGACGACGTTCCCCACCCCTCCCCCAGAGCTTCGCCTGGGAGGTGCCCCCAGGACGACGTCGGCGGCCCAGAGCCGGAAGAGGAGGTACGCGGTCGAGCGCTCGCTCGGCACCGCGACCGTCTTCCCCGTGAGGTCCACGCCTGGCTCCCGCGTCAGGACCAGAGGGCCGCAGCCGCGGCCGAGGGCGCCGCCGCAGGGCAGCAGCGCGTACTGGTCGAGGACCCAGGGCAGCACGGCGTACGAGACCTTCAGGACGTCGTACGCGGTGTCGTCGCCCTCGGCCCAGCCGTTGGTGAGGTCGATGTCGGCGAACGTCACGTCGAGGCGAGGGGCGCCGGGGACGCGGCCGTGGGCCCAGGCGTCGAAGACGAAGGTGTCGTTCGGGCAGGGCGAGTACGCGATCTTGAGCTTGGGCGTCATGGGGCGGGCTCCACGAAGACGGTGGTGCTGAGCAGCTGGAACGTGTGCCGTAGCGAGTCAAGGGCCTCGCCGATGCGCCAGGCGGCGCGGTCGCGGGGGCCGACGGCGTTGGAGACGGCGCGGATCTCGACCACGGGGACGCCGTAGGCGGCGGCGGCCTCGGCCACGCCGAACCCCTCCATCGCCTCGGCGGCGGCGCGCGGGTGACGCCGCGCCAGCTCGTCGGCGCGCTCGGCGGTGCCGGTCACGGTGGAGACGGTGAGCACGGGCGCGACGGTGTGGGGTCGTCCGTTCTGGGTGAGCGTGTCGGAGATCCGCCGGGTGAGGGTGGCGTCCACGGCGTGCGAGGACCGCCCGAAGCCGAGCTCCTCGACGGTCAGATAGCCGTCGGGAGTCTGCGCGCCGAGGTCGGCGGAGACGATGGCGTCGGAGACGACGACGGAGCCGAGGGGCGCGAGCGGCTGAAATCCACCGGCGATGCCGGCGGAGACGACGAGGTCGTAGGGCGCGTGCGGGGTGGCGTCGGGGTCGTGTGCGGCGGCCGCGTGCGCGAGGGCCGTGGCGGTGGCGGCGGCCGTCGAGGCGGGGCCGACGCCGCCGACGAGCACGTCGACGACAGCGGGTCGCCCTTCAGGTCCCGTACCCGCGTGGCGGCGCAGCACGAAGCCGCCGGGCAGCGGGAACTCACCCGAGCCCGGCCCGCCGAACGTGATGCCCCGGGCGACGGAGTCCGCCTCCGCCGCCACGGCCGTCACGATCAGGATCCGGAGGAGCACCGGAGGATCAGGCGTCCTTCTTCAGCTCGAAGTGCCAGACGCCGGTCAGCTTCTTGCCGTCGTTCTCGACGATGGTGACCTGCGTCGAGTTGGTGGCCTCGCCGGTCTGGGTGGAGAAGAAGGCGCTGGCCGGGATGGTCCGGTACGTCTTCTTGTACGGCTCCGGCTCGGCGTTCTGGCCGCCGAGGAAGATCGTCCAGCCGTTCTCGGCGATCGAGGGGTCGACGCCGAAGCGGATCTTGTCGTCCGCGGAGACCGTGATGGTCTTCTCGGCCTTCTTGTTGAGGCACTGCTGGATCTGCGACTCCTTGATGGCGTCGCCGTCGTTGTAGCAGGCGGCCTCGGAGTGGATCGACTCGGTCCCGACCGTCAGGGTCGCGAGCGGAGTCGGCTTGTCGCAGGCGGAGAGTACGAGGAGCCCGGCGGAGACGGCCCCGAGGGCGACGGCGGCCCGGCGGCGCGAGCCGGTGAAGAACGCAACGGTCATGGCCCGAAGGCTATCGGGCGCGCCGAACTCCGCCACGCGGGGGTGCGGCGCGCCGCGTTTTCGGTGCCCGCGCCTGCCGGGCGCTGCCCGCCCTCCCCACTCCGTTGTGGGCATTCGTCCCTCCCCCAGACTCCGTCCGGGGGGACCCCCAGGCGGGACGGGTGGGCACAACGGACGGCGCCGTTGCAGGCGCCTCTGCCCCTTGCGCCCCGAGCCCCAGGGCCCTGGACCGTGCACGTGCCTCGTGGTGCGGGGGCCGGTCGGAGCGGACGCGCCCGCAAGGGCGCCGTCCCGTGTGCCCACCCGTCCCGCCCTGCGGGACGATTGCCCACACGGGGTGGGGGTAGCGGGGCGCGAGCGCCCGCGCGCGGGCGGGGGGCAGGGCGATTGCCCACACGGGGTGGGTGGGGGCACGGGACGCGGTCGACGGGGTGGCGCCGTTCGCCCGGGCGAGTCGGGGCCGCCTGGTCCCGGTAACGCACGGCCTGGGCGGTCACGTGACCTCTGAGGCCGGGCGAGTCGGGGCCGCCTGGTCCCGGTGGCGCACGGCCTGGGCGGTCACGTCACCTCCGCCTTCTTGTGGTCCGGAGTTCGCGCCGCCGTCAGGAGGCCGCGCACGGCCAGGACCGCGCCCAGGCCCAGGATGGCCGCGGCCACCCACATGCCCACCTGGCCGCTCAGCGGCAGCGAGATGCCGATCCCGCCGCCCACCACCCACGCCATCTGCAGCAGCGTCTCCGAGCGGGCGAACGCCGACGTGCGGACCACCTCCGGCACGTCCCGTTGGATCAGCGCGTCCAGGGACAGCTTCGACAGCGCCTGCGTCAGGCCCGCCACCGCTCCCAGTACCGCCACCATCGCCCCGCTGAAGAACACCGCCGCGAGGACCGCCGCTCCGCACACGGTCATGATCATCGTGGCGATGATCACTTCCGGCGCATGGCCGCGCTCCTTCAGGAGCGAGCCCACCGCCGTCCCGCACGCGTTCCCCACCCCGGCCGCCACCGCCACCATCGCCAGCGACACCGCCGCGCTCTGCCCCGACAGCGGATGCTCGCGCAGCAGGAACGCCAGGAAGAAGATCAGGAACCCCGACAGCATCCGCTGCGCCGCATTCGCCTGCAGCCCGTGCAGCACCGAGGGCCCCACCGTCCGCAGGCTCGGCTTCTTCTCGCCGTGCGTCAGCAGGTGCGCGCGCCGCTCACCCTTCGCCGAGTCGACCTTGTGCGGCATCCGGAACGCCCAGTACCCGCCCAGCAGGAACAGCGCACACGCGCCGTACAGCGGCCAGGCCGGCCCGATCTGCTGCAGCCCCGCCCCGATCGGCGCGGCGATACCGGTGGCCAGCAGGCCCGCGAGGGTGACCCGGGAGTTCGCCTTGACCAGGGAGAAGCCGGGTGGCAGCAGACGCGGCACGACAGCGCTGCGCACCACCCCGTACGCCTTCGACGCCACCAGC
The DNA here is from genome assembly GCF_036237275.1 of Streptomyces sp. NBC_01353. Classification (GTDB taxonomy): domain Bacteria; phylum Actinomycetota; class Actinomycetes; order Streptomycetales; family Streptomycetaceae; genus Streptomyces. The sequence goes on along the minus strand of NZ_CP108352.1, from coordinate 3,961,294 downwards.
ACGCCCAGCGCCGCCGGGTACAGCTCCAGGCCGCCCGTGGACACCGCCGCCGACATGGTGATCGCCAGGACCGCCCGGGTCCACATCGCCCCGGCCATCGCGGCGCGGCGGCCGTGCGGGATGCGGTCCAGGAGCGGGCCGATCACGGGGGCCAGCAGTGTGAACGGGAGCATCGTGATCGCCAGGTAGAGCGCGACCCGGCCGCGCGCCTCGTCCGTCGGTACGGAGAAGAAGACCGTGGACGCGAGCGCGACGGTGATCATGACGTCGCCGGCGCCGTTCACGGCGTGCAGTTCGATCAGCTTTCCCAGACCCGACTCGCCCGCGCCGTGCGCGTGCGTCGCCTTTCGGATCCCTTTCGCCGTACCGGTGAACGGCAGGTGAAGGGCGCGCCCGACCGCCCGGCCCGCTCGGCTGAGCGGCCCGGCATGATCGTGGGATCGTGCGGACGACCGTGCGGCTGCCACTCCGTCATAGTGCCCCACACCAGCCCCGGACGAACTGTTGGCGTGGCCCTGCGGCCCTCCTCGACCCTGCGCGAACGCGGTCGGGGAGTCCGCGATACGGGCCACTTGGGGCGGGCAGGTGGGCGGCGGGCGGCAGAGGGGGTAGCGTGCGTAGCGCGCCACCGGCGGAAGTTCTCGGCCGCGCGCCTCTTCGGCATCCCGCAGAATGGATGACGATAGGTGTGCCCGAGACACGCGAGACATGTCGGGTGCGGACGTCGATGCGGCCCTCTGGTCCGCTCCGCCCGCCGCCCGTAGCTTCGCTCCCGCTCCTCGGCCCGGCGCACCCGTGAGACGGCGTAGGAGAGAAGCGAGACCTGTGAGTGCTGCGACGACGCGAAGCCGTACTGCGCGTACCCCGCGTACCCCCGACCGCCTGTGCGCCGAGGCGGTAGACCTGGCGCGGGCGGCCGCCCAGGAGGCGGCCGCACCCGGCATCGTCGGGGCGCACGTGGAGGCCGTCGCCGAGGGTGACCGGGTGGTCACGCACTTCTTCGAGTGCGAGGAGCCCGGCTACCGCGGCTGGCGCTGGGCCGTGACGGTCACGCGCGCCTCCCGGGCGAAGAACGTCACCCTCGTCGAGACCGTCCTGCTGCCCGGCTCCGACGCGCTCCTCGCCCCGGAGTGGGTGCCGTGGAGCGAGCGGCTGCGGCCGGGTGACATGGGGCCGGGGGACCTGCTGCCGACGGAGCAGGACGACCTGAGGCTCGAGCCGGGGTACACCGGGGAGGACACGCCGCCGCCGAACTCCGCGGTCTCGGAGGAGATGGCGGACCATCTCGACGCCGAGGACGCCGAGATCGTCTCCCGAACGCCGTCCCGGGGCGCGATCGCCTCGGTCGCCGAGGAACTCGGGATGCGGCGGGCGCGGGTGCTGTCGCGATACGGGCTGCATGTGGCTGCGGACCGGTGGGACGAGTCGTTCGGGGCGAAGACGCCGATGGCGCAGGCCGCGCCGGCGTCGTGCGAGTCCTGCGCGTTCCTGGTGCCGCTGGCGGGGTCGCTGAAGCAGGCGTTCGGTGTGTGCGCGAACGAGTTCTCGCCGGCGGACGGGCGGGTCGTGTCGCTCGCGTACGGCTGTGGCGGGCACTCGGAGGCGGCGGTCATGCCGAAGCCGCCGCGGCCGGCGCCGCCGGTGCTGGACTCGATGGGGGCGGACGAGTTCCCGTTGCGGCCGGCGAAGGACTCGGGCTCGACGACGGAACCGGACGGCACGTCGGAAGACCTGGGCCACTCGTAGCGCCCCACTCCGTTGTGGGCAATCGTCCCGCTGGGCTGGGGGTCCCCCCGGACGGAGTCTGGGGGAGGGTGGGCACAACGGAACGGCGCCCTTGCAGGCGCCTCTGCCCCTTGCGCCCGGGCCCCGGGCCCCGGGCCCCGGGCCCCGGGCCCCGGGGCCTTGGACCGTGGACGTGCCTCGTGGTGCGGGGGCCGGTCGGAGCGGACGCGCCCGCAAGGGCGCCGTCCCGTGTGCCCACCCGTCCCGCCTGGGGGTCCCCCCGGACGGAGTCTGGGGGAGGGACGATTGCCCACACGGGGGTGGGTGGGGGAGCGGGGCGGCGCCCACACGGGTGGGGCGGGGTCCCGGGGCGCACGCGCCGGCCCCCTGCGAATGCCCCCGCGCACCGCGGGTAGTCGGGATGGCGGGCGTCGGACCCCCCGTGGCGTCCGCGGACTCGCAGGTCGCGGTACCTTCGGGCCCCGGCACAATCCCGCCCCGCAGAGTGGAGTCAGACGTGAGCGTCAGCGTCAGGACGTCGACCGACGGAGCCGACCCCTTCGGTACCGCACGGCTGCGGAGAGGCGTGCTCGATGCCTGGGGTGCCGGGCCCGCCCGGTTCCGGGAGGACGCCAACGCCGAGGAGGACCTCGCCCTCGGCGGCTACCGCGACCGCCTCGTCGTCGAGCTCGCCCAGAACGCCGCCGACGCCGCCCGCCGCGCAGGAGTGACGGGAAGGCTCCGGCTCACCCTGCATGCCGCCGGCCCCGACGCCCCCGCCGTCCTCGCCGCCGCCAATACCGGCGCCCCGCTGGACGCCACCGGCGTCGAGTCCCTGTCCACGCTGCGCGCCTCCGCGAAGCGGGGCGAGCACGACACGACCGCCGTCGGCCGTTTCGGTGTCGGCTTCGCCGCCGTCCTCGCCGTCTCCGACGAGCCCGCCGTCCTGGGCCGCCACGGCGGTGTCCGCTGGTCCCTGGCCGAGGCCCGCGAGCTGGCCGCCGAGGTCGCCCGGCACAGCCCCGGCCTCGGGGACGAACTGCGCCGCCGCGACGGCCATGTCCCGCTGCTGCGCCTCCCGCTGCCCGCCGAGGGCACCGCCCCCGACGGCTACGACACCGTCGTCGTGCTCCCGCTGCGCGACTCCGCCGCCGTCGACCTCGCCGAGCGGCTCCTCGACTCCATCGACGACGCCCTGCTCCTCACTCTCCCCGGCCTCGCCGAGATCGTGGTCGACACCTCGGAGGGCGTACGGACGCTCCGCCGCTCCGAGGAGGACGGTTACGTCCACATCGCCGACTCCGCGACCGGCACCCACCGCTGGCGGACCGTCAGCCACGGCGGCCCCCTCGACCCCGCGCTCCTCAAGGGCCGGCCGGTCGAGGAACGGCTGCGCCCGTACTGGTCGGTGACCTGGGCCGTACCGGTCGACGGCGACGGCGCGCCGCTGTTCCCCCGTACCGCCCCCGTCGTGCACGCCCCCACGCCCACCGACGAACCGCTCGGCCTGCCCGCCCTGCTGATCGCCTCCCTCCCGCTGGACACCGCCCGCCGCCACCCGGCGCCCGGGCCGCTCACCGACTTCCTGGTCGAGCGGGCGGCCGACGCGTACGCCGAACTCCTCGCGGACTGGCAGCCGGTGACGGTCGCCACGATCGACCTGGTGCCCGGCCTGCTCGGCAAGGGTGTCCTGGACGGGGCACTGCGCGCGGCGATCCTGGAGCGCCTGCCGCGGGTGGCCTTCCTGGCCCCCGAGGCGCCGTCCGAGGACGTGCCCGCGCTGCGGCCCGTGGAGGCGGAGGTGGTGGAGGGCGCGGGCGCAGAGACCGTCGCCGTCCTGGCCGAGGTCTTCCCGACCCTGCTGCCCGCCGGGCTCGAACGGCGGCCCGAGCTGCGCACGCTGGGGATCGGACGGGTGCCGCTGACGGAGGCGATCGACCGGCTGGCCGGGGTGGACCGGGCGCCGTCGTGGTGGTGGCAGCTGTACGACTCGCTGGCCGGGGTGGACCCGGACCGGCTCACGGGCCTGCCGGTCCCGCTGGCGGGCGGGCGCGTCGAACGTCCGTACGATGAAGGTCTCGACGAGGACCGCGAGGGCCGCGAGGACCGAGAAGAGCAGCCCGGCGCCCGGATCCGGACCACGATCGGCCCCCGGCACGTCCTGCTGCCCCAGGACCACACCCCCGCCGACCTGACCCGGCTCGGCCTCAAGGTCGCCCATCCGGACGCCGCCCACCCCCTCCTGGAGAAGCTGGGCGCCCTGCCCGCCACGCCCCGTGCCGTGCTGACGACCCCTCAGGTCAGGGCGGCGGTCGCCGGCTCCCTCGACGCGGGGGAGATCTGGGACGAGGACGCGGACACCCTGGACGCCGACGAGCTCGCCGAGACGGTCCTCGCGCTCGTCCGGGACGCCGAGTTGGAGCCGGGCGACGAGCCGTGGCTCGGCGCCCTTGCGCTGCCCGACGAGGACGGCGAGCTCGCGCCCGCCGGTGAACTGGTCCTGCCCGGCAGCGCCTTCGCCACCGTGATGCGCGAGGACGACCTGGCGCTCTGCGACACCGAACTGGCCGAGCGATGGGGCGAGCAACCGCTCGCCGCCTGCGGGGTGCTCGCCAACTTCGCCCTGGTCCGGGCCACCGACCTCGTCCTCGACCCGGACGAACTGGAGCCCCGCGAAGGCGACTTCGCCGAGCCCGACGACGCCGGGCTCCTCGACGCGGTCGACGTGTGGTGCGAGGACGTCCTCGACCGGCTGCCGGAGGCACCGGTGCCGCCGGTCGCGACCGAGATCGTCGCCGTACGGGACCTCGATCTGGTCGACGACGAGGCCTGGCCGCAGGCGCTCGCCCTGCTGGCGCAGCCGCCGCTGCGGGACGCGCTCACCCAGCCCGTACGGGTCCTGATGCCGGACGGGACGACCGAGACCGTACGGTCGTACACCGCCTGGTGGCTCCGCGACCACCCGGTCCTCGACGGCCGCCGCCCGGCCGGTCTGCGGGCCGCCGGTACGGACCCGCTGCTCGTGGGCCTGTACGACTCCGTCGACGCGACCGGCTTCGAGGACGAGCAGGTCCTGCGGGCCCTGGGCGTCCGCACCTCGGTCACCGCGCTCCTCGACGAGCCGGGCGGCGCGGCCGAACTCCTGGCCCGTCTCGCCTCCCCGGAGCGCGAGGTGACCGGCGCCCAGCTGCACGCGCTGTACACGGCGCTCGCCGACCTGGACCCCGAGCAGGTCACCCTCCCCGACGAGCTGCGCGCGGTCGTGGACGGGGAACTGCTGGTGGTCGACGCCTCCGAGGCGCTGATCGCGGACGCCCCCGACCTCCTGCCGCTGGCCGGCGGGCTGCCCCTGCTGCCGGTCTCCCCGACACGGGCGGCCGATCTGGCGGAGCTGTTCCAGGTCCGGCGGCTGAGCGAGTCCGTGGAGGCGGAGGTCACCACGGCCGGCGAGGAGCACGACGTACCGCCCTCGGTGCACGCCCTCCTCGGGCCGGCGACCCCGGACTCGTACATCGAGCACGAGGAGCTGCGCGCCGCGGGCGTCGAGCTCGACTGGCGCCGCACGCCCGACGGCACGATCCACGCGGCCACCCTGGAGGGCGTGGCCGCAGGCCTGGCCTGGGCGGCAGGCCAGTGGCCCCGCCGCTTCGAGGTCGCGGCCCTGCTGGAGGACCCGTCGAGGACGGCGGAGCTGGCCAGGGACCGGTGGTTCGACTAGGACGTCGTTCGACCAGGACGTCAGCGGTTGCGGCGGCGGCCGAAGAGCACCGCCGCCGCGCCGAGGACGACGACCGCGCCGCCGATGACGGCGAGCGTGGCCGTGCCCGAGGAGCCGGTCTCGGCGAGCCGGCCGCCGGTGTTCGGCGCGTGGGTGGCCGAGGGTGTGGCCGACGGGGTCGCGGTCGTCGGCGCGGTCACGGCCGGGGTCGCCGTCGGTCCGGCGGTCGGAGTGGCGGTCCGCGTCGGGGTGGAGGTCGGAGCCGGGGTCTTGGTCGGGGTCTTGGTCGGGGTCGGCCCGGTGTCCGGGGAGTGCTTGATCGCGAAGTTGTCGTTGGCGTGGGCGGATCCCCGGCAGTCGACTTCCTTGCCGGTGTCCGGGTAGCGGTAGACGTCCGCGAACTCCCCGGAGAAGGCGAACTCCGCCCAGGTGAGGTCGGCGGGCAGCTTGGCGACCGCCTGGACGCGCAGCTCGTAGCGCCTGGTCTCACCGGCCTTCAGCAGCGCGATCCTGTCGACGTTCGCCCGATCCGTCCCCAGGTCGCGCCAGCTACCGTCGGCCGCCTTCACCTGTGCTTTCACATAATCGCCCAGCTGGTACTCCGGGAACTCGTCCTGGCGCCAGGGGTACCCGCCCACCACGACGCCCGGCAGGTCCTCGGCCCCGATGTTGGTCACCGAGCCCTTGACCGGCTGCCAGCCGGCGCCCGCGACGAGGGCGGCGGCGACCACGTCCACCTTCGCGGTGAGCGACTTCTGCTCGTAGTCCCCATAGGCGGTCGAGACGTCCGTGCAGGACGGCAGATCCGCCGGGGACTCCGCCGCTCGTGCGGCGGCGGGTGCGGCGAGGAACAGTGCGGCGGTGGTGGCGGCCACGGTGGCGGCCGGGCGCAGCTTCATCGGGATTCCCTCCCACAGGCGTCGGACGACGCCTGCTCGTCAGGCACGCGCAGGATGCGTGTAGGCACAAGGCTGGACACCTGGCCCGACGAAACGGTTGCCCGCCCAGCCCCGCCCGCTCCCCCCGGCCGGTGGGCCGCCCTATGGGGGACGTACGCCGGGACCAGCGGTTCGCTCCAGGAGATAGGCGTCATATCCGGCTACATTGCCGATCCATGACGCAGCAGAAGGCCGACCTTCTGGGCGGCGCTCCTCCCCAGGAGGGCCCGGACCCGGCCCCCAGCGACCCGGCCGTCCCCCATCAGCAGAAAGACCTGGCCGACGGCCGAGGTGCGGCGGCGCGTGCCCTGGACAGGGCGGCCCGGCACGCCGATGCCTGGGCCGCGACCTGGTCCACCGGCAGGTCGCTCGCGGCGATCGGGACGGTCTGGGCCCTGACCCGGATCGTCATGGTGTACCTGCTGGTCCAGGACGACATCGGCGTCAGCAACGTCTCGTCCGAGGTGGAGTTCCTCTACCCGCGGTGGTACCAGCAGCTGGCCGACGGCTCCTTCCCGGTCGGCGACGTCACCTGGCAGTACCCGCCGGGCGCCGGTCTGCTGTTCCTCTCCCCGTCGCTGCTTCCCTTCCTCGACTACTTCGCGGCGTTCCTCGTGCTCACGCTCGTCGCCGACGCCGTGGTCACGGTGGCCCTGGCCCGCCCCGGCCGCAGGCTCGGCGGCGCCTGGCTGTGGACCGCCGGGCTGCCCATGCTCCTGAACCTGCCGCACGGGCGGTTCGACATCCAGGTGACGGCCCTCGCCGTCCTCGCGCTGCTCGCCGGCCGCCGCCGGCCGCGCCTCGGCGGGGCGCTCGCCGCGTTCGGGGCCCTGATCAAGGTGTGGCCGCTGCTCACCCTGGTGGGCATGGAGCGGGGCCGTACCACCAGGGACGCCTGGGTGTCCGCCGCCGCGGCCGCCGCGGCGCTGCTGACCGTCCTCGCCGTCGCCTTCAGGCACAGCTTCGACTTCCTGCAGCAGCAGGGCGCCCGGGGTGTGCAGATCGAGTCGCTGGGCGGCACGGTGCTGTCGCTGATGCGGGCGTCGGGGATGCCGATCTGGGTCGAAACCCGCTACGGCGCGCTGGAGTTCACCGGTCAGCACGTGGCGACCGTGGCGCAGCTGTCGCTGATGCTGACGGCCGCCGCGTTCGGGTGGCTGATGTTCTGGCGGGGCCGGGCCTCGCGGTGGACGGAGGCGACACCGTTCGACGCGGCCCTCACCGCGATCCTGCTGTTCACGATCACCAGCCGGGTGATCAGCCCGCAGTACATGGTCTGGCTGCTGGGCCTGGCGGCGGTCTGCCTCACCTCCCGGCTCACCACGCAGCGCCCGGTGGCCTGGGTCCTGCTCGCCGCGACAGCCGTGACGGCGTTCGCGTACCCGCTCCACTATCTGGAGGTCATGCAGGGTACGGCCCTGGGCAACACCCTCATGGTCGCCCGCAACGGCCTCCTGCTCGCGGCAGCCGTCCTCTCCTGCCGCCGCCTGTGGACGGCGACAGCCCGAGACCCCGACCAGACCGATCGCTCGACGCTCGAGTCGTCCACGCCCCTACACTGACGGCCATGGCATGCCGCATCAGTGAACTGGTCATCGACTGCGTCGACGCCGAACGGCTCGCCGCGTTCTGGAGCGAGGTCCTCGGCTACGTCGAACTCGGCCGGGAGGACGACGGATCCATCGAGATCGGGCCGCTCGACGCCGGCTCCGGCGGCCTGCCCACCCTCGTCCTCAGCCCCAGCAGCGACCCGCGGACCGGGAAGCTCCGACTGCACATCGACGTCAACGCCACCGACCGCGACCAGGACGCCGAACTGGAGCGGCTGCTCGCCCTCGGCGCCAGGCCCGTAGACGTCGGCCAGACGGGCGACGAGAGCTGGCACACCCTGGCCGACCCGGAAGGCAACGAGTTCTGCCTCCTGCGCGCCCGCCTCCAGCCCCTCTGACCACCCGCGTCCCGACGCCCCCTGAGCCCGTACACTCCTCGCACCTTCATGATCCGGCCGGGGGGCCGGATCTCGTTCGTACGAGTCCCAGGGGGACCCCATGCGCCTGCGCGCGCTCTTCCGTACCGGCCTCGCGGCCACTCTGGCCGTCGGTGGCCTGGCCGCCGCCGCCCTCGTCGCGCCGACCGCCCAGGCCGCCACCGGCAATCTGCGGATCACCAACGTCGTCGTCAACGGCGGCAAGGACATCGTTCTCGGCACGGCGGCGAAGAAGGTGACGGTCACCGTCACCGTCAGCGAGGACTCCCCGCTGACCGACGTATGGCTGGGGCTGCAGCAGCAGTTCGGCGACGACCTGAAGTTCTACGCCCATGGCGAAGCCACCTGCTCCGGCACGGGCATGGTGAAGACCTGCTCCCGCGCCCTCACCTTCGACCCGCGCTCGGACCAGATCACCAACACGTCGGCGGGCCCCAACGGCTGGCAGGCCTACGCCCAGGTGGACGCCAAGGACGGGGACTTCCAGAGCGGGTACTACCCGTCCGTCGGCCTGCGTCGGCAGACGGTCGTGACGATGGACGCCGGCCCCGAGCCGGTACGCAAGGGCGCCGCCCTCACCGTCTCGGGCCGGCTCACCGCCGCCAACTGGAACACCAACACCTGGACCGCCCTGTCCGGGCAGTCGGTCCAGCTGCAGTACTGCGCGTACCCGTGCAAGGCGTACACCACCGTGCGGACCGTGAAGACGAGCTCCACCGGTCACCTGAAGAGCTCGCTCACGGCCTCCGCGGACGGCTACTGGCGTTGGTACTACCCGGCCACGACCTGGGCGCAGCCCTACATCTCGAACGCCGACTTCCTCGACGTGCGCTAGCGGTTTCGCGGAAGTCGATCAGGAGCGTGCATCTCCCCTGGAACAATGGGGTGTTCATCCAGGACACGAGTTCACAGGGGGATGCATGGCCGAGGACGTGGTGGAGACTTCGGTGGAGAACGGGGAGTCCGCCGGGCGTCTGCCGGAAGCCCTCGTCAAGGAGATGGACCGGGAGATGCGGCGTTGGCGCGTCGCGACCTTCAACTACGGGCTGACGTACTACCTGAGTCGCATTCTGCTCATTCTCGCCAGCGCCATCGTGGCCGCCGACGCGAACCTGGGCGGTGGCCACGGGAGTTGGCTGATCCGATGGGTTCCGGCCCTTGCGCTGATCGTCGCGGTGATGACCGCGGTGGACACCTGGCTGAAGCCCCAGCAGAAATGGCGTGGCTTCATGGAGTCCCGGGACGCCTTGGCGGATCTGTTGATCCAGGCGAACGGCGGGGCGCCGGCCGACCAGGTGCGCACCAAGTTCCTCAAGCTGCGTCAGCAGCACCGGGAGCGGAACATCTTCTGACCGACCCCTACATCTGCGCGGAGCCCCGCAGCCGCTCCACCGCCCGCCGCTCCGCCGCCTCCACGTCCAGTCGACCCGACGGGTTGCCGCCGCGGGCGAGGACGGCCGCGCGGACGAGGGCCAGGTAGAAGAGGGCGGGCCCGCAGGGGGTCCACACCTTGTCCTTCTCCAGGATGAAGTCGAGCACGCTGTCGGGATCGGCCGGGACGAACCGGAACTGGTCGTGCTCCCACTTGTCCTCGACGCCCTTGCTCCGACGGGACACGAGGTCCTCGGAGCTGAGGTCGGGGAGTACGGCCCGGTAGAAGGCGGCCCACTGGTGGTTCCGCAGGTCGAGCGCGAAGGCCAGCAGTTCCAGCTCGACCGCGTCCTCGTCCTGGACGGCGAGCTCCTCCCGCAGCGCGCGGTGGGCCACGGAGGCCAGGCTGATGGGCCTGCCGTCCTTGGGGACGTCGTGGATCGCGGCGAGCCCCTCGTTGACGGAGGAGTTCCAGCGCTCCTTGTTGTGGCCCTCCACCGTCACGCTTCGGCGTGCGAAGACCATCTTCCCGTCCCGGCCCGTCTCGACGGCCACGTTGACGCCGAAGCTGCAGGAGAGGAACGAGGGCGCGCCCACCGGGTCGGAGTCCTTGAGGTACTGGGAGCGCAGGGTGGCCGGCTCGCCGCGCCGAAGCGGCTCGTCCAGGTTGATGGACGTGGCGAGGAAGTCGTAGTAGTCCGCGTCGCACAGGCTGATCCGGACCTGGGGCGCCTCCTCCTCGTCGGTCCGTGAGACGAGGACGCTTTCGACGGCGAAGCGCGGGTTGTTCCAGGCGAAGCGCTCGCCCGCCGCCTGCCTGCGCTTCTGTTCGGCCTCGATGTCCTGGCGCCACCGCTGGACTTCCATGGGGAGGCTCACGCGGCGGAGCCCCGGCTCGTAGATGATCGTGACGTTGTCCTCGTGGATCGGGCGGGTGCCGTCACCTTCGAAGATGTGACAGGGCGTCTCCAAGGTGCCGATGGTGATTCCGTCGCGTTCAGTCATTCAAACTCCTTGCGCTGACACCGAGTTGTGTCGGGCGGCACACTGTTCCCGGGGCGAGAGGTCAGGTTGCCACACATCCATCTGCCCAGGGGCGTGGACGTGTGGATGAACTCTTGGAGGGGGCTTTCGAGTGGATCGGGCACAGCGGTCGGACGGCGTGGTCGCCACCGTCGTCGTCGACCGTTACCGAGGGGACTTACGACGGGTCAGGGAACGCCGCCACCTGCGTACGACGGCGTCGCTCTTCGTCGAACAGGCGAGAAGGCTCGGGTTCGGGGCTCCGCCGCTGGGTGTCGCCAGCGCGGACGGCGGGTCGGCGGCGCCGCTGTCGGCGGGACGCGAGCAGATACGAGAGCTGGTGGCGCGGCTTCGCCGACAGGCGGTGGACCGGAGGATTCTCTACTGGACCGGGCACGGGGAGGTCGTGGGCGACTCCTTCTACCTTGCCTGCGAGGACAGTTACGAGGACGGCCGGTTCGACCCCGCGCGGGCCGTCTCGGCCGAGGAGCTGGTCTCCTGGCTCGCGGAGGACGCCAGGGACACCCTGCTCGTCCTGGACGCCTGTTTCGCGGGAGAGGCGGTGCGCGGGCTCGGGGCCCTGGTCGAGCGGGCGCGCGAGCGGGTGGAGTCCTCCCACGCGGACGCCGGGTTCGCCTTCGTCGCCACGGCCGGCTCGGAGCAGGAGGCGATGGAGGGCCACTGGGTCGAGTGTCTGGAGCAGGTGCTGTCCACTCCGGAGCTGGTACTCGCCGACGGCACGCGGCTCTTCCACCGGGAGGACGGCATCGTCGTCTTCCCGCACCTCATGTTCGCCGTGAACGACCGGACACGAGGACAGACCCCGATCGCTCGCGAGCTGCGGCCCCTGAGCCCCGGGTTCCTTCTCAACCCGTACTGGTCGCTGCGGGCCAGGTCCGCACTGCGGCCCGAGGACGACGAGTCCTGGATCGGGAAGGAGTTCCGCAGCGAGGAACTCCCCGTGTTCTCGGACTCGGGCGACAGTTGGCACCTGCGGGACTTCGCCTCGCGCGAGCGGGTGCTCGGCGAGCTGGTCGACTGGTTACGGGTCCGGGAATCCGGGATGTTCGCGGTGACGGGCGCATCCGGAGCGGGCAAGTCGACGCTCCTGGCGTACGTGGCGCAGTTGACCGTCGAGAGTTTCGTGACCGCCCTGCCCGCCGACCGGCGTCCGAGGGCCCGGCCCGAACTGCGGTCCGTGAACGCCGTTCTCCACTGCCGGGGCAAGACGCTCGCCGGCCTGTGCGACGAGCTCGCGGAGAGTCTGCGGCCCATGGGCCTCGCCGTGGACGGCGGCGGCTCGTCCCCGCTCACGTACGTGGAGGAGGTCAGGAAGCTCGCGGAGCGCAAGGGCAGCCTCACGCTGCTGTTCGACGGACTGGACGAGGCGGCGGCGGGGCACTCGTTCCCCATCGCCCGGGCGCTGCTCAATCGGCTGGCGGCGCAGCCACGGGTGCGCGTGGTGGTCGCCACCCGGCGGAACACGCGGCGCAACCTCCCGGGCGATCTCCCGGTCGAAGGGCTGCTGGACGTCCTGCACTGCATGGAACCGCTGGAGCTGGACCGGACACCCGAGGTCGTGCAGGACATCGCCGGACATGTCGAGAGGCTTCTGAGGGAGGAGGACTCCCCGTACAACCGTCTGCCGGAAGCGGAGCAGACGCGTGCCGCCGTCGCCCGGCACATCGCGGCCCGGAGCAACGGGCTGTTCCTCGTGGCCACCTTGTGGGCGCGCAGCCTCACCCAACTGCCGACCGTGCCCGACGCGGATCGGCTCGACCGGGAGCTGCGGCGCAGCACGGCCGTTCTGGACTCCCTCCTGGCCGAGGAACTGGACCGGCTCGACCCGCAGGACCCCGACCGCATCCGTGACTTCATGCGGGCCCTCGCGCTGGCCCAGGGAGTCGGACTGCCCCAACCCCGGGTGTGGCTCGCCGTGACCAACGCGGTGCGGGGCCCGGACAGCAGGGAGTACGACGGAGAAGACCTGCGACGGGTCATGCGCGCGGCCACGGGCGTGGCGATCACGAAGGCCGACGAGTTCGGCGCGGAGGTCTACCACCTCCATCACCCCAGCTTCGGTGCCCACCTGCTGGGCGGCGAGGCGGCGCAGAGGCAGCAGCACCGTGCGGTGCACCGCGCCCTGACCCCAGGGGCCCACGAGACCTGGCAGGACGCGGAGCCCTACGTCGCCCACTACCTCGCCGCGCACGCCGTCCTCGCCGGGGACGACGCCCTCCAGGAACTGGTGGCCGACCACCACTTCCTCGTGGCCGCCGCCCCGGAGATCCTCGAACCGCTGGTCGCCGCACGGCTGGCGACCGACCGGCAGGGTGCGCTCTACCTGAGCGTGGCCGACCATTTCCGCAGGCATCCGTCGTCGGAGGTCCGGTCCCGGTGGACGATGCTGCGCGCCACCGCCCTGGCGATGTTCTCCTCCGAGGGCCTCCAGGCCGTGCCGAAGCCCTCGTTCATGTTCTGGGACGACGTGTGGAGCAGCGCGGAGCGGCTTCCGCTGCGTCGGAGCCTGCCCGCTCCGACGGGTGGGGCGCTGGCCGTCCACTGGGAGACGGAGGGCGACGGGCTCATCCACGTCTCGGGCGCCGGCGAGATCAGATCGTGGACCGCCGACGGGCGGGAGACCCGGAGCAGAACCACCGGGCCGGCCACGTGGGCCTCCCCTCCCGCGCAGCGCGGGGTGACGGTGGCCGGCAGCGGCGAGAGCAGGGTGATCGCCGCGCACGACAGCCAGTGCGTGCGTATGTGGCACGGCCGGGGCAGGACACCGGTCGAGGAGCTGTACTGGGGAGGGGCGCCGAGCGGCCTCGGCTCGGTCCGGCTGGGCGCCGAGGTCTTCCTCGCCGCGGTCGACGAGTCCCGCTTGTGGGTGTGGCGGTGGAACAGCACGGCGGAGTACTCCCGGAAGCGGCTGGTGACCTACCACGACGTCGTGCCGGGGACGAGCTGCGTGGCGGTGGCCGCGTGGGGCGAGCGGGTCGCCGTGGTCACCGGTGGCCCCACGGTGACGGTGTGGGAGGCGCAGAGGCTGAAGACCGGTCAGCCGAAGCTCCTTCGCGCGCGTACGCTCCACGACGGCTCCTCGGTGGTCAAAGCCGTCGCGGTCGTCGCCCCGAGCGGCGAATCCCCGGCCTTGATCGCGGCCTTGGACGGTCACGCGCTCCGCGTCTGGCGCCTGGACGACCTCTTCGGCGGCGAGTCGGAGCTGCGTCTCCGCACCGGCAGCGCGGGACGTGCCGTGGCGCTCGGGCAGGGTCCTCAGGGGCTGCTGACCGCCGTACGGGAGGAGGACACCGTCCGCGTGTGGGACGGGTCCGGCAGGGAGTACGTACCCCTGCCCTGCGAACATCATCACGATTCCCTGGCCTTCGACCCCTCGGGGACCGGGCGGCTCGCGGTCGCGGACGACACCCGGCTGCAGGTCTGGGAGCCGCATGGTGGCGACGCCCTGGCCGTACCGGTACGCGGCAACGTCGCCGACAACCCCCAGCTGCGGGTGACCGCCGGCCCGGACGGCACGATGCTCCTCGCCCGCTCGCAGGGCTGTGATGTGCTGCTGAGCCTGCACGCCGGGGCCGGGCGGGTCGTCGACGGGCCTCGGCTCCCGCACACGTGGCAGGTGACCGCACTCGCCGCCACGAGAGCCGGTGACGGATGGCTGACCGCGGCGGTCGGGCGGCGGCGCGTCCTGCTGTGGCGGCTCGGTCCGCGGCTGGAGCTCCTGGACACCGAGGAGCTGGAGCTGCCGGGCGCCTCCGACCAAGGGGTGCCGTCCCTGGACCTGTCGGTCACCGCCACGGGCAGGACGCGCCTGATGTGGCCGCTCCGGCAGGAGGTCATCACGTGGGAACGCGACGGCTTCGACCGCGGCGAGTGGCGCGAGGGGCGGAGCTTCGTGTTGACCGCCGCGGGCAGCGTGCAGAGGCTCGAGGTGGTGGAGGCGCCCGACGCGTCCTGGCTGTCGCTCCGGGGCGGCGACGCGGTGCGGGTCTGGAACCTCGCCCGTCCCGACGCCCCGCCGGAACGGGTCACCTGCCACGGGGCGACAGCTGTCGCCACCGGCGCGCTCAGGCGCGCGGTCCTGACGGCCCCTCTGGTGGCCTACGCGACGAAGTACACGGTGGAGATCCGCGAGTGCAACGGAGGCATCGATGTGCCGACCCTCCTTCCCGAGCAGCCCGGTGGACCGCTCGGCGGGCTCACTCTGGCCGGGCCCCCGGAGCGTCCCCTGCTCGTCGGCTGGAGCCGGGACTCCGGCCGGCTGCGGCTCTGGGACGTGACGCGGGAAGAGAGCCTGGACCCGATCGAGTCCCGCGGATACGACGTGACGAACGTGCACGGGACCTACGACGGACGCCGCATCACGCTCATGGTCCAGGGCATCGCGCAGAAGAGCGTCCGGTGCGACCAGGTGGTCCTGCCCTGGCAGGTCGACGAGGGCGGTCCCGCCCACGGGTCGTCGGGCGGCGAACGGTGGGATCCGCACGGATGAACAGGGGGAGCGTTCAGTGAAAGACGATCTTGTCGTGGTGGTCCCGGGCATCATGGGCACGGCTCTGACCCGGGACGGTCTCGACGTCTGGGATCTGACCCCGCAGGCGCTCGGCGGCGCCCTCGGGGGAAGGGCGGGCAAGGTCCTCAAGCTGCAGAAGGGCATCGGTGACGGGGACCCGGAGCCGCCGCACGCCTTGGAGGTCGGCAGGGTGATCCAGGGCGCGCGGCTGTTGCCGGGTCTGGTCTCCGACACGGGGCACGGGAACCTCGCCGAGCGGCTGGGCATCGCACCGGAGCGGATCGCGGTGTTCCGCTACGACTGGCGGCTGAGCAACCGCAACTCGGCCGAGAAGCTGGCCCGATTCGTCGACGAGCGGCTGTCGCGATGGCAGGAGACGGCCGATCCGAAGCGGTTCCCCCGGGCGAGGGACGCCAAGGTGGTGTTCCTGTGCCGTTCCATGGGCGGACTGGTGGTGCGGTACTACACCGAGGTCATCGGTGGATGGCAGCGGACCCGGTCGGTCGTCACGCTGGGCACGCCCTTCTCCGGGAGCGTGAAGGCGCTGAGGTTCCTGACGGGTCAGGCGCGGTGGGTGCCGGGGTTCCTCAACGAGTGGCTCCACGAGATCTGTTCGACCTATCCCTCGCTCGGCCAGCTGCTCCCCACGTACCGGATGGTCCTCGACCCGCAGTGGGGCCGGATCCAGCTGAGCGCGGACAAGCCGGTCGAGGGGCTCGACCGGTGGATGATCGAGGACTCCGCCAAGCTCTTCAACGACATCGGCAAGGCCATGCGGAAGAACGACGCCGCGTACGGCCGCGAACGCTATGGGCTGTTCGCCTTCGGGGGCGACCGGCACCGGACCGATCAGGCGGTCTCCTTCTCCCCGGCGGGCAGGCCCACGTTTCACCCCGACTGGTCGCAGTCCAGCGCCCCCCAGGACCGGTACCGGCCGACCCTCGGCGACGGAACGGTGGCGCACATCGCGCAGGTGCCGCCCGAGTGGGGGTCCACGGGCCGGCCGATATGGCTGGACAGAAGGCACGCGGACCTCATCAACGCGGACGCGGCCTTCAAGCAGCTGAAGCACATCTGCGACGACGAGCCGCTCGCCGAGGCGTTGAGCAGCGAGCACACCGTCGGGGTGGATCTGCCGGACGTGGCCGTGGCCGGCGAGCCGTTCGAGATATGGGCGACCGATGCCGACGACGCGATGCGGCTGCGGGTACGGCGCCTCGCGGAGGACGGCAGGTGCGTCGGGGACGAGGAGATGCGGCCGTGCGGCGACGGGACCTTCCGCGCCGAAGCACGGGCAGAGCCGGGGCGGTGGACCGTGGAGGTCTACTCCACGACGGCGTCGTACTCCTGCCGGGACGTGGTGCTCGTCATGTAACGCCGCACGGGCACGGTCACCCGCTCAGGCCGGGAACCTCCGGTCCACCCAGCGCCAGGCCACCTCGAGCAGGGCCGCGCCGACCGCCGCGATCGCGACCGCCGTCCAGGGCATCGTCACTCCCACCAGTTTCAGGGCGAAGAAGTCCTGGAGCCAGGGGACGATGAGGACCAGGAGGAAGGCGCCGCCCATCGTGGCGACCAGGGCGATGCGCCACCAGGTGTAGGGGCGGGCGACGATCGCCAGGACCCACATGGAGACCAGGAAGAGGGTCAGCGTCGCGGCGCTCGTCTCCGCGTCCAGGGCGCCCGGGCCGCTGTAGTACGAGCGGGCGACGAGGTAGGTCGTGAAGGTGGCCGCCGCCGCGACGATGCCGCCCGGGATCGCGTACCGCATCACCCGTCTCACGAAGTTCGGCTTCGCGCGCTCCTTGTTGGGGGCGAGGGCGAGGAAGAACGCGGGGACGCCGATGGTGAGGGTGGACAGCAGGGTCAGGTGCCTCGGCAGGAAGGGGTACTCGACCTGGGAGCAGACCACCAGGACGGCGAGCAGCACCGAGTACACCGTCTTCGTCAGGAAGAGGGTGGCCACCCGGGTGATGTTGCCGATGACCCGGCGGCCCTCGGCGACCACCGACGGCAGGGTCGCGAAGGAGTTGTTCAGGAGGACGATCTGGGCCACGGCACGGGTCGCCTCGGAGCCCGAGCCCATGGAGACGCCGATGTCGGCGTCCTTGAGCGCGAGCACGTCGTTGACGCCGTCGCCGGTCATGGCGACCGTGTGGCCGTGGGACTGGAGGGCGCCGACCATGTCCCGCTTCTGCTGCGGGGTGACGCGGCCGAAGACCGCGTTCCGGTCGAGTTCGTCGGCCATCGCGGCCCTGTCGGTCGGCAGGTGTCGGGCGTCGACGGTGTTCTCGTGCCCCGGCAGGCCGAGCTTCCCTGCCACGGCTCCGACGGAGACCGCGTTGTCGCCGGAGATGACCTTGGCTGCCACGTTCTGGTCGGCGAAGTAGGAGAGGGTGTCGGCGGCGTCCGGGCGCAGCCGCTGTTCGAGGACGACGAGCGCGGTCGGGTCGGCGTCCTGGGCCAGGTCGGGGGAGTCGAGCTCGCGGGTCGTACGGGCGAGGAGGAGGACCCGGAGCCCCTGCTCGTTGAGGTGGTCGATCTCGGTGAGCGTCGGGTCCCCGGCCTTCAGGAGGACGTCGGGGGCGCCGAGGAGCCAGGCGGAGTTCTCGCCGTCGCCCTCGCTGAACGCCGCGCCGCTGTACTTGCGGGCGGAGGAGAAAGGCAGCGACTCGGTGCAGCGCCACTCCTCCGCGTCGGGGTAGGCGTCGATGATGGCCTGGAGCGAGGCGTTGGGGTGCGGGTCGGATTCGCCGAGGGCACCGAGGACCTTCCGTACGTACTCCTCGTCGTTCCCGTTGAGGGCCCGTAGCTCGGTGATGTCCATGCCGCCCTCGGTCAGCGTGCCCGTCTTGTCGAGGCAGACGACGTCGACGCGGGCCAGGCCCTCGATGGCCGGCAGCTCCTGCACGAGGCACTGTTTGCGGCCGAGCCGGATCACGCCGATCGCGAAGGCGACGGAGGTGAGGAGGACGAGCCCTTCGGGGATCATCGGGACGATGCCGCCGACGGTCCGGGCGACGGAGTCCTTGAAGTTGTTGTCCTTGACCACGAGCTGGCTGATGATGAGGCCGATCGCGGTCGGGACCATCATCCACGTCACGTACTTGAGGATCGTGGAGATGCCGGAGCGCAGCTCGGAGTGGACGAGGGTGAAGCGGGACGCCTCCTCGGCGAGCTGGGCCGCGTACGCCTCGCGCCCGACCTTGGTCGCGGTGAACGCGCCGCCGCCCGCGACCACGAACGAGCCCGACATCATCTTGTCGCCGGGCTTCTTCACCACCGGGTCGGCCTCGCCGGTCAGCAGCGACTCGTCGATCTCCAGACTGTCGGCCTCGGCGACCTCGCCGTCGACGACGACCTTGTCGCCGGGTCCGAGCTCGATGAGGTCGCCGAGGACGATCTCGGAGGTGGAGACCTCGGCGGAGACGCCGTCGCGCCGGACCGTCGGTTTCGCCTCGCCGATGACGGCCAGACTGTCGAGGGTCTTCTTGGCGCGTAGCTCCTGGATGATGCCGATGCCGGTGTTGGCGACGATCACGAAGCCGAAGAGGCTGTCCTGGATCGGCGCGACGAAGAACATGATCACCCAGAGCACGCCGATGATCGCGTTGAAGCGGGTGAAGACGTTGCCGCGGACGATGTCGACGGTGGAGCGGGAACTGCGGACGGGGACGTCGTTGACCTCGCCGCGGGCGACGCGTTCGGCGACTTCGGCGGAGGTCAGTCCGGCGACGCGATGGACGACGGGGGGCTCGTCCGCGATCTCGCTGCCGTCCGTGTCGATCTTCGCCCGCTGAGTCATGTTTTCGACGGTACGACCGGAACCGACCGTTCACCCGCCGAGAAGGGTGAACATCAGACCGCGGGAGGACGGAAATCGTTCCGCGGTACTACGGGGATCAAGGAGTGGGATCAGGGAGTGGGCGAGGCGTTCCGCTCGGCTTTGTGCCGCTTGATCGCGGCGTCGCGCTTGCGTACGTACCAGATGCCGATGAGCCCGAGGCCGGCGCCGGCCAGACAGGTCCACACCCACCAGGTCAGGTCCCGGTCGTCGAACCAGCCGTAGAAGGGGACCTGGACGAGGAAGAGTACGAACCAGAGGATCGTGCCGCCGGTGATGGTGGCGACGACGGGCCCCTCCAGGGGCTCGGGTGCCTCGTGCTTGGGGGTCCACTTCGCCATGCGGTCAGTCTAGGCGGCGGGAAAAGGGGTCTACGCGCGGAGATAGACGCTCGCTCGTTCATGTGTTCATACTGAAACGGTTTGCCTCTGGCGGGTTTCCCTCGTATGAACCGCCAACGAGCGTCACGAACGTACCCGAAGAGGAACCACCCCATGAGCACCACGGCCCCCTCCCCCGCAGCCGCAGGCGGCGCGGGCGGTACCCCCACGGCCATATCCCCCGAGCCCGAGTCGCCGCAGCGACCCGCCTCCGGACTCGACCGCTTCTTCAAGATCTCCGAGCGCGGCTCCACCGTCGCCCGCGAGGTCCGCGGCGGCTTCGCCACCTTCTTCGCGATGGCCTACATCATCGTGCTGAACCCGATCATCCTCGGCAGCGCCAAGGACATGTACGGGCACCAGCTCGACGGCGGCCAGCTGGTCACCGCGACCGTACTCACCGCGGCCTTCTCGACGCTCCTCATGGGTGTCATCGGCAACGTCCCGATCGCCCTCGCGGCCGGCCTCGGCGTCAACACCGTCGTCG
The DNA here is from genome assembly GCF_036237275.1 of Streptomyces sp. NBC_01353. Classification (GTDB taxonomy): domain Bacteria; phylum Actinomycetota; class Actinomycetes; order Streptomycetales; family Streptomycetaceae; genus Streptomyces. The sequence goes on along the minus strand of NZ_CP108352.1, from coordinate 3,941,290 downwards.
CCCTCCAGCTCGCGCCGAAGATGTCCTGGCCGGACGCCATGGGCATGGTCGTCCTCGCCGGTCTGGTCGTGATGCTGCTGGTGGCGACGGGCCTGCGCGAGCGCGTGATGAACGCCGTCCCGGTCGGCCTGCGCAAGGGCATCGCGATCGGTATCGGTCTCTTCATCATGCTCATCGGCCTCGTCGACTCGGGCTTCGTCTCCCGTATCCCCGACGCCGCGCACACCACCGTCCCGCTCCAGCTCGGCGGCGACGGTCACCTCACCGGCTGGCCGGTCCTGGTCTTCATCCTCGGCACGCTGCTCACCCTTGCGCTGATCATCCGCAAGGTGCCGGGCGCCATCCTGATCTCCATCGTCGTGATGACGGTCGTCGCGATGGTGATCAACGCCGTCGCCACCATCCCGTCCTGGGGTCTGACCACCCCGACCTGGCCCGGGAACCCGGTGGCCTCGCCCGACTTCGGTCTGGTCGGCGAGGTGAGCCTGTTCGGCGGCTTCGAGAAGGTCGGGATGCTGACCGGCGTCCTCTTCGTCTTCACCGTGCTGCTGTCCTGCTTCTTCGACGCGATGGGCACGATCCTCGGCGTCGGCGACGAGGCGAAGCTGATCGACAAGGACGGCAACTTCCCTGGCATCAACAAGGTGCTGCTCGTGGACGGTCTGGCCGTCGCGTCCGGCGGTGCCACCTCCTCCTCGGCCACCACCTGTTTCGTGGAGTCCACGGCGGGCGTCGGCGAGGGAGCCCGTACCGGCCTTGCCTCGGTGGTCACTGGCGGCCTGTTCTCGGTGGCGCTGTTCCTGACGCCGCTCGCCACGATGGTCCCGTCCCAGGCGGCGACGCCCGCGCTGCTCGCGGTCGGCTTCCTGATCCTGGCCGGTTCGATCAAGGAGATCGACTGGAGCGACTTCACCATCGCGGTGCCGGCGTTCCTGGCGATGGTGATGATGCCGTTCACGTACTCGATCACGAACGGCATCGGCATCGGCTTCATCGCGTTCAGCGTGCTGCGACTCGCGACGGGCCGGGGCCGCGAGGTCCCGGTGGCCATGTACGTCGTGTCGGCGGTGTTCGTCTTCTACTACGCGATGCCGGCCCTCGGCCTCACGTGACCCACACGGTCATGACGGAGCGTTCGTGGGCTTGAGCCCGTAGAACTTCTCCGTCTCGTCGACGGCGGTCTGGAACCGTTCGTCGAAGTCAGCGCGGATGAGCGTCCGGACCACGTAGTCCTGGACGCTCATTCCGCGTTTGGCGGCGTGTCCCTTGAGACGGTCGAGCAGCTCACCGTCGATGCGCAGGCTGAGCACGGTCGATCCCATGCCCGTCAGGGTCGCGGCAGGAACGGGCTCCGTGCGTCACTTTCCGGATCCATCTCACTCGTTTGGGTGACAGATTCGGTCACGGGCATTCCAGGTGGTATTTAGATTGGGTAATGAGTTATGCTAACGAACATGCCTGACCTGTCCCACGGCACCGCCGACGACGTCGCAGCCGTGAACGAGCTGCGCTCCGCCGTCATGCGACTGAGCCGACGCCTCAAGCACCAGCGAGTCGACGAGTCGCTGAGCCCGACCGAGATGTCGGTGCTCGGCACCCTCAAGCTCTGCGGCTCCGCCACCCCCGGTGAGCTGGCCCGCAAGGAGCACGTCCAGCCGCCGTCGATGACCCGCATCGTCGCGCTGCTCGAAGCCAAGGGACTGGTCCGGCTGGAGCCTCACCCCGACGACCGCCGACAGAAGGTCGTCAGCCAGACCGAGCGGGCCGAGGCCATGCTCGAGGAGTCCCGCCGCAAGCGGAACGCCTGGCTGGCGTCCCTCGCCGAGGGTCTGGACGAGGACGAATGGGCCAAGCTGCGCGCGGCCGCCCCCGTCCTGGAGAAGCTCGCCCACCTCTAGACCCCTACGCCGAGGAGGCGACGCACTTTGAGTACGGGACCCGGAGCAGACTCCGCACCCGTCCATAAACCCGACACCCACACCCCCGGGCGAGGCGGCACGTTCTCCTCGCTCAGGATCCGGAACTACCGGCTGTTCTTCACCGGTGCCATCGTCTCCAACACCGGCACCTGGATGGCCCGTATCACTCAGGACTGGCTGGTCCTGAGCCTCACCGGATCCGCCGCCGCCGTCGGTATCACCACGGCGCTGCAGTTCCTCCCGATGCTGCTCTTCGGTCTCTACGGCGGTGTCCTCGCCGACCGCTACCCGAAGCGGCTCATCCTCCTGATCAGCCAGGCCGCGCTCGGCCTCTGCGGGCTCGCGCTCGCCGTCCTGACGCTCTCCGGCCACGTCCAGGTCTGGCACGTCTACCTGATCGCCTTCCTGCTCGGCATGGTCACCGTCGTCGACAACCCGGCCCGGCAGTCCTTCGTCTCCGAGATGGTCGGCCCCGACCAGCTGCGCAACGCCGTCTCGCTGAACTCCGCGAACTTCCAGTCCGCCCGGCTCGTCGGCCCGGCGGTCGCCGGCCTGCTGATCGCCACCGTCGGCAGCGGCTGGTCGTTCCTGCTCAACGGCCTGTCCTTCCTCGCCCCGCTGGCCGGGCTGCTGCTGATGCGCCCCGCCGAGTTCCACAAGGTGGAGCGCGCGCCGCGGGGCAAGGGGCAGCTACGGGAGGGCCTGCGGTACGTGGCGGGCCGGCCGGACCTGATCTGGCCGATCGTCCTCGTGGGCTTCGTCGGCACGTTCGGGTTCAACTTCCCGATCTGGCTCACGGCCTTCGCCGACGACATCTTCCACGTGGGCGCGGGGACGTACGGCTTCCTCAACACGCTCATCGCGGCCGGCTCGCTCGCGGGTGCGCTCTTCGCGGCGCGCCGGGGGAGCACGCGGCTGCGGATGGTGGTCGTCGCGGCGGTGGTCTTCGGCCTGCTGGAGATCGCGGCGGCGGTCTCGCCGTCCTTCTGGCTCTTCGCGCTGCTGCTCGTCCCGATCGGCATGTTCGGCCTCACGGTCAACATCACCGCGAACTCGGCGGTCCAGCTGGCGACGGATCCGGTCATGCGGGGGCGGGTCATGAGCCTCTACATGATGGTCTTCGCCGGCGGCACGCCGATCGGCGCGCCGCTGCTGGGCTGGATCACCGACACGTACGGGCCCAGGGTGGGCTTCGCGACGGGCGGCCTGGTCTCGCTCGCGGCGGCGGGCGTGGTGGGCCTGGTGCTTGCGCGGGTGGGCGGTCTGAAGATGGCGTTCGGCTGGCACCACGGGCATCCGCAGGTGCGGTTCGTGGAACGAGACCGGCTGGCGACGGCGGCGTAGCCGTCCCGGGGGCGCGGGCCCGCTCCGCGTGACGGCCCCCTCCCTCCCGGCGCGCCTGGCAACGCCCCGGGAGGGGCCCCGCATCCCCGGTGGCGTCAGATACGGCGTTCCAGGACCTGGCCCGGCCAGTCGCCCACCGTGAACGGGGTCGTTCTCGTGAAGCCCTGGCGTTCGTAGTACGACACCAGGCGGCCCTCGCTGCCCGCGAAGCAGTCGACCCGCAGCAGCGAGAGGCCCTGGCGGCGGGTCTCCTCCGCCGCGTGGGCGAGCAGCGCCGCGCCCACGCCCCGGCCGTGGAAGCGCGCGTCCGTCGCCAGGATGTGGACGTAGACCTCCGGCTCGTCCGCCGGCGCCACGTACGACGCCGGGTGCGGCGTCAGCGTGACCGTTCCCGCCGGGACGCCGTCGATCTCGGCGATCCACGGCGTGCCCTCGGACACGATCTTCTCGACCAGGCTCACCGCCTTCGCGCGGGTCGACCACGGCTCGGTGCCCCACTGGTCGGTGATCCCCTGGCTGTTGAGCCAGACGACGGCACTGTCGAGCAGCGCGAGTATCGCGGGGACGTCGTCCGCCCCGCCTTTCCTGATCGTGATCTCCATCCGGTCGACGGTAGCCGCTGACACACTCTGCGCATGAGGCTTTTCGCTGCCGTACTGCCGCCCCCGGAGCAGCTGACCGAACTCGCCCAGGTCGTGGACCGCCTGGCTCACCTGCCCGACGCCGAGCGTCTGCGCTGGACCACGCGGCCCGGCTGGCACTTCACGCTCGCCTTCATGGGCGAGGTCGACGACGAGCTGCTCCCCGAACTCCACGAGAGGCTCGCCCGCGCCGCCCACCGCACCCGGCCGTTCGCCCTGCGCCTGCACGGCGGCGGACACTTCGGCCGGGCGGTGCTGTGGACCGGGGCCGCCGGGGACCTCGACGAGATGCGCCTGCTCGCCGAGCGCGCCGACGCGGCCGCCCGCCGCGCCGGCGTGCCGATGGACGAGCACCGCCGCTACCAGGCACACCTGACGATCGCGCGCTCGCGCGCCGACGTCGACCTGGGGCCGTTCGTCGACACGATGGCCGGATTCGAGGGCACCCGCTGGCAGGTCCCCGAGCTGGCGCTCGTCCGCAGCAACCTCCCCGGCGGTGGCGTGCCGGGGGAGCAGCCGCGGTACGAGACGGTCGGCGTATGGCCGCTGGGCGGGGCGGGTTAACCTCGAAGGGTGGATCCCAAAACCCGTAACCGGATCATGGCCGGTGTGCTTGTCCTGATGTTCGCGATGATCGCCGTGGCCTCCGTGGTCGGCCAGTAGCGCCGGATCACTCCGGGGTGACGTACGCCCCCGCGATGCCGCCGTCGACCAGGAAGTCCGAGGCCGTGACGAACGACGAGTCGTCGCTGGCCAGGAAGGCGGCCGCGGCGGCGATCTCCTCCGGCTCGGCGAACCGGCCCGTGGGGATGTGGACCAGACGGCGGGCGGCGCGTTCCGGGTCCTTGGCGAACAGTTCCCGCAGCAGCGGCGTGTTGACCGGTCCCGGGCAGAGGGCGTTCACACGGATTCCCTCGCGGGCGAACTGGACGCCCAGCTCCCGCGTCATCGCGAGGACGCCGCCCTTGGACGCGGTGTACGAGATCTGCGAGGTCGCCGCGCCCATGCGGGCCACGAACGAGGCCGTGTTGATGATGGAGCCCTTGCCCTGGCGCTGCATGTAGGGGATCACGTACTTGCAGCACAGGAAGACCGACGTGAGGTTGGTCTCCTGGACCCGGCGCCAGGCGTCGAGGCCGGTGGTGAGGATCGAGTCGTCGTCCGGCGGCGAGATGCCCGCGTTGTTGAAGGCGATGTCGATGCGGCCGTACGCCCGGAACGCCTCCTCGTACATGCGCCGCACGTCGGCCTCGTCCGTGACATCCGTCCTGACGAACAGGCCGCCGGTCTCGTCGGCCGCGGCCTGTCCGGCGGTGGGGTCGACGTCGGCGACGACGATCTTCGCGCCCTCGGCGGCCATCCGGCGCACGGTGGCGAGGCCGATGCCGCTGCCCGCTCCGGTCACGACGGCGACCCGGTCCTGAAGCCGGAGGTTCATGTTCATGGTGGTGGTGTCCGTTCCTTCGTGTGCGTACGGGTGAGGGTCAGAGGCGTTCGAAGCCGCGGCGCAGTTCCCAGTCGGTGACCGCCCGGTCGTAGGCCGCCAGTTCCTGCCGGGCGTGGTTGGCGTAGTGGGCCACGACGTCCGGGCCGAAGACCCGGGTGGCCAGCGCGCTGTTCTCCCACAGCTCCAGCGCCTCCCTCAGGTCGCGGGGGGCGTGCGGCGCGTCCACGGCGGTGTAGGCGTTGCCTTCGTGGACGGGCTCCAGGGGCAGGGCGCGGTCGATGCCGTCCAGGCCGGCGGCGATGAGGGCGGCCACCGCGAGGTAGGGGTTGACGTCGCCGCCGGGGAGCCGGTTCTCGACCCGCAGCGAGGGGCCGTGGCCGACGAGGCGCAGCGCGCAGGTCCGGTTGTCCACACCCCACTTGACGGTCGTGGGGGCGAAGCTGCCGGGGACGAAGCGCTTGTACGAGTTGATGTTCGGCGCGTAGAAGAGCGTGAGCTCCCGCAGGGCGGCCAGCTGGCCGGCCAGGAAGTGCTCGCCCAGCGGGGAGAGGCCCCCGGGGCCGTCGCCGGCCAGGACCGGGGTGCCGTCCTCGGCGCGCACGGAGATGTGGATGTGGCAGGAGTTGCCCTCGCGCTCGTTGGGCTTGGCCATGAACGTGAGGCTGCGGCCCGACTGTGCGGCGATCTCCTTCGCGCCCGTCTTGTAGACGGCGTGGTTGTCGCAGCTCGTCAGGGCCGTGGCGTAGCGGAAGACGATCTCGTGCTGGCCGAGGTTGCACTCGCCCTTCGCGGACTCCACGTACATGCCCGCCGCCGTCATCGACGTGCGGATGCGGCGCAGCAGCGGTTCGACCCGGGAGGTGCCGAGGACCGAGTAGTCCACGTTGTACTGGTTGGCGGGCGTCAGGTCGCGGTAGTTCTTCCGCCACGCCTCTTCGTAGGTGTCCTCGTACACGACGAACTCGAGCTCCGTGCCCACCATCGCCTGCCAGCCGCGGGCGGCCAGCCGGTCGGTCTGGGCGCGCAGGATCTGACGGGGCGAGGCGGCGACCGGGTCGCCGCCCTCCCACCGGAGGTCGGCGAGGACCAGGGCGGAGCCCTCGTGCCAGGGCAGCAGCCGCAGTGTCGAGAGGTCGGGTACGAGGACGAAGTCCCCGTAGCCGCGGTCCCAGGAGGACATGGCGTAGCCGTCGGCGGGGTTCATCTCGACGTCCACGGCCAGCAGGTAGTTGCAGCCCTCCGTATGCCCCTCGGCGACCTCGTCGAGGAAGTACTCGGCGGACAGCCGCTTGCCCTGGAGGCGGCCCTGCATGTCGGTGAAGGCGAGGACGACCGTGTCGATCTCCTCGGCCGCCACGCGCTCGCGGAGCTCGTCGAGGCCGAGCATCCCTGTGCGCTTCGTCATGATCTACTCCACGGTTCTGCGGTTGCGGTCTGCGGCGGGCTCAGAGGGTGTAGGCGCGGGTGGCGAGGGTGATCCCGGACGCCTCGCCGGACCAGGTCACGGTCGCGGGGCGCGGGACGCGCAGGGCGTCGGCGGGCAGGGTCGGGGTCTGGGCCACGACCCGCAGGGGCAGCGGCCCTTCACCCCGTACGCGCAGGGTGATGTCGGTGCCCTGCGTGCCGGGCGCGGCCATGATGAAGCCCCATCCCCACGCTCCGGCCTCGGGGCTGCGGTTGCGACCGCCCGGAAGGTCCGTCGCGCCGTGCCGGGCGCCGACGACCTCCGCCCGGTCGGTGTCGGCGTACAGCATCAGCTGGGTGGGCGCGCCGCCCTGCGCGCCGAGGTGCAGGGTGAGGGTGCGGACCCCGTCGACCCCCCGCCGGTCCTCGCGGACCTTCAGGGTCGGCAGCGGCACGGCAGCCGCCGGCGCCGGGCCGACCCGCCAGGTGTCGGGTTCGGTCAGGGGCGGGAAGCGGCGCACGAGACCGGTCGCGTCGGAGGTCACGTACCGGGCGACCCACGGGTCGGGGTTCCCGCCGTCGCTGAGCCATTGGGCCGTGCCGGCGTCGGCGTCCACCGCGTACATCAGGCTGACCTGGGCGGGGTGGCGCGCATCGGTCCGGTCGGTGACCACTCCGGCGCCGAGCAGGGCGCCACCGAGGAGCGCCGCCGCGCAGAAGCCGGCCAGGACGCGCCGGCCCGGCAGCACCGGGGTGGCCGGTACGACGACGGGGGCGGCCACGAGGACGACGACGGCCAGCGGCACCGAGGCGTACACCAGGCCCACGGTGGTGAAGAGCATGAGCACGATCGGGGTGAGCAGCGCGGCGGCGGGGATCGCGGCGAGCGCCGCGCAGGCGCCGCGCCACGGTGAACGGCCGGGCAGCAGGGCCGCGATGACGAGACCGGCCGCACCGGCCAGCGCGGGCCAGGCGAAGAGGTACGAGGCGCCGGGGAAGACCAGCGCGGTGACCACGGCGAGGAGCGTGAAGAGGGCGGTGACTCCGGCGGCCAGCTCGAGGGCGGTACGGGCGGTACGGGCCGGGCGGCCGGCACGGTGCCGCCGGACGCGGCGCAGGAACGCGGTCCACGCCCAGGTCAGCGCCACGGCCACGAGGGTCAGGCCGAGGGCGGGGAGCTCCGGCCGGTACGGGTCGCCCAGCATGAGGCCCCGGTAGTCCGGGCGGAGCAGGGTGAGCAGCTCCCAGCCGAGCCAGCCGGTGGCGGCGGCGCCGAGCAGCGGCAGCGGCAGGCCGCCGACCACCGCCGCGACGGCCCGCAGCCGGATCGCCCCGCGTCGGCGGGCGAACCACAGGGCGGCCGCGAGGCCGAGCACGGCCGCCCCGGCGAGCGGCAGGACCAGTGCGGCCGGGTAGTGCAGCAGCAGGCCGAAGAGGCTGAAGTAGGTGGCGTCGGCGTGCCCGGCGACCTGTCCGAGGTCGCTCGCGGCGAGTGCGCGGGCCGAGGACAAGGCGGTGGAGCCCATGTCCTGGAGGCTGGAGCGGTCGATGTTCGCCAGGTTGTCCTGCGGGGTGTGGTACTTCGCGGAGCCGCCGAGCACCGCGAAGTTGAGGCCGGTCAGGCCGGTACGGCGAAGCTCGGAGAGGTCGGTGTCCTGCGCCAGCAGGCGGTAGATCTCGTACGAGAACGAGGTGGCGACCGGAGGCTCCTCGGCCAGCGTCGGGATCAGGGCGCTGTTGTGCGCGCCGGTCTCGAACATCACCACGCGCCCGGACGTGCCGCGCGCCTCCAGGTTGATGACCACGGTGCGGTCGGGGTCGGTGATGCCGGCCGCGGTGAACGCACGGGCACCCATCAGGCCCGGCTCCTCGCCGTCCGTGAAGAGGAAGGTGATGTCGTTGCGCGGGGCGGGGCCGGAGGTCAGCGCGCGGGCGGACTCCAGGAGGGAGGAGACGCCGAGGCCGTCGTCGGAGGCGCCGGGGCCGATCTCGACGGAGTCGTAGTGCGCGACCAGGAGCACGCGGCCGGTCGGGTCGGTGCCCGGCAGGGTGGCGCTGATGTTCTGGACGTGGGCGGAGAGCGCGGCCCCCGAGCCGGTGTCGGTGCTGACCGCGCCGTCGACACGGGGGGTGAGCCCGAGGGAGCGGAGTTCGGCGACGATCCGGTCGCGGACCTTGTCGTGCTCGGCGGTGCCGAGGGGGTGGGGATGGTCGGAGAGCGAGGCGAGCTTCGCGTGGGCGCGCTCGGCCGAGAAGGCGCTCGCGGGGGCGTCGGCGGGGAGCGGGGCGGGTCCGGCGACGGTGGTCCAGGCGCTGACGGCGGCGGCGGTGGCGGCGAGCGCGACCACCAGGGCCTGCGCGCGGCGGCGGGGGCGCGCCGCGACACGGGACGCCTTCGTGGGGGTCGCGGGCACGTTCTGCGCGGCGGGCGCGGCCCGGTCCTGCGCCGGGTCCGTCGCCGGGCCTTCGGTCGTGGGGGCCTCGGCGGGTGCGGTCTCGCCGTCGTGCGTCTCGCCGTTCTGCGTGTCGTCGTTGTCGTCGTTCTTGTCGTCGACCTTGTCCTGATGCGGCTCGATGTCCAGGCTCCTCGGCGGCAGCATCACCAGCGCCGTCACCGTCACGGCGGTCATCAGGACCGCCGACATCAGGAACGGAGCCCGCAGCCCGAAGTGGTCCGCGACCACGCCGCCGACCAGGCCGCCGACGGGGGACACGCCGTTGACGACGAGCCGGTAGGCGCCGTTGACGCGGCCGAACAGCTCGGTGGGGACCAGGACCTGACGCAGCGAGATGGTGACGACGTTCGCCAGTGAGATGGCGGCGCCGACCAGGCTCAGCGTGCCCGCGGCGAGGAACGGGTCGTTCGTCAGGCCGGGGACCAGAAAGGCCGGCGGACAGAGCGCGAACGCCAGTTGGAGGGTGCGGCCACGGCCGATCCGCTTCACCACGAGCGGCGCGACGAGCAGGCCGACGAGTCCGCCCACCGCGACGAGGACCATGAGCAGCCCGTACGCGTTCTCGCCGATGCCCAGGGTCTCCAGGGCGTACAGGACGGCGATGGAGAGTACGGCCAGGATCGAGAAGTTCAGCGTCCCGATCAGTACGCAGACGGTGCGCAGGGTGCGGTGGCCGCGCAGCCAGCGGATGCCCTCGGCGGTCTGCTCCCGCAGCCTGCGGAACGTCATCCGCTCGGCCGGCGCGGCCGCCGTGTCCTTCGCGGCCGCCGTGCCCGCCGCGCCCGACCGGCGGATCGAGAGGATCAGCAGCGCCGAGAGCCCGAAGGAGATCGTGTCCAGGGCGAAGGGCAGCGCGTGCGAGGTGGAGAACAGAAACGCTCCGAGGGGCGCTCCGAGGAACTCGGTGGTGACGAACTGCCCGCCCATCAGGCGGCTGTTGGCCGAGTCCAGCGAGGCGCTGCCCGCCACATCGGGCACGACCGCCTGGGACAGGTTCTCCGCGAGGGTCTCGATGGAGCTGAGGACGAACGCGGTGACGGCGAGCACCGTGATGCCCACGCCTCCGGTGAGCGCCAGCAGGGCGAACAGCCCGATGACCGAGGCTCGCGCGAGGTCGCAGAGCCACAGCGCCCGCCACCGGTCGACGGAGTCGGCGAGCGTCCCGGCGAAGGGCCCCACGAACAGCCACGGCAGCCGCGAGGCCACCGTCACCAGCGCCACCAGGAACGGGTCCTCGGTCAGCGCGGCGGCGAAGACCGCGAACGCGGTGATCCGGATGCCGTCGCCGAGCCCGGAGAGCGTGGTGGCGCTCCACAGGCGGCGGAAGCCGCCGGCGAATCCGCCGCGGCTCGCGGCCGCCGGCGCCATGGTCTGCGTCGCCACGGTCTGGCCTTTCTGTCGGGTCGGGTCGGGTCGGGTCGGGGTGGGTGGGGCCGGTACGGATCGGTTCCCGTGCGGGTGGCGGCCGGTCGCCGCGTGGGGCCGGCCGCCGTCGGTCGCGGGTGTACGGTCCGGGCGTTCGGGCCGGGGAGCGGGCAGGCGGGTCAGGCGCGCAGGCCCGCGTCCACCTCGGCTGCGGACATGCGCTGCACCGTCAGGACCAGCTCGGCGACGCGGTCGATGTCGATACCGGCCTCCGCGCCCTGCGCGCGGACCAGGTCCGCGAGAGCCGCCACGGTCGGCGCCTCGATGAAGAAGTGCAGGGGCAGTTCGATCCGGAACAGCTGCCGGATGTTGGAGACGACGAGCGTCGCGAGCAGCGAGTGGCCGCCCAGGGTGAAGAAGTCGTCGTGCACGCCGATGCCGGGAACGTCGAGCGCCTGCTCCCAGACGCCGGCGAGGACCCGCTGGACGTCGTCCGACGGCGCCACCCGCTCGGCGCCCGTGGCCGGGCCGCCCGCGCCGGGCAGCGGCAGCGCCGCGCGGTCGACCTTGCCGTTCGGGGTCAGCGGGAAGGCGTCGAGGACGGTGTACGAGGACGGGATCATCGGGGTCGGGACGAGCCGGCCGAGGTGGCGGCGGAGCGCGTCCGCGCCCGGCACGGTCGTGCCCTCGGCGGCCGTGACGTACGCGGCCAGGCTCAGGTCGCCCTGGCGGTCGGGCAGGGCGAGGACGGTGGCCTCGGCGACCGATGGGTGGGTGCGCAGCGCGGTCTCCACCTCGGCGGGCTCCACCCGGTAGCCGCGGATCTTGACCTGGTGGTCGAGCCGGCCGAGGAACTCCAGCGTGCCGTCCGCCTTCCAGCGGGCCCGGTCGCCGGTGCGGTACAGCCGCTCGCCGGGCGCGAAGGGGTGGGGCACGTAGCGTTCCGCGGTCTGCCCGGGACGGTCGAGGTATCCGCGGGCCAACTGCACGCCGCCGATGAGGAGTTCACCGGCGACACCGATCGGCTGGATGCGGCCGAGCTCGTCCAGGACGTACAGCTTCACGCCCGCGATCGGCGAGCCGATCGGCACCGGCTGCGGGACCGGCACGGGCACCCGGTGCATGGCCACGTCGATGGTGGACTCGGTGGGGCCGTAGCAGTTGTAGAGGTCGGCGTGCGGGGCGAGTTCGAGGAACCGGCCGGCGAGTTCGGCGGTCAGCTCCTCGCCGCCGCTCTGCGCGATGCGCAGGGTGCGCGCGGCCTCCGCGAAGCCGGGCTCGGCGACCACCGGGCGGAGCGTCGAGGGGACGAAGTCGGTGGCCGTGACCCCGTGGCGGACCAGCACCTCGTGGACGTAGCGGGCGTCGGTGTTCCGGCGCGGCAGGGCCATCACCTGGCGGGCGCCGCTCAGCGGCGGCACCAGGATCTCCCACAGGGAGGGGTCGGCGGTGATCGGGGTCTTGTGCAGGACGGTGTCGTCCGGTCCGAACCCGATCGAGTCGATCATCTCGCGCACCCGGTTGGAGATCGCGCGGTGCGGTACGACGACACCCTTGGGCTGTCCGGTCGAGCCCGAGGTGTAGAGGACGTACGCGGCGTTGTCCGGGGTGAGCGCGAGGCTCGGCCGGGTGGCCGGACGCTCGGCGAGGGCGGCGCCCAGGGTGTCGAGGGCGACGGTCTCCACCGCGGTGTCGCGGCCGGGCGGGGTGACGGCCGGGATCCGGTCGGCCAGTTCGGCGAGGGTCAGCACCCGGACCGTACGGGCGTCGCGGATGAGCTGCTCGTGGCGGTCGGCGGGGTGGTCCGGCTCCAGCGGGACGTACACGGCGCCGGCCTTGAACACGCCGAACAGGGCCACCATGAAGTCGAGTCCGCGCGGCAGGCACAGGCCCACCCGGTCCTCGGTGCGCACGCCGGTGTCCCGGAGCCAGTGCGCCAGCCGGCTGGACCGCTCGTCCAGCTCGCGGAAGGTCAGGGAGGGGGAGGGGACGGCGTCGTCGCCGGAATCGGCGATGACGGCCACCGCGTCGGGGGTGGCGGCGACCTGGTCGGCGAACCAGTCGGTGAGCAGCCGGGGCGGGCAGGCCGCGCCGGAGGGGCCGCTCATCGCCAGGAGCCGGTCGCGCTGGGCGTCGGACATCACCGGCAGCTCGCGGACGTCCGCCGAGCCGTCGGCGGCGACCGCCGCGAGGACCGTCTCGACGGCCTCGCCGAGCCGGCCGGCCGTGTCCGCGTCGTAGAGGTCGAGGGCGTAGCCCAGCCAGCCGGACAGACCGCCGTCGGGGGTCGGCGAGAACTCCAGGGTCAGGTCCAGGTCGGCGCCCGCGCTGGTGGTGTCGGCGATCTCCACCTCGACGCCGGGCAGGCGCAGTTCACCGAAGGGCACGTTGCGCAGGGCGAGCAGGGTGTGCAGCAGCGCGCCGCCCCGGCCCGCCGTCTGCCCGTCGCCGGTCGCCTGCGCGATCCGCTCGTACGGGACGTCCTGGTGGCTCATGGCGGCCAGTGTCCGAGCGCCCGCCTGGCGCAGCAGCGCGCGGAACGGGGCGGCGCCGTCCACGTCGAGGCGGAGCGGCAGGGTGTTGACGAAGAAGCCGACGAGACGCTCCAGTTCGGGGCGCGAGCGGCCCGCGACGGGGGCGCCGACGACCAGGTCCCGCTGGCCGGACCAGCGGTGCAGGACCACCGCGTACGCGGCGAGCAGGACGCTGAACAGGGTGGTCTGCTCGGACTGTCCCAGTGCGGTGAGGCGGGCGGTCAGGTCGGGGGAGAGCCGCAGCGGCACGGCGCCGCCCCGGTACGAGGGCTCGCCGGGGCGGGCCCGGTCGCCGGGCAGGTGCAGCTCGGAGGCGCCCGCCAGGGCCTCGCGCCAGTACGCGAGGTGTTCGCCGGCCTCCTCACCGTCGGTGCGCTCGCGCTGCCAGGCGGCGAAGTCCGCGTACTGCACCGGCAGTTCGGGCAGGACGGCGGCGCGGCCCTCGACGGCCGCGGTGTACGCCTCCATCAGCTCGTCGACCAGCACGCCGAGGGACCAGCCGTCGACCGCGATGTGGTGCACGCACAGGGCGAACACCCAGCCGCGGGTCCGCTGGGAGTCCTCGCCGAGCCGCCAGAGTCCCGCGCGCAGCAGACCGGGCACGGCGAGGTCGAACGGCCGCGTGGTGAGCTCCGCGACCAGGGCGTCGACGTCGGCGGCGGCCACGTCCTCGGCCACCAGGCCGACGGTGACCGCGCCCGGGTCGTGGACGACCTGCGTCAGGCCCTGGTCGGGGGTCAGTTCGAAGCCGGTGCGCAGCGCCTCGTGCCGGTCGACCACGGTCCCCAGGGCCGTGCGCAGGGCGTCCTCGTCCAGCTCGCCGCGCAGCCGCAGCACGATGGGCAGCAGGTACGTGACGGCGTCGGGGGCCAGCTCATGCTGGAAGTACAGCCGCTCCTGGCCCTGGGAGGCGCGGTGGCGGCTGACGCCGGGTGTGCGCGGCAGCCGGGGCACGGCGTCCTGCCGCGCCCGTCCCCGGGCGAGCCGCAGGCTCAGCAGGGCGCGCCGCTCCGGGGACAGCTCGCTGATCGCGCGGTTCAACTCGGACATCGGTCGGTCACTCCTGGGGCGTCAAGGTCGGCGGCGGCGGGCGGCGGGATCGCCTGGGGTGGCGGGGCGGTGGAGCTTTCGGCGCGGCTCAGAGCAGGTCGAAGTCGACGATCAGCACGTCGCGGTGGGCGGGCGCCGTGGGATCCGCCGGCTGCAGAGCGGTGACGTCGTGCAGGACGCGGCGGTCGTCCACCAGGAGCTGGTCGCCCGGCTCGGCCAGGGTCACGGCGAGCAGCTGCGCACCGTCCTCGCTGTACAGGGAGGACTCGCCGCCGACGACGTTGTGCCGGTTGACCAGCAGCGACGTGACGTACGTCGAGCCGTCGCGGTGCCTGCCCTGCGGGGCGGGCTTGCCGACCTGGCCGGGACTGGTCACGATGCGGAACGGGTGCAGCTTCACGTCCCACGCCGAGACGCCCTCGGCGGCGGAGAAGATCCGGCCCAGGGTGAGCACCGTCGCCCGGGTCAGCGGATCGGCGAGGAACTCCTCGGTGAGCGGGTCGAAGTGGCGCTGCTGGCCGCCGTTGAGCGGGTTGACGGTGAGGTCCTGCGCGTAGGGGGCGTGCGGCTGAGCGGTCAGCGTCCCTGCCGCGGCGTCGAGGTGGAAGTGACCGTAACGGCGGTAGCGGTAGGTGCCGTTGTCGCGCATGTAGCGGTCGACGGTGAGGTCGTCCCAGTGGCGGGCGAAGCGGGCCCAGTCCTCGGCGCCGGCGCCGACGAGCTCGGACTGCGGGGCCGCGGACAGCAGGTGGTATCCCTGGGCGGACAGGTCGTCCGCCGCGCGGGACTCGGCGGCGGCAAGCGTGGTCGGGGCGAACGCGTCGGACACGGTGGGCTGCCTCTCACTGGATCGGGAGCACGGTCCGTCCGTACCTCCACGCTTCCGATCCTGGCCGCGCCCACCGATCCGCAGCAGTCGGGGGAACCCCTGACAGCGCCGTCCGGGCGGGTCAGGCGGCGGGCGCCGCGAGGATCACGCGGATCTCGCTGACGCGGTATCCGCCACGACGGAAGGCGTTCGCCATCGGGACGTTGGTGGAGTCCGTGGTGGCGGTGATCCGCTCGGCGCCCTCACCCGCGTGGAAGCGGGTGATCTCGGCGAGGACGTCGTCGATGTAGCGTCGGCCGCGCAGCTCGGGGACGACCCCGAGGTAGCCGACGTTCGGCCCGTACGGGGTACGGGAGGGGATCGCGAAGCCGGCGAGCTGCCCGTCCGGGGTGTGCGCGAGCCGCCACCACTCCCGCTTGCCGGGGCAGCCCGTGTAGAACTCGAGGTCGTCGCGGGCGGCGCCCTCCTCGCCCATGGACGCGACGTTGGCGATGGTCTCGCTGTCCAGGCTGCCGCGCGCGACCTGACGGAACACCTCGACGAACGCCTCGTCGTCGGGCTCGGCGGTGAACACGAGCCGGTCCGAGGGCCCGGGGACACCGGCCTCCGGCGCCCACTCGAACCGCAGCCGCTGGATCCGCTCGCTCAGCCCCGCGCGCCGGGCCGCATCCTCGCGCCAGGCGGCGGCCGCGGTGCGGCCGGCCTCGTCGCCCTCGTCCTGCGGAAGCATGATGTTGTACGCGGGCGGGGTGGCGGCCCCCTGCTCGGCGAAGACCGCGTGCGCGGCCCCGAGCAGCTCGGCGGCGACGGCGGCCGGATCGGCGACCGACTCGTGGACGGTCAGGCAGTCCAGGGTGATCGGACGCTCGCTGTCCGAGCGGCCCCACCACAGGGCCCGTGCGAGGATCCGGCCGTCCTCCTCCGCGATCCACGTCCACTCCGGGCGGCACTGCCGGGCCGCGGTCTCCTCGCGGTAGCGGTCGGCGTCGATCCAGGAGACGGGCTCCTTGACGTCCCAGGCGAGGACGGCGTCCAGATCGCTCTCGTTCATCGGGCGGTACTGCATGTGGGGGCCTCCGTGACGTATGGAGGCAGCAACTCTGGCATCGCGCGGAGCGCCTGGTCAGTCAGGGGTCTTCCCGACTCCCGGCGCGGGCACGGGAGCGCACAGGATGCGGTGGACCGGTCCCCGTCCGACCCAGGAGGTCCACTCCCGATGGCTGAGCAGTCGCTGGCGATCACCACGTCGTTCGCCCAGCAGAGCCTCTGGCTGCAGCACCAGATCGACCCCGGCCGCTCGGCCTACCACGTGGTCGCGGGTGTCCGGCTGCGCGGCGCACTCGACGTACCGGCCCTGACGGCGGCGCTCAACGCGGTGGCCGCGCGCCACGAGACGCTGCGGACGGTCTTCCGGCTCGACGCGGGTGTGCCGGTCCAGGTGATCGGCCCGGTCCCGCCGCTGACCGTGCCGGTGGTCGACGTGACCGCGGAGGAGGTGGACGCGCTCGTCCAGCGCGAGATCGAGACGCCGTTCGACCTGGCGGCGGGCCCGCTGGTGCGTCTGCGGCTGCTGCGGCTCGCGGCGGACCACCATGTCGTCGTGCTGGTGATGCACCACATCATCACCGACGGCGAGTCCACGGCGATCCTGCTGCGCGAGCTGCTGCTGCACTACGCCGCCGAGGCGTCGGGGGAGCCGCTGGAGCTTCCCGAACTACCGATTCAGTACGCCGACTTCGCTGTCTGGCAGCGTGACCTGCTGAGCGGCGCGCGGCTCGACCGGCTGACCGACTACTGGTCCGGGCGGCTGGCGGGCGCGACCCCCCTCGCCCTTCCCCGGCCGGCGGACGGTGCGGAACGCGGCCCCTCGGCCGGTGGCCTGCACGAGTTCACGGTGCCGGCGTCGCTGCGGGCCCGGCTGGAGGCGGCCGCCCGTGACGGCGACGCCACCCTGTTCATGGTCCTGCTCGCCGGCTTCGACGTCCTGCTCGGCCGGTGGTGCGGGCAGGAGGACATGACGGTCCTCTCCCCGGTCTCCGGCCGCTCCCGCCCCGAACTCGAAGAGATCATCGGGTACTTCGTCAATCCTCTGCTGCTGCGGGCCGACCTGTCCGGCGACCCGGACGCACGCACGGTGCTCGCCCGCGTGCGGGAGACCTGCCTCGGCGCGTACGACCACGAGGAACTGCCCTACGAGCAGGCGGCGAACCTGATCGGCGGGCCGGGCGCGGAGCGCGAACGGACCGCCGACGGCCGGGTGATGATGGTGCTGCAGTCCCCTCGCGAGGAGAACTGGAGCCCGGCGGGCCTGGAGTGGGAACAGATCCCGGTGGGGATCGGCACGGCCAAGGCCCCGCTCGTCCTCGACCTGCGGCCCGGCTCCGAGGTGCTGCACGGCGTGCTGGAGTACGACAGCGGGCTGTTCGACGCGGCCACGGTGGCGGCGCTGGGCGAGGACCTGCTGGCGGCGTGGGAGTGGCTGGCCGACCTCTCGCCGCTGCCCCTGTCGCAGGTCCCGGGCCTGAAGGGCCCCACGGAGCCGGCACGGTCCGCTCCGGAGGCCTCGTCCCCGGCCCCGGCCGTCGTGTCGCCGCAGGCCGTCGGAGGACCGGCCGCCTACGTGGCGCCGCGCACATCCCTGGAGGAGGAGGTGGCCCTGATCTGGGCGGAGCTCCTCGGCCGGGAACGCGTCGGGGTGCACGACAACTTCTTCGACCTCGGCGGTCAGTCGCTGGCCGCGGTCCGGCTGACGGCCCGGCTGCGCGAGGAGTTCGGCATCGGGCTCGCGGTCCGCGACCTGTACGCGAACTTCACCGTCGAGGAGGTCGCCTGGCGGCTGCTCGAGGAGCTGGCGGCGGAACAGGCCGACGAGGCCGACGCCGGTACCGGCCCGGCCGCCGTCTGAACCGCCTGAACCGAACCCTGGAGAGACATGTCCACGCCCGTACCCGTTCCCGTGCTGTGCTTCCCCCCTGCCGGGGCGGGCGCCAGCTTCTTCCACCCCTGGCTCGGCCACCGCGACGACCTGCGGGTCGTTCCCGTGCAGCTCCCCGGCCGCGAGCGCCGACTCGCGGAGGAGGAGTGCACCGACCTGGACACCCTCATGGCGCGCATCGTGCCCGAGCTGCTGGCCGAGATCGACGGCGCCGAGCGCGTGGCCGTCTTCGGCCACAGCTACGGCGCGCTCCTCGCGTACGAGACCGTCCGCAGGCTCTCCGAGAAGGCGCCCGACACCGCGGCGACCCTCGTGGTGAGCGGCTCCAACCGGCCCGGGACCCCACGGGCCGGGCGGGTCACCGGGCTGCCCGACGACGACTTCGTGGCCGGTGTCGCCGAGATCGCGGGCTACAAGCACCCCGCCCTCGACGAGCCGGAGCTACGGGAGCTGATCCTGCCCACGCTGCGGACCGATGTGGCGATGCACGAGAACTACGTCCACACCGCCGCCGGTCCGCTCGACGTCCCGGTCCTCGCCGTACGCGGTCGCTCCGACGACCTGGTGTCGGCGACCGAGCTCGCCGAATGGCGGGAGATCACCTCGGCCGGCTTCGACCAGACGGAGATCGACGGCGGGCACATGTACCTGGTCGACGGGTGGGCCGCGCTGCTCGACCTCGTGGCGGCGGCCACCGCCGACGGAGCGGCCTCGTGACCGGCCGGCTGACCGGCAAGTGCGCCGTCGTCACCGGCGCGGGGCGCGGCATCGGGCGGGCGTGCGCGCTCGCGCTGGCCGAGGAGCAGGCCGCGCTCGTCCTCGTCGACATCGCGGCCGAGGTGGCCGAGGTGCCGTACCCGATGGCGTCGGCCGCCCAGCTGGAGCACACGGCGCGGCTGTGCCGCGAGCGGGGGGCCGCGGTCCTGACCGTACGCGCGGACGTGCGCCGCGAGGAGGAGGCGGAACGGGTCGTCGCCGAGGCCGAGGCCCGCTTCGGGAAGGTGGACGTCCTCGTCAACAACGCGGGGATCGCCGGTCCTTCGGGGCGCATCGTGCACGAGGTCGGCGAGAGCGACTGGTCCGTGATGATGGACACCAACCTCAACGCGCCCTGGCGCCTGATCAAGGCGGTCGGCCCGGGGATGACCCGGCGACGGGCCGGCTCCATCGTCAACATCGCCTCCACCGCGGGTCTTGTCGGCTACCGCAACTTCGCCGGGTACGTCGCCTCCAAGCACGGTCTGATCGGCCTGACCCGGGCCGCGGCGCTGGACTACGCGCCGTACCGGGTACGGGTCAACGCGGTCTGCCCCGGCTCGGTGCGCGACACCGGCCACGGCGAGGGCCGGATGCTGGCGGAGATCGGCCGCAGCATCGGCCTCGACCCGGCCGAGCACGAGGAGGCGTTCATCACCCAACAACCGACGAACGCCCTTGTGGAGGCCGAGGACGTGGCCGGAGCGGTGGTCTGGCTCGCGACGGACGAGTCCCGGTCGGCAACCGGAAGCGTGGTCACGGTCGACGGCGGCTACAGCATCCGCTGAGCACCGTCGGCCGGGGCCTTGGCCCTCGGGGCCTTGGCCCCCCCGGGCCCTGGGCCTTGGCCCCCCGGGCCTCCGGGCCCTGGGCTTTGGTCCCCGTGGGCCCGGCCCTGGCCCCCGCCCTGGGCCTTGGCACCCGGGCCACCGGGCCCTGGGCATTGGCCCTCGGGCCCCCCTTTGACCCCCCGGGCCTCCGGGCCCCGGGCTTTGGTCCCCCGGGCCCCGGCCCCCGCCCTGGGCCTTGGCACCCGGGTCCCCGGGCCCCGGGCTTTGACCCCCCGGGCCTCCGGGCCCCGGCCCTGGTGTCCGCCGCCCGGCCAGATCTGCCTTTCCCCCTTTCTTCCAGGATCTTCAGGAGTTGACGTGTCATCGGAGCGTGCCGGAGGCGCCGTCGGGCGCGGGATGTCCCCTCATGGAGCCGTCTACCGGGTGCCCGGTGGCGCCGTCGTCGATGGACGTGTGGACGGGGTGCGGCTGTGGACGGAGCCCGTCGACGGGCCGTCGGACGGACCCCTCGCCGAGCGGCGGCGCGCCGCCGAGCTGCACGCGCCACTCGGCGGGGCCGACGTGCGGGCCGTGGTGCTGGAGTACACGGACGGCGTGCGCGAGCTCGTGCTGGCCGGCGACCGGCCCCTCGGCGAGGTCGCCGCCGCGCTGGTCGGGGACGGGTCGGCCGAGCCCGCACCGGTCCCCGCCCCCGCGCCCCTCGACGGAGCCCTCGCCATGCTTCCGGTCGAGATCCCGGACGTCCCGCCCGCCGACCTGATCGCCGCGTTCGGGCTGGTCCTGGCCCGGACGTGCGCCGCGCAGCGGCCGGTCCTCGATGTCCGCACGGAGGAGGGGGAGGCGTACACCGCAGCCCTGCCCGTCGAGGCCGACGAGGACCGTACGGTCGCGGAGTACCGCGCGCGGGCGGGTGAACGGCGACCCGACGCCGACGGCGTCCGCTTCGCCGTGCGCGTGGACCCGTACCCGCACCACCTGCCCCCGCTCGACCCCCGGCACGTCCTGACCGTGCACGCCACCCCGCGCTCCGTCACCGCCTGGTACCGGCCGCAGGACGTCCCCGACTGGCGGGCGGAGATTCTTGTGCGCCAATTCATCACCGCCGTGGCGGAGTTGACCACCGGCAACCAGGACCGCAGGCTCGCCGACGTGGACGTCGTCGACGCCGGCGAACGGCGCCGCATCCTCGACCTGGGCGCCACCCCGCGTACCACCGGCCGCCGCGCGGGAACCGTGCACGAGCAGGTGCTGGCCCGTGCCGCCGCCGGCCCCGACGCCGTCGCCCTGGTCGACGGCGACACCACGGTGACCTACCGTCAGCTCGCCCGCAGGGCAGGCCGCCTTGCCCACGCCCTGCGGAGCCTCGGGGTCGCCCCGCGCGACCGGGTCGGGGTCTGCCTGGACCGCGGCGCGGATCTGGTCGTCGTCCTGCTCGCCGTCCTGACCGCCGGCGCCGTCTACGTACCCATGGACCCCACCAGTCCGGCCGAACGCCTCGCCTACACCGCGGAGGACGCGGGCCTGAAGGTCGTCCTGGTCGGCATCGCGGAGACGGAGACGACGCCGTTCGCGGCGGGCATCGCCGTTCCCCTGGCCCGACTGGAGGAGCTGGCCGAGGGCGCGCCCGAGGAGCCGCCGGCCTCCGGCACCGGGCCCGACGACCCCGCCTACGTGATCTACACCTCGGGTTCCACGGGCCGGCCCAAGGGCGTGGTCGTCCCGCACCGCAACGTGTCCGACCTGGTGAGCGCCACCGGTCCCGACTTCGGCCTCGGGCCGGACGACGTCTGGTCCTGGTTCCACTCGGCGGCCTTCGACTTCTCGGTCTGGGAGATCTGGGGGTGTCTGCTCACCGGCGGGCGGCTCGTGGTCGTCCCGTACTGGACCTGTCGTTCTCCCGAGGACTTCCGTGAGCTGCTCGCCAAGGAGCGGGTGACCGTCCTCAACCAGACGCCGTCGGCCTTCGCCCGCCTCCTCGAACTGGAGCGCGCGCCGGGGCGGGGCCCGCTGGACGTCCGGCTGGTGATCTTCGGTGGGGAGCCGCTGGACGCCCGGTCGCTGACCCCCTGGTTCGACGCGCACCCGGAGTCGACGTGCCGGGTGGTCAACATGTTCGGCATCACCGAGACGACCGTGCACGTCACCGCGCAGACCGTCACCCGCGCCGAGGCGCTGACCGGCTCGCGCTCCGTGGGCCGGGCGATCCCGGGCTGGTCCGTGCGGGTCCTGGACGGCCGGGGCAGGCTGCTGCCTCCGGGCTCGCCCGGGGAGATCGCGGTGGCCGGCGACGGGGTGGCTCTGGAATACCTGAACCAGCCCGAGCTCACCGCCCGCCGTTTCGTCGCCGACCCCGACGGCACCGGCGGTCTCTACCTCAGCGGCGACCTCGGCGCGCTCCTCCCGGACGGCCGTCTCGAACACCTGGGCCGTCTCGACGACCAGGTGAAGGTACGGGGCTACCGCATCGAACTGGGCGAGATCAGGAACGTCCTGCTCGCCCACGAGGCCGTCGTCGCGGCGGCCGTGGTCCTGGGCCGGGACGAGGCCGGGGAGGTCCGTCTGGACGCGTACACGGTCCTCGACGGCGCGGACACGGCGGAGGTGCGGCGGCACGCCGCGCGTGTGCTGCCGGAGTACATGATGCCGACGACCCTGACCCGGGTGGACGCGCTGCCGCTGACCGTCAACGGCAAGGTGGACACGGCCCGTCTCCCGGCGCCCGACACCGCGCCGTACAGGACCCCGGAGGCAGGCCCGGTCGCGGCTCCCACGGCGCCCGCGCCCGCGGCCGCAGGCGACCCGGCGCTGGACGGGGTGCTCGGGGTCTGGCGGGAGCTGTTCCACGCCGGAGTGGGGCCGGACGACGACTTCTTCGAGCTCGGCGGCAACTCGCTTCTCGCGCTGCGGATCGTACGGCTGCTGAAGGACCGCGACCTCGTCGTCGGTGTGCGAGAGGTGTACCGCCTCCGTACGCCTGCCGGACTGGCCAGGTTCGCCGCAGGCGAGTGAGGGACAGCGGCCTCGGGGATCGACGGAACCGTCGTCGGCGACGAGCCGGCCGGGAACGCCGACGGGGCGGCGTACTCCGACGTGGTGTCGGGGTGCGCCGCCCTGGGGCGGTTCGGGTTGCGGGGACGGCCCGCGTGTTCATGCCGGTTACTTCGGGTCGTTCTTGAACGAGGCGGTCGACCAGCGGTAGCCGAGTGCCGCGAGGACCAGGCACCAGGCGAGGGCGAGCCAGCCGTTGTGGCCGATCTCGGTGCCGAGGAGCAGACCGCGCAGGGTCTCGATGGCCGGGGTGAAGGGCTGGTACTCGGCGATGGGCTGGAACCAGCCCGGCATCGCGTTGATCGGGGTGAACGCGCTGGAGATGAGCGGCAGGAGGATCAGTGGCATCGCGCTGTTGCTGGCGGCCTCGGCGTTCGGGCTGGCCATGCCCATCCCGACCGCGATCCAGGTGAGGGCCAGGGCGAAGAGCGCGAGGAGGCCGAAGGCGGCCAGCCACTCCAGGAGGGTGGCGTCGGTGGAGCGGAAGCCGATGGCGACGGCGACGGCGCCGACGAGGACCACGCTGGCGACCGACTGCAGGACGCTGCCGATGACGTGCCCGATGAGCACGGAGCCGCGGTGGATGGCCATGGTGCGGAAGCGGGCGATGATGCCCTCGGACATGTCGGTGGCGACGGACACCGCGGCGCCGATGACGGTGGATCCGATGGTCATCAGCAGGATGCCCGGGACGACGTAGGCGATGTAGGCGGAGCGGTCGGCGCCTCCCATGCCGGCGCTCATCACGTCGCCGAAGATGTAGACGAAGAGCAGCAGCAGCATGACCGGGGTGAGCAGCAGGTTCAGGGTCAGCGACGGGTAGCGCCGGGCGTGCAGGAGGTTGCGGCGGAGCATCGTGGAGGAGTTGCGCACGGCGAGGGACAGGGAGCTCATCGGACGTTCTCCTTGGGCTGGTTGGGCTGGCTGGGGATGGTGGCCGGGCCGGTCAGGGCGAAGAACACGTCGTCGAGGTCGGGGGTGTGCACGGTCAGTTCGTCGGCCTCGATGCCGGCCGTGTCGAGGCGGTCGAGGATGGAGCGCAGGTCGCGCTGGCTGCCGTCGCTGGGGATCTGCAGTGTCAGCGTCTCGTCGGTGGGGGTACCCCCTGCTCGAGCGAAGTCGAGAGCTTGGGGGAGGGTGACCTCGCGCAGGGTGGAGGCGGCCGCCTGGTAGGTGGACGGGTCGGTGAAGCGGAGTCGGACGTGTCCGCCGGGGACGAGCCGCTTGAGTTCCTCGGCGGTGCCTTCGGCGGCGATCTTCCCGTCGTTCAGCACCGCGATGCGGTCGGCGAGTTCGTCGGCCTCCTCGAGGTACTGGGTGGTGAGGAAGACGGTGACGCCGCCGGTGACGAGCTCGCGGATGATCTGCCACATGTTGTGGCGGCTGCGCGGGTCGAGGCCGGTGGTGGGTTCGTCGAGGAAGATGATCCGCGGGTTGCCGACCAGCGTCATGGCGATGTCGAGGCGGCGCTTCATACCGCCGGAGTAGCTGGCCGCGGGCTTCTTCGCGGCCTCCACCAGGTCGAAGCGCTCCAGCAGTTCGGCGGTGACCCGCCGCCTCTCCCGCTTGGACAGGCAGTGCAGGTCCGCCATGAGGAGCATGTTCTCCTCGCCGGTGATCAGGCCGTCGACGGCGGAGAACTGCCCGGTGACGCCGATCGCCGCCCGCACCGCCTGCGGTTCGGCGGCGAGGTCGTGGCCGCCGACGCGGATCTCGCCGGAGGCGGCGTCGGCGGTGATGAGGGTGGAGAGGATCTTGACGGCGGTGGTCTTGCCGGCGCCGTTCGGGCCGAGCAGGGAGAAGACGGTTCCTTCAGGGACGGCCAGGTCGATGCCGTCGAGCACGACCTTGTCGCCGTAGGACTTGCGCAGCCCGTTCGCCGCGATGGCCGGGTTCGTCATGGTGCTGCTCCTTGTCGTTGTTGCGGGGTCGGGGCTGCGGGTCACAGGCTGCGGGCGGCGATGTCGCCCTGGGTGGTGGTCGCGTGGATGGCGAGTTCGGTGGTGCCGTCGTTCTTGAGGTTGTTGCTGATGCGGCCGTAGGAGGTGCCGGCGTCCAGGGAGGCGGAGACCCCGGCGGCGGCGCCGACCGAGATGTCGCCCTGCTGGGTGGTCAGGACGACCTTGCCGCGGATGGCCTCGGCGATCCGGATGTCGCCCCTCATGGCGGTGATCTCCGCGGGTCCGCCGAGGCGGCCGACCTCGACGTCGCCGTCGGTCGCGGTGAGGCGGACGCTCGCGGCCTCGTCGATCTTGATGTGGTGGTAGGCGCCGTCGAAGGCGATGTCGCCGAGGCGGCCGACGGCCCGGAACTGGGTGCTCGCCGCCTTCGCGTCGATGTGGGAGCCGGCGGGCAGCTGCACGGTGACCTCGATGGATCCGGAGGGGCCGAGGTACTGGTTCTTCGCCGGGACGGCGATCCGCAGGGCTCCGTCGGTGTACTCGACCGTGGTCTGCTCCGCCGCCTTCACGTCGCGGCTCTTCGAGGCGTTGGTGGGCCGGACCTCGACGGTGGTGTCGGTGCGGTCGGCGGCGATGATCTGGACGCGTCCGGCGGGGATGTCGAGGACGGTGGAGACCGGGGCGGGGGTGTCGAACTTCTGCATGATGCTTCTCCTTCTTCTGCGGCGGGCGTTTCCGTCCGCTCGCTGTTTCCGATGAGGGAAAAGCTACGTTGCGTTCACAACTTCGGCAACAGATACGTTGCGCATGGCTGTCATCATTGCAGGTCAGAGCAAGGAAATCGTTGCAACGTCTTGAAAGCTAACGCAATGGATCCCTGCTCTTCATTGCAATGGGCTGCACGTGAACGCTACGGCGGCGGCGCTCGAGCCCGCGGTCGTCGGGGATCCTCCTGACTGCCCGGGACACCGCCGGGTTGGTCCCATCGGTGCATGACGCGAGCACAGCTGGACAGGACGGATCAGGCGGCCCGCGCCCGCCTGGAGGCGGCGCTGATGCGTCGCCGACGGGGGGCCGCCGCCGACGGCATACGGGTGCTTCCGCGGCCGGCGGGGGAGTTGAGGTTCCGGGCCGCGGTCACCCAGGAGGGCATGTGGGAGGGGCTCGCGGACAGCGCGGGACCCGCGCCGGCGATCCTGGCCGCCGTACGGCTGTACGGCGTGCTGGACGTCCCGCTCCTCGAGGAGGCCTGGAACGCGGTCGTGGCCCGGCACGAGACCCTGCGCAGCTCGCTGCGGGTGGAGGCCGGGGTGCTGACCCAGGTGGTCGCCCCGACCCTGCGGCTGCCGGTCGAGGTGATCGAGACGGCCGCCCCGGAGGACTTCGCGGCGTTCGTGTGGGAGGAGGGCGACCGGCCCTTCGACCTGGAGCACGGGCCGCTCGCCCGGCTGAAGCTGCTCCGGCTCGCCGACGACGACCACATCGTCTTCCTGATGGTGCATCACATCATCGGTGACGCCCGGACGGTGGAGGTCGTCGTGCGCGACCTCGGCGCCCACTACACCGCCGCCCAGGCAGGCGTACCCGCGCCTCTGGAGCCGCTGCGCGTACAGTTCGCCGACTTCGCCGCCTGGCACCGCGAGCGGCTCGACGGGCCGCGCGGCGTCGAGCTGATCGCCTACTGGACGGAGCGGCTCGCGGGAGCCGAACCGGCCGTGCTCCCCGACGACCTGGAGTTGCCCCCGGTCCCCTCCCAGCGGGGCGCCGGCGTCGACGTACCGATGCCCGACGAGCTGTACGCGGCGATCCGCCGGCTCGCGACCGAGCGCGCCACCACGCTGTACACGGTGGGCCTCACCGCCTTCACGGCGCTGCTCGCCCGCCGCTCGGGCCAGCGCGACATCTGCGTACGGGCACCGATCTCGTTCCGCGACACCAGCGACGTACGCGATCTCGTCGCGGACTTCTCCAACGACGTGATCGTCCGCACCGATCTGTCCGCCGACCCGACGCTCGGCGAGCTCCTGGAGCAGATCAAGGCCGGCACGGCCGCCGACTTCGCACGCCACGACCTGCCGCCGCACCTGCTGGAGCCGCACCTGCCGGACCCGGGGCTGCTGGCCCGGCTGTTCCACGTGCAGTTCACCGCAGAGGAGGAGTTCGACACCCCGGACACGCTCGGGGACCTGCGGATGGAGCCGCTGATCCCCGAACGGCAGCACGTGCTGCGCCCCCTCAACATCCGGCTGCGCCACGACGCCGAGCGCGCCCACTGCATCGTCCTCTACCGCACCGAGCAGTTCACCGCCGGCCGCATCGAGGAACTGATGAGGGAATACCACGGCCTTCTGGCCGAAATGGCACACACCCCGGAGCACCGCGTCTTCGGGTGATGTCGGGGCCGGGGGTCGGGGGTTTCCCCGACTACTTACGGACCTGGTTTCCGGGAGATTCTTCGGCCCATGGAATGCGCCTCGCGGAGAAGCTCCGCGAGGAATCCACGCTCGCTTTTCGAGGAGATACGAATGAGCAAGATCGCTGTTCTCACCAACGACCTCCAGTACGACATGGTCCACAAGAACCAGGAGCGCATCGACGCCGTCACCGAGGCCACCCCGGCCTTCTCCGGCTTCCTCCACGAGATGCGCAAGCGTGGTCACCACGTCGTCCACCTGCAGCTGATCAACCTGCCCGACGACCCGAACGTGGAGCTCCACAACGGCATCGTCCCCTCGCAGAAGGGCAGCAAGGGCGCGGAGATCCTCCCGGTCTTCCTGGAGGACACCGACATCCTCGTCGAGAAGAACAAGGACAGCGGCTTCTACGAGACCGACCTGCACGAGCGCCTGCAGGCGCTCGGTGTCGACACCGTCCTGGTGACGGGCATGCAGGGCCAGATCTGCGTCCAGACGACCGCCGCCGACGCCTTCTTCCGCGGCTACAACGTCTACGTCCCCAGCGACTGTGTCGTCTCCGCCAAGGAGGCCGACAAGGTCCGCGCCCTGGACTGGCTGGCCGGCTACTGCGCGACGGTCGTCGACTCCGACGAGATCCTGCGCGTGATCGACAGCGAGGGCGCGCTGCCCCGCAAGGTCGTCCAGACCCCGTGACCCGGAATTCCTGAAGAACCGGCAGACGGCAGGGTCCTCCTCCGTCGCGCCATCCACCTACAGCCGAAAGAGACGGCTCGCTGCAATGAGCACGAAGTCCTTGCTGGATCAGAAGATCGTCCTTGACCACGGCACCGGGGCCCGACTCAGTCGGGAGCTGGTCGATTTCGTGGTGGGTGTGCTGGGGGACGTCTACACAGGAGAAATGGAAGACAGCGCGATGCTGCCGGTCCCGGCCGGCAACATCGCACTGACCACCGATTCCTTCGTCGTCGACCCGCCGCTTTTCGGAAACGGCGACATCGGGAAGATCGCGGTCTGCGGAACGGTCAACGACCTTGCCGTGGTCGGCGCGAAGCCCGAGTACCTGACGTTGGCGATGATCCTGGAGACCGGTCTGCCGATCTCCACCCTGCACCGCGTCCTGGAGTCGATCCGGGACACCGCCAAGGAGGCCGGCGTCAAGATCGTCGCCGGTGACACCAAGGTCGTCGGCGTGGGTGAGGCGGACCAGATCTTCCTCAACACCACCGGCGTCGGCGTCTTCCACCGTGAGCCGCTGCGCATGACCTCGGTCCGCCCCGGCGACCGGATCATCCTGAGCGGTCCGATCGGCAACCACACCGTCCACCTGCTGTCCGTCCGCGAGGGCCTCGGCTTCGAGACCAACGTCCTCAGCGACTGCGCGCCGCTGAACGGGATGATCGCGGGCCTCGACGAGCTGATCGAGCGCGGTGCGGTGCACTCCATGCGCGACGTCACGCGCGGCGGCCTCAACGCCGTCCTGCACGAGTACTCCTCGGCCGTCGGCCGGGTCGTCTCGGTGCGGGAGGAGGACCTGCCGATCGAGTTCGCCACCCGCATGGCCTCGGACATGCTCGGCATCAACCCGATCAACGCCGCCAACGAGGGCTGCCTCGCCCTCTTCGTCGCCCCCGAGGCGGTGGACGAGGTCCTGGCCGCCCTGCACGCGCACCCGTACGGCAAGCACGCCGTGGTCATCGGCGAGATCACCGACCGGGCCGAGGCCGCGGTCGAGATGACCGGCGCCGACGGCAAGGTCCAGACGATCGAGGAACTGCAGGGCGCGGAACTCCCGCGTCTCTGCTGAGCGGAGCGGTCCAGTGCAGCAGATCACCGACACCGGGTCCGTGGAGAGCGTCCACGACTCCCGTCCGAGCCAGTGGCTGATCCGGGTCAACGGCGTGGTGCAGGGCGTGGGCTACCGGCCCTTCGTCCACACCCTCGCCCACCGACTCGGACTGACCGGCTGGGTGCTCAACGACAACCACGGTGTGCAGACTCTGGTGTGCGGACCGTCCGACGTGCTCGGCGCCTTCCAGGAGGCGCTGAGCACCCAGGCCCCGCCGCTGGCGCGGGTCAACGAGGTGCGGATCGAGAGCCGCGACGACCTGGCACCGGCCGACGCGTACAGCGGGTTCGAGATCCGCGAGAGCGTACGCGACGGCCGGGCCGGCACCATCGTGGCGCCCGACTCGCACGTGTGCGACGCGTGCCTGGCGGAGGTGCGGGACCCGGCGGACCGCCGGCACCGCTACCCCTTCACCAACTGCACGCACTGCGGGCCCCGTTACTCGCTGATCCGGCGCCTGCCGTACGACCGGGAACAGACCACCATGGCGGTCTTCCGGATGTGCGAGCGGTGCCGGTCGGAGTACGAGGACCCCGCAGACCGGCGCTACCACGCCCAGCCGAACGCCTGCCCCGACTGCGGGCCCCGGCTGACGCTGGCCTCGCCCGAGGGCGAGATCGCCCGGGACGACGAGGCGCTGACCGCGACGACGGCGGCCCTGGCCGCCGGCCGGATCGTGGCCGTCAAGAGCGTCGGCGGCTTCCACCTGGTCGCGGACGCCCGCAACGCGGAAGCCGTCGCCCTGCTGCGTCGGCGCAAGCGCCGCGACTCCAAGCCCTTCGCGCTGATGGTGGAGGACATCGCCTCCGCCGCCCGCTTCGTGGAGCTCGACGAGGGCGACGGCGAGCTGCTCGGCTCCCCTGCCCGCCCCGTCGTCCTGCTGCGCAAGGCCGCCGGACTCGGCCTGCCGGAGTCGATCGCGCCGCGCAACCCCAACCTCGGCGTGATGCTGCCGTCCGCACCGCTGCACCATCTGCTGCTCGAACGGCCCGGACTCGACGTCCTGGTGATGACGAGCGGCAACATCTCCGGCAGCCCCATCGCCTATCGCAACGACGAGGCGCTGCGCGACCTCTTCGAGGTGGCCGACCTGGTCCTGCACCACGACCGGGACATCCACATCCGGGTCGACGACTCCGTCGTCCGCCGCTCGGTCCACCCCGAGCTCGCCGAGCCGCTCGTCAGCTTCGTCCGGCGGGCCCGCGGCTACGCCCCGTACCCCGTCCCCGTCGCCGGCGACCTGCCGCAGATCCTCGCGTACGGCGCCGAGCTGAAGACCACCGTGGCGCTCGGCTCCGGCCAGGAGGTCTACGTCAGCCAGCACATCGGCGATCTGAAGAACGACGAGACCTTCGCCTCGCACCGGCACACCGCCGCCCACCTGGCCGAGCTGTACGAGCTGGAGCCGGGCGTCGTCGCGGTCGACATGCACCCCTCCTTCCGCTCCCGCGTCCTCGCCGACGACGAGGCGTCGCGCGAGGTGTTCCCGGTCCAGCACCACCACGCCCACATGGCCTCCTGCATGGCGGAGAACCGGCTCGACGGCGCCACCCTCGGGGTCGTCTTCGACGGCACCGGCTACGGCGAGGACGGCACCATCTGGGGCGGCGAGTTCCTGCACGGTTCGTTCGCCGCGGTGGACCGCGCCGCCCATCTGCGGCCGATCCCGCTGCTCGGCGGCGACAAGGCGGTCCAGGAGCCGATCCGTACCGGCTTCGCCCTCGCCCTCGATGCCTTCGACGACCCGGACGCCGCCCACGCGGCCTTCCCCGCCCTGCACGCCCTGGACGAGCAGGCCCGGCACGTCTACACCACGATGGTGCGGCGCTCGATCAACGCTCCGCTCGCCTCCAGCATGGGGCGCCTCTTCGACGGTGTCGCCGCGCTGGTCGGCATCTGCTCCCACGCCGAGTACGAGGCGCAGGGCCCGATCGAGCTGGAAGGCCTGCTGGGCCGGGACCTCATCCTGGCCGAGCCGTACGCCTTCGGCCGCGGCGAACGGGACGGCGTGGTCGAGATCGACCCGCGCCCGGTCGTCCGCGAGATCGCGGCGGACCTCGCGCGCGGTACCGCTGCGGAGGTCGTCAGCCGCCGGTTCCACTCCTCCGTGGTCGCCATGGTGACCGAGCGGTGCGAGGAGATCCGCCGGACGCTCGGCACCACCCAGGTCGTGCTCTCGGGCGGCGTGTTCCTCAACGAGTTCCTGCTCGTCAACTGCCTGGTCGAGCTGCGCAGGGCGGGATTCGAGGCGTACGTCCACCAGCAGGTCCCGACCAACGACGGCGGCATCGCGCTCGGCCAGGTGATGGTCGCCGGCGCCCGCCTGCACGAGAGGACCACCCACCCGTGACCACCGATGGAAAGGACAAGACCATGCCGTACGAGAGCCCGACCCTCGGCGACGTCATGCGGCTGCTCGTGCGCAACGAGGAGCACGCGAACCGCACCCTCAGCATGGTCCCCTCCGAGACGGCCATGTCCGGCATAGCGAAGCTGCCGATGATGCTCGACGCGTACCACCGCTACTTCTTCAACGAGAGCGACAACCCGGACGGCTGGCACTTCCGCGGCGCCCAGCACCTGCGCGACCTGGAGATGGGCCTCACCGTCCCGCTCCTGGAGGAGCTCGGCCGCGCCGACTACGTCACCGTCCGCCCGCTCAGCGGCCTCAACGCCATGACCCTGGCGCTGGCCACCCTCGGTGGCGAGCCCGGCTCCACCGTCGTCACCATCAGCCCGGACCTCGGCGGCCACTACGCGACCCCGCAGGTCGCCGAACGGCTCGGTCTGCGCGTCGAGTTCCTGACCGGCGACGACCCCCACGCGCTGGACCTGGACCACGCCGCCGAGCTCCTCGGCCGGGTCCGCCCGACGCTGCTCTACGTCGACCAGTCGCACTGCCTCTTCCCCCTGGACGTCGCGAGCCTGGTGGCCACGGTCCGCCGGGTGAGCCCCGAGACGCTGGTGCACGTCGACGCCAGCCACTGGCTGGGCCTGGTGCTCGCCGGAGTGTTCCGCAACCCGCTCGACGAGGGCGCGGACAGTTTCGGCGGTTCCACCCACAAGACGTTCCCCGGCCCGCAGAAGGCCGTTCTGCTGACGCGGAACAAGGAGGTCGAGCGGCGCATCCGCGAGACCCAGGACTTCATGATCAGCAACCATCACTTCGCGGCGACGATCAGCCTCGGCATCTCCCTGCTCGAGTTCCGTGACTTCGGCGGCGCCGACTACGCCCGCGCCGTCGTCGCCCACACCCGGCGCTTCGGGCAGCTGCTCACCGAGCGCGGACTCACGGTGATGGCCGCCGACCGAGGCTACTCCGCGGGACACCAGCTGTGGCTCGACCCCGAGGCGGACGGCGTCCCCGCGAAGGTGGCCAGCGACCGGCTCTTCGCCGCCGGACTGCGCGTCAACTTCATGGCCGGCCTGCCGGGCTTCACCGGCCAGGGCGTCCGCATCGGCCTCAACGAGGCCACCTACCAGGGCCTTTCCGGCGAGGACTTCACCGAACTGGCCGACGTCTTCGTGGCCGCCGTGCGCGACACGGCTCCGGCGGACGAGCTCGCCCGCCGCGTCGCCGCCCTGCGCACCCGCACCCCGTACGGCGCTCCGCTCGCCGGTGACTCCCCGCTGCTCCAGGACGCGCTGGCGCTGTGCGCCTCGTCGCTGCGCACGGTCTCGCCGGACGCCCTGCCCGCCCCGGTCCCCGCCGGAGTCGGAGGCGGTACGCGATGAGCCGTCCCGTCATCGGCATCGCCGCCTACCAGGACCGCGCCCGGTGGGACATCTGGGACACCCAGGCGACGATGATCCAGCAGAGCTATGTGCGGGGGATCGCGGCCAACGGCGGCCGGGCCGTCGTCCTGCCCCCCGACGACCTCGACGACGCGGTCCTCGACCGGCTCGACGGGCTGATGCTGCCCGGCGGCGCCGACATCGACCCCGAGCGCTACGGACAGCCCCGCCACCCGCGTACCGACCCGCCGGCCCTCGGCCGGGACGCCGGCGAGCTGCTCCTGCTGCGCGGCGCGCTGGAGCGCGACCTGCCGGTCCTCGGCATCTGCCGCGGCCTGCAGCTGCTGACGCTCCTCTACGGCGGCACGCTCCACCAGCACCTGCCCGACGTGCTCGGTCACACCGGGCACCTCCCGGAGCCCGGTGTGTTCGGCGAGCATCCGGTGCGCTTCACCGAGGGCTCCCTGGCCGCCTCCGTCTACGGCGCCGAGGCCGTCGTCAACTCCCACCACCACCAGGGCGTCGCCGACCCCGGTTCCCTGCGGGTCACCGGACTCAGCGACGACGGCCTCGCCGAGGTGGTCGAGGACCCGGCCAAGCGGTTCGTCCTGGGCGTGCAGTGGCATCCCGAAGTCGCCCACGAGGACCACCTGTTCAGCACGTTCGTGGCGGCCTGTGCCGCCCCGGCCCTGCTGTGAACCCGGCCTGACCAGCCCCTTTCCCCGACCGGCCCGCTGTCACGGCGTACGGCCGCAGCTACCCCCAGGAGCACCCCCGTGCACTCAGCGCTCCGTCCCCGCGGCGGGACCTTCGTCGACATCCTGCGCGATCGCGCGGACGGCACACCGGACCGCACGGCCTTCGAGTTCCTCGCCGACACCGGCGAACTCGTCCTGAGCTACGCGGACATCGACCGCAGGGCCAGGACGGTGGCCGCCGCGCTCGGTGCGCGCGGACTCGCCGGCGAGCGGGCGGTGCTGCTGTACCCGCCGGGCGTGGACTACGTGGTGGGATTCCTCGGCTGCCTGTACGCGGGCGTGGTCGCCGTCCCCGTCCACCTGCCGGCGGGCCGGCACGGCGTACCGATGGTGCTGGCCGCCGCCACCGACGCCGGAGCGGTGCTCGCGCTCAGCGACCGGGCCACCGCGACCGCCCTCGACGCGCAGTACCCGGAGCTGTCCGCCACCGCGTTCCCCGGCTGGCTGATCACGGACGAGCTGCCCGCGGAGCTCGCCGAGACGTGGGACGGGCGGGGGCCCCGGCCGGACTCGCTCGCGTTCCTCCAGTACACCTCCGGTTCGACGGGCCGCCCCAAGGGCGTGATGGTCCGGCACGACAACCTGGTGCACAACTCGGCCACCATCGGGCAGGCCGTCGACTCCGGCCCCGACAGCCGGGGCGTGAGCTGGCTCCCGCCGTACCACGACATGGGGCTGATCGGCGGCATCCTGCAGCCGCTGTACGCCGGCTTCCCCAGCGTCCTGATGGCCCCGATGACGTTCCTGCGCAGGCCCCTGCTCTGGCTGGACGCGATCAGCCGCACCCGGGGCACCGTCTCCGCCGCCCCCGACTTCGCCTACCTCGAATGCGTCCGGCGGATCGGCGAGGAGGACCGGGCCGCGCTCGACCTGTCCAGCTGGCGCCACGCGATGATGGGCGCCGAGCCCGTCCGCCCCTCCACCATGGCGCAGTTCGCCGCCGCGTTCGAGGTCTCCGGATTCTCCCCGCGCGCCTTCCACCCCTGCTACGGCCTGGCGGAGACGACGCTGTTCGCCACCGGCGGCCCGACCCGCGGGGAAGCCCCCCGTGTCCTCGACCTCGACCGCGCCGCCCTCGAACGCGGCAGCGCCGAACCCGCGGGCGACAACGCCCGCCCCCGTCTCTCGCTGACCGGCTGCGGCACCCCTCAGGGCGAGGACCTGGTCCTCGTCGTCGCCGACGGCCACCCCTGCGCCGAGGGCGAGGTGGGCGAGGTCTGGATCAGCGGCCCGTCCGTCGCCGCCGGGTACTGGGAGCGTACGGAGGAGACCGCCCGCACCTTCGAGGCCACGCTCGACGCCCACCCGGAGCGCACGTTCCTGCGCACCGGAGACCTGGCCTTC